>DATBBE010000111.1:0-8335 GCA_036271155.1 Nocardioides sp. | reverse complement strand
GCCCCAGCTGGGGAGGTGGTCGGCGATGGTGGTGTCGATGGTGCGGCGGGTGTCGGCTTGGAGGCAGGCGGTCTCGCGGGCGACCAGGGTGGCCTGCCATTCGCTGACCTGTCCGTGGACCAGGGCGTGGAGGGTGTGGGGGAGCTCGGTGGTCAGGGTCTTGGCCAGGCCGAGGTGTCGGGCGCCGCGGTGGGGGGACTCCAGGCGGGCCAGGGCGAGCTGGGCTCCGATGCCTTGGCCGAGCTGGTCGCTGCGGAAGCCTGCGGTCTGTTGACGGGCTCGTGCCTGTTCGTCGACCCGGACCGCGAGGCGGGCTTGTGCTCCGGCCGCGGCTCGTTTCAACCGTTCCAGGGCGGTGATCGCCTTGAGCGCGGTCTTCTCGTCGAAGTCGTCTGGCTCGATCTCGACCAGGGCTGCCAGCCATGCCTCGGCCTCGGTGACCAGGCTCGAGGCACCCCGTAGCCCTGCCCCACTGCCTGAGCTGCCCGAGTCTCGCCTCATGACCACCAACCTATAGATGACCACCGACAGTCACGGGGCGGACCACAGCCGTCATCCACAGCTTCGGTTCTATGGAGTGCTTGACTGCCTGCGTGCAGGCGCTCGGTGACGTGCAGGCGACGTACCGCAGCTTCGCGGTCTACGCAGCGGGCAACTCGCCCTGCTTCGAGGAGTGGGCACTCGGGGTCGCCGAGGACCTCGAGGTGCAGCACTGGCTGGCGCAGCTCCCGGAGCCGAAGCGGCAGCCGAACCTGGTCTTCGCCGCCGCCCGCTGGCACGGACTCGCTGCGCCGGCGCCGTACGACGCCCTTCGTCAGGCCCTCCTGGGTGATCCGGGCCGGATCCGCGCGACCATCCTGGAGCGCGCCACCCAGACCAACGAGGTCGGCAGGCTGGCGACGCTGTTGCCGGCTTTCGCCCGCGTGCCGGGGGAGGGGCCGGTCGGCCTGCTGGAGGTCGGCGCGAGCGCGGGACTGTGTCTCTACCCCGACCGGTGGTCCTACTCGTGGACCACCGACCAGGGCACGGTGACGGCAGGTTCAGCGCTGACCACCCTTCACGCGGACGTCTCGGGACCTGCGCCCCTCCCGGACGGCGTCCCACAGGTCGCCTGGCGAGGCGGCATCGACCTCAACCCTCTCGATGCCACCGACCCCGAGACCTGCCGCTGGCTGCTGGCGCTGGTCTGGCCCGAACACGAGGACCGCCGGGCGCGTCTCGAGGAGGGGTTGGCCATCGCGCGCCGCGAGCCGCCCGATCTCCGCGGGGGCGACCTGCTGCGAGAGCTGCCCGGGCTGGTGGCCGAGGCGCTGGCCGCGCTCCCCGAGACCGGCCGGCTGCTGGTCTTCCACTCCGCCGTGATCGCCTACCTCGACGTGCCCGGGCGTGAGCGGTTCGCCGCCCTGATGCGAGACCTGCTGGCAGAGCCGCGCCTGCACTGGGTCAGCAACGAGCGCCCCCGCGCCCTGCCGGCGGTCACGGCATCCGGACCCGAGCCACCGCCGGCGCGCTACGTCCTCGGCGTCGACGGGGTGGCCGTCGGTCACACCCAGCAGCACGGCCGCAGCCTGCACTGGTGGCGCTGACCCTCCATCGGCATCGGCATCGGCATCGGCGGCCCACTAACGACGAGGCAGCACCAGCAGCGTGATCGAGCTCGCGGGGTACGTCGTGGTCAGGCGCCCATGGTGGACGGCGATGGCGGCGCCTCGCACGATCTTGTGCAGGTGGGCCGCGGAGTACCTGAAGACGCGCGCCTTCGGACCGGCGGCAGAATGGCGGAGCGCGATCGGCGAACGGATCGACGATCTGCTCTTGTTCACGATCATCATCGTGAGCGCACCGTCGGAGCTGCGGGTCGCGGCGTACACGGCCAGTCGGCCCTGGTTGCTGCTCACGGCCCGCACGGAGGTGTCACCGAACGTCGCGCCGTGGCCGTCGTAGTTGCGGTACATCCGGAACGCGTACGCCCATGGGTCGGTGGCCTTGGTGGGCCCCCACAGCGTGGCCAGGCCGAGACGCTCGCGCCCGAAGATGCCCAGGACGTCGGCCTGGGCGAGTGCACCGTTCATCGAGTCCAGCGCGCCCCAGTTGTACTCGCTGATCGCCGTCTTGGTGCCGGGGTAGTACTTCTTGACCCACGCGCGCATCGTGCGGATCCAGGCCAGGGGCTTGCCGCCGTTCGCCTGGCTGATCCAGGACTCGTCGACGTACCTCGGGTCCCACAGCGCCCGGGTGGATCGCAGCCGCAGCGCCTGGCGGGCGGCGTCGCCCGCGGGGTTGAGCGCGACGTCGTTCTCCTGGGGGTAGAAGTGCTCGTCGAAGTAGTCCAGCAGGCGGGTGCCGGTGGTGCGCTGGGCATGGGCGAACTGCTTGAGGTACCACTGACCCAGCGGAAGTCCGCCGTGGGCGTCCTGGTCCTTCGTGGAGCCTCCGCAGTGATCGACGGCCGAGTAGTAGTAGGCGCACCAGCCCCAGTCGCTCGGGCCGAGCACCCCCGCCGTGGGGTCCGCTTTCTTGATCGCCTCAGCGGTCGCCTTCGACTTCGTCCACAGCTCCTTCTCGCTGAGTGGCTGGGGGTGGACGTCGCGGTGAGTGCTGTTCCAGAGGTCCGGCTCGTTGTCGAGCTCGTAGAGGCGGACCCCTCCGTGAGAGGCCCTGCCGTACGACGACACCAGGTGCTTCACCATCCGCTTGTCGAACGCCGGGCCCGCGCGCTTGGACGTCGTCCTCGGGTCGGCCTTCAGGTTCTTGCTGCCGTCGACGCCGTTCCCGCAGTTGCTGTCGTAGGGGTCGAACAGATTCTGGTGCGGGAACCTGGTCGGCGGGAACGAGCAGGTGAAGGGGTGCTTGTGCGGGGACTTCTTCGACACCCAGCCGATCATCGGCACGGTCACCAGACTGCTCGAGTGGCGCTTGCGGTCGGTCTTGACCAACGAGCCGAGAGTCCCCTTCCCGCCGGCGACGATGTTCTCGAAGTAGTAGTCCGACCCGGTGTTGTAGGTGTGGTCGGTGTAGTTGTAGCGGCTCGTGCTGTTCCCACCCCACCGGTCGACCGGCACTCGGAACGCCTTCGCGAGACCCGAGACCTGGGAGGCGAAGTTGACCCCGTAGATCAGGGGGCTGATGGGGTGTCGACCCTTGGCCGCGTCGACCGTCAGCGTCACGCGGGCCTTCGCTGCGGCCGGACGGACGACCGGTGAGCCGGCGCCTGGAGCTGCGACGCCCAGGGCGACCAGAGCAGCGGCGAGACCGGCGGTGACCACGGGGACGGCGGATCGCATGCGCCCAGTGTGGCCGCAACGGGACTCGGGCGCAGCCCGTCATCGCCGGTGTCGAGCGGCTCACCTCGACCTGGGCCTCGTCCTGGGTGCAGGATCTGGCGCATGCACCCGATGTCGCGTCACCTGCGTGCCCTCGTCGCCGCCGGGGCCGTCGTGCTCCTCGTCGATGGCTGCTCCGACTCCTCGGCGCCGGCCGCCTCCACGACACCGTCCAGCTCTGCTCCTGCGACGACGAGCTCCGACGCACAGTCTCCGAAGCAGCACTACCTGGCGACCGTCAACGCTCTGTGCGACCAGCTGCTGCCGAAGGTCATCCGCGCCACCCACGGTGGCAGCCTCGACATCGCGGCAGGTCAGTACCTCAAGGACTGGCCAGCCCATCAGGGAGTGCTCAAGGCCTTCGACAAGTCACTGGCGGCGGTGCCCGTGCCGGCGGCGGCGGCGCCCGCCGCTGCCGCGATGCGCCACTACGTGACCTTCGCCGATGGTCTCGACGCCGCTCGGCTCAAGGCCGCCGGACAGGGTGAGCGCGCCTGGCGTCACGAGGTGGCCGCCGAGGCGAACGTCGAGAACGACCCCGCGATCGCAGCCCGCAACGCGGCCGGCTTCGCGGCATCCTGCGACGCGCGGTAGGGCTCAGTCCTCGATCTGGGCTGCCCCCTGGCGCCTGAGCTCGGTGAGCCGGTCGTGCATGGCCTCCAGCTTCTCCGGCGAGTGCCCGACCCAGTCCAGCAGCTCGCCGACGACGAGCAGGGGCTCGCGGCTGCGGTAGGAGTGTGTCGGGTTTCCGGGGAACTTCTTGTCGGTGACGTTGGGGTCGTCCTCGAACTCCCCGCGGGGCTCGACGACGTAGATGTGCCCCCGGCCCTGACCCGCCGCGAGCTCGGCGCCCCAGACCGCGGCATCGAGGGTCGCGGTGAAGTAGACGTGGTTCATCACGCGGCCGCTCTCGAAGTTCGACTCGCGGCCGGGCACCAGCAGGTCGCCCACGGCGAGGTCCGCCTTCGTGCCGTGCAGGAACACACCGGGCTCGTGGACCTCGAAGGCCACCGGCTCCTGCGTCGCGCTCACGGAACGAGCCTAGTTGGCGGCCGGGTCCGCCGAGGATCCGTCGGCTCGTTAGGTTGGTGGCGATGATTGATTCCGACGACTACTGCGAGCTGTGCGACCTGCCGAAGTCCCAATGCCCACACGGGCAGCCTCCGCCGGCGCCCAAGGAGGCCGTGCAGGCGTCACCGAAGCCCAGGAAGCGGCCCGCCACCCGCGCGCGGCCACCGGCTGCCCCGGCCAAGAAGGTGACGCTTCGCTGGACACCCCCGGAGGCGTTCAAGCCCCTCATCCTCAGCGTGCTGGAGGATGCGGGCGGCGAGCTGGAGACCGATGAGCTCTTCGTCCGTCTGGAGGCGGAGGTCGACGACCGACTCCGGCCTGCCGACAGCGAGACGACGCCGGAGGGTGAGCTGCGCTGGCGGTACGCCGCTCGCCGGGCCCGGGTGGCGTTGATCGACGAAGGGCTGATGACCAAGGGCACACCAGGCGTGTGGCGGCTCGCCTGATCCCACCGCACCTCCGGGTCACAGGAGGTCGCGGAGCCGGGCGACGAGGGAGTCCTCGACGGCTCGGGTGACCGCTGCATCCAGCTGCTGGTCGAGAGCGTGCTGGTTGTCGAGATCGCTCAGCAGGGTGCGCAGGTCGAGTCCGTCGATCGTGCGGGTGAGGACGTCGTCGGTCTTGAGCGCCGCGTCCACCACCGAGTCGGGCAGCGCCCGGATCGCGGCCTTGACGAACCCGTTGAGGGCGACCGAGTCGAGGGTCTCGTCCACGAGCTGCGAGGCCGGCGGCAGCGAGCCGCTGTCCTTCAGCTGACGCACCGCGGACAGCAGGCCGGCATGCAGGGCCTCGATCTCGGCGTCCGTACGGGCGCCGGGTCGCGCGAGCTCGAGGGTCAGCGCCTCGCGGCTGACGTGCAGGCGGCAGGCGGCGCCGTCGATGCCGAGCAGGACCAGGCGCTCGGTGAGAGCGTCGAGGCTGTCGGGCGGCGTGCTGACAGCTCGAGCGACGCACGGATCGGCCGGCCGGAGCGGCTCGAACGCCCCGCCACCGTTGGCGAGCTGTATCCCGAGCACGCTGCCGACCAGGACCAGCGCGGCAGCGGGCAGGCCGGCGAGGTGCGCGCGTCCGCTCACGGGCTCGCCCGTCTGCCCGGGACGATCAGGGTGACGATCCCGGTCGCGACCACGGTGAGGAGGGCGACGAGTGCGAGGCCGGCGCCGACGAGGAACGAGTCGCGGAACGCCCGCGTGGCGGCGCGCTCCAGCTGCGCGTCGAGATCGCGTTCGAGCTTTGCCGCGGCAGGCCTTTCGGCGGGGTCGAGGTCCAGCGTCGCGAACGCGTGGTGCAGGTCCGGGATCCGACCCTGCTGGTCGTTCAGCTGGTCGCCGAGCGCCTGAGCGACCGCGATCTTGTCCTGAGGCTGTAGCGGGGCATCGAGCACCAGCGACGTGATCGCCTCCTGAGCGGGTGTCTGGGCGTCGCGCAGGTCCGCGGTGAACACCGGCGTCAGGATCGCCAACCCGAGGACCACCCCGAGGTGGCGGGCGCCGATGGTCCAGCCCGCATGCTGGACCCGCGGCAGGCGCATCTGCATCGCCTGAGAGGTGAGCCGCTCGATGGTGAGCCCGAGGCCGAGCCCGATCAGGGCCTGCGGCGCGATCGTCCAGGCGAGGTCGGCCGACGGCGGGATCGCGAGGCAGGCCAGTCCCCCCGCGATCAGGAAGCAGCCCACCGCGACCTCGACCTCGGCGGGAGGTCCTAGCAGGCGTGCGACGGGCCGGGCCGCGAGCGCAGCGAGCGGCACCACGGACACGGTCAGCGCGGCAGTCGCCGGCGAGCGTCGCCAGCCCTCGACCAGGAGCAGCACCAGCAGGAACAACGCCGCCGTGAGTGCCGCCGACAGCAGGGCGAGTGTCAGGTTCGCGCGGATCGCCGGCCGATGCCGGTCCGGGGTGAGGGCGGGTACGCCGGGGGCGGCGAGCGCGGCCGGCACGGCCAGGACCGCGCACGGGACCTGCACCACGAAGATGGCCTGCCACGAGAAGGCCTGCGTGAGCAGCCCACCGGCGACCGGTCCGACGGCCGTCCCGACCACCCCGGCGGTGACCCAGGTCGCGACGCCGCGGCGCTCGCCGTACGCCGCGACCAGGTGCTCGAGGCAGCCGACCAGCGCGAGCGCGCCTCCGAGCGCCTGCAGGCAACGAGCCCCGACCAGCACCTCGATCGAGCCGGCCAGGGCACACCAGGCGGAGGCCCCGGCGAAGACGGCGATGCCGGCGGCGGTGAGGAGTCGTGACGGCGTCCGGGCGAACATCGCGGCCGTCGGCACGGCGACGAGCCCCAGCACGAGGTTGAAGACGATCAGCACCCACGCGACCTGCGCGACCGAGGTGTGCAGGTGCTGGAGAATGTCGGGCAGCGCCAGCGTGACCACCGCGGAGTCGGCCATCACCAGTGCGACGGTCAGCGTGAGCAGTGGAGCCACGGCACGACGCACGCCGTCATCCTCGCACCCGGCTCGGTGGGGCGAGAGCGTTCAGGCGCAGCTGCTGGCGGTCTCGCCGACCAGCTCGGTCTCGGCCGGAGGATGTGGGCGACCGCCGCGGTTGACGAGGTAGGAGCCGGTCACGACCAGAGCGAACCCGACGACCGTCCAGACGGTCACCGGCTCGTTGAGGATGACCGCGCCCGCGACGACCGCCACGGCGGGGTTGAGATAGGTGATGGTGGTGGCGCGCACGGGCCCGACCTCGTTGACGAGCGCGAACAGCAGCATGAAGGCCGCGGCGGTGCACACCACGGCCAGGGCCACCACCGACCACACGACCTTGGCAGACGGAAGCGCTCCGGGCACGCCGTCACTCACCAGCACGATCGGGACGTAGACCACGGCCGTGACGGTGAGGGCAGAGGACATGATCCCGATCCCGGGCAGCCCCTGGAGCGGGCGACTGAGGATGGCCGGTCCGGCGGCGTACCCGATCACGACCACCCCGACCTCGGCGACCGCGCCCAGGTCGGAGCCACCGATGTCGAGGCCGACCAGCGCGGTGACGCCGACGATCCCGATGATCACCCCCAGCCAGGCGACCGGCGCGAGGCGCTCGGCCCGACCGGTCACGAACGCGATGACGAGCCCGGCCAACGGCACCGCCGCCACCAGCAGGCCCGTGGTGGAGCTGGGCAGCCGGGTCTCAGCGCTCCCGAGCAGCACCCAGGGCACGGCGATCTCGACGACGGCGAACAGCAGCAGCCAACGCCACCGCCGTAGCACGGGGCGCACGGCTCCCTGTGCGAGAGCCACCGGGAGCAGGATCAGCGCCGCGAGACCGGTCCGCGCGAGCACCAGCTGGGCCGGCGAGAGCTCGTCGATCGCGACCTTGATCAGCAGGTAGGGGATGCCCCACACCACGCCGAGCGCGAGGAACAGCAGAGCCGCACGTCGGGACACGGGGACATCGTGCCCCACCGGGCTCCTGCTCAGGCCAGCTGGTCCTCCAGGTACGCCGGGCGACCGGCGTACGCGCCGACGGCCAGGAGCGGCGCCACGAGCGCGAGGAGCAGCCACAGCGGAGCCGTCCAGCCGCCGGTGTGGTCGTAGAGCGTGCTCATCAGGAAGGGGCCGAGGGCGGCCAGCAGGTATCCCAGGGACTGGGTGAAGCCCGAGAGGGCGGCCGTGCCGTCGGGGGTGTGGGCGCGCAGGCCGATCAGGGTGAGCACCACGGGGAAGACGCAGCAGCCGATGCCGACGAGCACGGCCGCGGGGATCGCCAGCGTGTGCGCGTCGACCAGCAGCATGCCGTAGCCGACGACATAGCAGCTGACGACCGCGACGATCAGCCAGACCTGGCTCTCGAGCCGGGCGCAGAGGGCCGGCAACCACAACGACAACGGGATGCTGACGCCGGCGACGATGCCCACGAGCAGGCCGGCGTGCTCCGCGCCGTACCCGTTGTCGCGCCACAGCTGGGCGAACCAACCGAAGATCGAGTACGCCT
>DATBBE010000110.1:0-14309 GCA_036271155.1 Nocardioides sp. | reverse complement strand
CCCACCTCGAGCGGCTGACGGGCGTGCGTCCCAGCGCACTGGCAGCCGACCGCCACCCGGCGTACAGGTCGCGTCGCTGGGCGATCGAGCACGCAGCCGGTAGACCCGTCCACGAGGTCCAGCATCACCACGCGCACGTCGCCTCCACGATGGCCGAGCACGGGGTCGGCGCCGGGGTCCGAGTCCTCGGCTTCGCGTTCGACGGCACGGGCTACGGCGATGACGGCGCGGCCTGGGGCGGAGAGCTCCTGTCTGCCGACTACGCGGGCTACCTCCGGCTCGCCCACCTCTCCTACGTCGACCTCCCCGGCGGCGACGCCGGCGTCCGCAACCCCTGCCGGATGGCCCTGTCCCACTTGCGCAGCGCCGGGATCGCCTGGACCGGCGACCTCCCGAGCGTCCGCGCGTGCACCGAGCATGAGCTCGCGCTCCTGGATCGCCAGTTGGAGCGCGGGGTCGGCTGCGTGCCCACGTCCAGCGTGGGCAGGCTCTTCGACGCCGTCGCTTCCCTGGCCGGCATCTGCCACCGCGCGGGATACGACGCCCAGGCCGCCATGGAGCTCGAGGCCGCGGCCCGCGCTCACGTCGTGACCGAGGGCTACCGGTTCGCGATCGGGGACGGTGAGCCGTTCGCGATCGACCCAGGCCCGGTCGTCGAGGCGGTCGTCTCCGACGTGCGGGCCGGGGTCGAGCCGAGCCTGGTGGCGGCTCGTTTCCAGCAGGCGGTCGTCGACGTGGTGGTGGCCGCCGCCGTCGAGGCGCGCCGCCGTACCGGACTTGCCACCGCGACCCTGAGCGGAGGCGTCTTCCTCAACGCGTTCGTCACCGCGGGCTGCGCGCGCGAACTCGAAGCGGCCGGCTTCAAGGTGCTGCGTCACCAACGTGTCCCGGCCAGCGATGCCGGCATCGCCCTCGGGCAGGTCGCCGTGCTCGCGCACCGCCCCACAGGTCTTCCTTCCCCCGTCCCGCACAGGCGGCATCGCCCGCCGGAAAAGGAGTCACCATGTGTCTAGCAGTGCCCGGTGAGATCACCGAGATCTGGGACGACGACGGAACACCCATGGGGCGGGTGAGCTTCGGCAACGTGACCAAGGATGTCTGCCTGGCCTACGTCCCCGACATCCAGATCGGCGAGTACACGATCGTGCACGTGGGCTTCGCCCTCCAGCGGCTCGACGAGAAGTCGGCCCTGGAGACGCTGGAGATCTTCCGCAAGATGGGCGAGCTCGACGCCGAGTTCGGGGACCAGTGGGGCCGTGCCGCCGAGCAGGCCGGCATGCCGCGCCCAGACCTGGCAGGGGGGCTGTCATGAAGTACCTCGAGGAGTTCCAGGACCCTGAGCTGGCGCGTCGCCTGCTCGACGACATCCAGGCGACCGTCACGCAGCCGTGGGCGATGATGGAGGTCTGCGGTGGACAGACCCACTCGATCATCCGGCACGGGCTCGACCAGCTCCTGCCCGACGGGATCGAGCTGATCCACGGACCTGGCTGCCCCGTGTGCGTGACCCCGCTCGAGGTCATCGACAAGGCGCTGGAGATCGCGAGCCGCCCGGGGGTCATCTTCTGCTCCTTCGGCGACATGCTGCGGGTGCCCGGCAGCGAGAAGGACCTCTTCCGGGTCAAGAGCGCGGGGGGCGACGTCCGGGTCGTCTACTCCCCGATGGATGCCCTGGCGATCGCCCGCAAGAACCCCGACCGCCAGGTCGTGTTCTTCGGCATCGGCTTCGAGACCACTGCCCCGCCGAACGCGATGACGGTGTACCAGGCGCGCAAGCTCGGGATCGACAACTTCAGCCTGCTGGTCAGTCACGTGCGGGTGCCACCGGCCATCGAGGCGATCATGACCTCGCCCGTGTGCCGGGTGCAGGCGTTCCTTGCCGCCGGTCACGTGTGCACGGTGATGGGCACCGGGGAGTATCCCGCGTTGGCGGAGCGGTTCAAGGTGCCGATCGTGGTGACCGGGTTCGAGCCGCTGGACATCCTCGAGGGGATCCGGCGCACGGTGCACCAGCTCGAGGAGGGGCGACACGAGGTCGAGAACGCCTACGCGCGCGTCGTGTCCGACGACGGCAACCCGATCGCCATCGAGATGCTCGAGGACGTCTTCGAGGTCGTCGACCGGTCGTGGCGTGGCATCGGGATGATCCCGCAGAGCGGCTGGCGGCTCTCCCAGCGGTACCGGCGGTGGGACGCCGAGGACCGCTTCGAGGTGGGCGACATCCACACCCAGGAGTCGGCGATCTGCCGCAGCGGCGAGGTGCTCCAGGGTCTGATCAAGCCCCACGAGTGCGCCGCCTTCGGCAAGGAGTGCACGCCCCGCAACCCGCTCGGGGCGACGATGGTGTCGAGCGAGGGTGCTTGCGCGGCGTACTACCTCTACCGGCGCCTGCAGGTGCCGCCACCGGCCGAGCGCGAGACGGTCGGAGCGGGTCGGCCGGAGGGGATGGGCTGATGGCTACCGACGTCTCCATCGAGCCGCGTGCGAGCTTCGACGGCTGGACCTGCCCACTGCCCTTGCGGGACAGCCCGAACGTCGTCATGGGCCATGGTGGCGGCGGCGCGATGTCGGCGGAGCTGGTGGAGCACCTCTTCCTGCCGGCGTTCACCGACGGTGCCCCGGCCACCCTCGGCGACTCTGCGGTGCTCGACGTGGCGGGTGCCCGCCTGGCCTTCTCCACCGACTCGTTCGTCGTGCGCCCGCTGTTCTTCCCGGGCGGGAGCATCGGTGACCTGGCGGTCAACGGCACCGTGAACGACCTGGCCATGAGCGGCGCCACCCCGCTCTTCCTGTCCGCCGGGTTCATTCTCGAGGAGGGGGTTGAGCTCGCCACTGTAGGTGCGGTCGCCGAGCGGATGGGCGAAGCGGCCCGCCTGGCCGGCGTTCGCATCGTCACCGGCGACACGAAGGTCGTGGAATCCGGCCACGGCGACGGCGTCTACGTGAACACGGCCGGTGTGGGGCTCGTGCCCGACGGCGTCGACGTCCGCCCGGACCGAGCCCGGCCCGGCGATCAGGTGATCATCAGTGGCGACATCGGCGTCCACGGCGTCGCGATCATGAGCGTGCGTGAGGGTCTGGAGTTCGGCACCGAGCTGAGCAGCGACTGCCGGCCACTGAACGGGCTGGTCGCGACGATGCTCGGCGTCACCCAGGACCTGCACGTCCTGCGCGACCCCACCAGGGGTGGCGTCGCCACCTCGTTGAACGAGATCGCGACCGCGTCCGACGTCGGCATCGCTCTCGACGAGCGGCTGCTGCCGATCCCCGACGTAGTACGCGACGCCTGCTCGTTCCTCGGCCTCGACCCGTTGCAGGTCGCCAACGAGGGCAAGCTCCTGGCCTTCGTGGCGCCGACGGACGCCGACGCCGTGCTCGAGGCGATGCGCGCCCATCCCGCGGGAGCCGGAGCCACGGTGATCGGCGAGTGTGTCGTCGACCACCCGGGCATGGTCTCGGCACGCACCGGCTTCGGTGCGGAGCGGGTCGTCGACATGCCGATCGGCGAGCAGCTCCCCAGGATCTGCTGACCATGAAGTTCCTCGCACTCTGGAACATCGACCTCTCGCTGCTCAGCGAGGCGATGGTCGGTGCGATCGCCCGCATGCCGGAGTACGGCGAGCGACTCGAGCGGGAGGGCAAGGTGCTGGCCCGCTACCACGTGGTGGGCGCCCACGGCGGGGCCTGGATCTACGAGGTGGAGTCGCACGAGGAGTTCGAGCGGCTGCTCGCGGTCGCCCCCGTCTTCAACTTCGCCCGCTACACGATCCACGCCCTCGCCGACATGTCGGGGCGGACGCCGTGAGCGCCATCGGCCGCGACCCCGACGGTTTCGGGCTCGAACTCGCCGAGCGGACGGCTGCGCACGAGCTCGGCCTGCATCGCCATCTTCTGGTCAGTGAACGTCTGAGGCTCCGGCGGCGCCAGCTCGGCCTGACCCAGAAGGAGGTGGTGGCACGCCTGCGAAGGCTCGGGGTCGACACCACGAACAAGGCGCTCTCGAGCCTGGAGCACGGGGCTGGTCTCGACGTCTGCAAGCTGCCGGAGATCGCGCACGCGCTCGACTGCACGCTGACCTATCTCGTCGGGCTCAGCTCGGACCCCCTGCGCTGGGAGCCGGACGGCGCCGGCTGGCCCTGCGGGGAGTCGCGCACGGGGTCGGGCATGGAGTCGGAGATGACCGGGCTGCCGCGCGCCGAGCCGGTGACACACGCTTCCGTCAGCGACCCACCCCCCGACGAAGGGCGCTCGCAGTCCTCCGACGGCCCTTGGATCCTCGGCCCGGTACCGGATCTTCGACGTCAGCGCTGAATCGAAGGATACGTCCTACATACGGCGCATCTCCAGGTAGCGCTTGATGTCGGGCATGGACACCGCGGCGACGCCGACTGCGCCGGCGAGCATCAGCAGCACGAACAGCTTCTTCATCTCGATCATCTCCTCTCCCAGTATCCGCGTACCCGGTTGCGCGCCCGAGCGATCACATCGAGCGCATGCGCAGATATCGCCGAATGTCCTTGAGGAACAGGAGCGCGCCTCCGACGACGAGGATCACCACGATCACCAGGATCACCAGCCACCACATCTCTCAACCACCTCCTCGCACGACCTCGCGCCGACCGGCCGTCTGCTGCGTCAGCTCCCCGTCCACGACCCTCCGGACCATGTCCGCCGCTGGCCCGACCGAGGCCTGGACGGCAGGGGAGAGACCGATGCCGTCCTCGAGGGTCTCGGGCTGACAGCCGACGACGAGGATCCGGTCGACGTGCCCGCCGAGCACCGGCACGAGGGTCATCACGTCGCCGGGCGTCAGGTCGTGCGCGTCCATCACGACCTCCGGCACCTGCCCACTGAGATCCCGGGGCGGCAGGTCCGGCTCGAGCAGGTACAAGGTGCCCGGTGGGCCGGTCTGCCGGCCGACGGTGTCCACCAGGACCAGCACGTCGTACCCGGAGAGAAGCTCGTAGACCAGGTGCACGCTGCGGATCCCGAAGTCGACGACGCGTACGTCGTCCGGTATCGGCTCGGCGGACAGGTGGGCGGCCACCTCGACGCCGAAGCCGTCGTCGGACTTGAAGATGTTGCCCACGCAGGCGACGAGGATGCTGGTCAC
Source organism: Nocardioides sp. (assembly GCA_036271155.1). Taxonomy (GTDB): domain Bacteria; phylum Actinomycetota; class Actinomycetes; order Propionibacteriales; family Nocardioidaceae; genus Nocardioides. The sequence goes on along the minus strand of DATBBE010000110.1, from coordinate 9,196 downwards.
GCGCTCGCCTCGCCGGTCAGTACCTCGACCTCGTCGGGCGCGAAGTAGAGATAGCGGCCGTGACTGTCCTTAAGGTCGGACCCGGGGTCGTCGTCCACTGTCACGGCCAGGTGAGTGCCTTCGTCCACGTCGAACAGAACCGCCGCGACGGTGGCGGTGCGTCCGGCCAGGAAGAGGTCGTAAGCGTCCGCCCGTCGTACACCCGGTCGCAGGATCACCCTGGTGCCCCGACCGACGGTCGCTTCCCCGATCGGCACAGTGTCGTGCTCCGGGTCGACCGAGGCGTCCGATCCCGGGTCCCACCAGGGCGTCTCGAGAGCGGGAAGCTCGGCCAGCTCGGGTCTGGTCACCCGACCGCCGGACATCTGGTCGAGGTAGCGCACCGTGCCATGGAGCCGCTCCCAGAGGTCGGGCGGCATCGCGTCGACCTCGTCGAGGAGGGCCGCGGTGCGGGGGTCGGTGCCGCGCATCTCGCGCTTCTCGTCCTCGGAGAGTGTCATCGTGCGGAGGCTGAGCAGCTCGTCGACCTCGAGCGCGTCGAAGAACGAGCTCTCGCTCTCGGGCGCGAGCTCCGGGTGGTCGTACAGGATGATCGGCGAGGCGATCATCGTCGAGTCGTCGTCGCCCGGACCACCGAGCACAGGGAACAGGCCCTCATGTTCGCAGGCAGTCGCCAGCGCGCTGGCCCAGTGCGGGGGATCGGTCAGCGAGAGGAAACGCGCACCCTCCACGTGCAGCAGCAGGTGGGCCGCCACCAGGGCCCGGCGAAGCCACCTCGGTCGCTCGGGCCCAGCCGTCTCCACGACCTCCACGCCGACCCGCGCAGGGGTCAGGTTGTCGAGAGTCAGCCTCAGCACCCGGACGGCGTACGGCGACTCCGGCCGCTCGACGGTCGTCGTCAGTCCGACCCTCAGCGGCTCGCGCACCCGCACCAGTCGCCCGACGACGACGCCGGCGTCGTCGGCCACCACTTCGACCTCGGTGCCGCCCCCGATCTCGAGCACGACCGAGGAGCCGTCGTCGGGCAGCCGGACGTCGCGCTCGACCGTGGTGGCCTCGTCCCACGCGACGTACGACGCGTCACCGACGTCGAGTCGCTCCACGGGGACGAATCCACTGCCCTCGGCTCGCTCCACGGAGCGACGCTGCACCTGAAGGAACCTGACGGTCGCCGTGACGACGCCGCCACTCCCGTCGACGAGCACCTGCGTGCGCACCCGGGAGCGCTCGGAGGGGTCAAGGGCCACGACGTCGGCCGGCATCACCACCCCCCACTGCCAGCGCACCTGGTTCTTCGACGAGCTGGCCCGGTAGGGGTAGAGGACGTAGCCCTCGTAGAGCACGGCGTCCGCCACCCCTCGCGCCGACTCGTGGGCACTCTTCCGCGCCGTGGCAGCGCTCACTGCTCGGCCTCTCCGAGCAGGCGCCCGAACGTGGCCTCCCAGCCGGTGAGCATGTGCTCCCCGCGGTACGCCGAGAGCCGGTCGTAGGTCTCGCCGTCCACCCGGATCCACCGCTGGCCCCCGAAGTGCGAGTCCATGGCGGCTCGCCACACGGAGACCGGCATCCGCACCTGGGTCTCCTTGTGCCACGGCACCGGCGCGACCTGGAGGGAGCCGGCCCGGCCGGTGAACACGGTCCCGCTGAACAGCAGCAGCAGCGGGATGTCGCCGTCCTCGAGGGCAGTGAGGTACTTGTGGGCGGCCACGTCGATGTCGTAGCTGCACGGCATCACCAGGTCGAAGTCGCAGCTCCTCGTGAACGACGGGAGCACCTGGGTGAGGAACGCCAGCTGCATGGGCTGCAGGGTCGACCCCCAGCGCGTGCGGTCGCCGAACAGGTCGAGAACCTTGGTCGCCTCGTGGTCGCTGTAGTGGCGCTGAATCGGCTCGATGCGGATCTGGCAGCGCAGAGCCACGGCGTGCACCCGCGCTCCGGTCGACTCCCTGGCGGTCATGTGGAACACCGCGGTCGGTCCGGCCGCGTAGGGGTCGACCACCACCTCGCGGCAGTCGAAGTCGATGTCCGGCATGGCGGGGACCGCCCCGGCGTTGTGCAGTTCGCCCATGCCGCGGACGGGTCCGTTGACGGGCTCGCTGACTGGCCCCCTGACGGGCGTGCTCATGCTGCGCCCGTGCGAGACACCTCGCGAGCACGGTGGTCGAGGTCGTCGAAGTACGCCGCCATCTGCTGCCAGACCTCGGGCCCGCCGCCCAGTCCCTTCCACCAGCTACGCACCACGCCGACCAGCTCGTAGCAGACGTCGATCGGGACCAGGTGGGCCGAGAAGGTGCCCTCATGGCGCCGCAGGAGTGCTCCCTCGACATCGGGTGCGATCTCGTCGAGCACCGGGTTGGCAGCCACGATGCGATCCCAGGCCGACAGATCGAGCTCCGACTCGGTCGCACCCCCCGGGCCCGGGTAGAAGGCCAACAGGCCCGGAGTCTCCTGGCCAGGCGTCGCCTGCCGGAAGAAGAAGACCAGGTCCACGGGGACGCGCAGCGCGTCCCAGGTGACGTCGTCGAGCTGGAGCCCGCCGACCCGGCGTATGTCCTCACCGACGGCACGGAACCTGCCTCCGCCCGCCCCATCTGGGGCGAACACCAGGTAGCAGGGCCGGCAGGCGCACATCAGGCGATGGTCCATCGTGTCCGCCACGTGCCCGTGCCGCGCACCGAGCGGGACGTTGCAGAACTCGCAGAACTCCTCCGGCTCGGGCTGCGGCGGTGCCGGAGCGTTGATGCGGCGGAGCCGCGCCAGGCCGCCTGCGCTCCGCGGGGTGGCGGTCACGCCGGCTCCCGGTGGGGAAGCGCGACCTTCCAGGCCGCGTGCTCCGGAAGCAGCGGCACAGGGGTGAGCTGGAGGTCGTCGACTGACCGGCCGGCCAGCCGGAGGTCGTACGACGTGCCGCAGCCCGCGCAGGCCAGCGCGTCGCCGATGAGGGTGCCCGACGACGGAGCCGTGTCGCAGGCCGGGCAGCGATCCAGGTAGGCGACCAGGGTGCCGTCGAGGTTGGCGACGAGCAGCGGCTCACCGGCGACCTCCACGCGCCGGGTGGTGCGCGGTGCGACATCGAGCTCGAGCGCGTGCCACGGGTCGGCAGACGGGACCGCCGGATCGTCGTGCGGCCGGAACGGCGAGATCTGCAGCAGGTCCGGACTCTCCTCGACCATGCCCTCGACCTCGACCGCTACGACGTCCGGGGCCGCGAGCAGGATGGCGTCCTCGATCGCGTTCTTGACCGTGAGGGCGGACGACGGGCAGCCGTCGCAGCTGCCTTGGAGGCGCAGCCGCACGATGCCCTCGTCGTCCACACCAAGCAGCTCGACACCGCCGGCATGGGATCCAAGATAGGGCCGGACGCGTTCGAGAGCGTCGTTCACGCGGGTCAGCACAGGGTCGGGGTGGAGTCCGTGGAGCACGAACAGGCTGCCCACGATCTCGTCGTCGGCCAGCCGGCGGGCGAGCTCCGGGGCATCGGCGTCGAGCAGCGTCTCGATGGTGCGGTCCAGGCCGGCACCGTAGAGACCCATCACGGCGGCGAGCAGCTCCTGCACGCGATCCATGACCGCCGGGACCGCGCTCTGGTCGAGCTCGTCGAGCAGAGCGTCGATGCGCGCGCTCGACTCACGGACGGACAACTGCTGCTCCATGGAGCGTTCCTTCCTCGTGGCGGTGCAGGGTGGGCGCCGGCCGGCCCGGTTCGAGCGTGTCCAGCCACGCGTACCAGTCGGCCATCCGGTCTCCGCTGGTGACCGAGAGCGGCAGCACGGTCACGTGCGGGTTGAGCGAGCGCGCGCGGGTCGTGAGTGCCTGGACGTCGAAGTCGACATAGGGCAACAGGTCGGTCTTGTTCACTACGACCAGGTCGGCGGTGGCGAACATGTGGGGGTACTTCAGCGGTTTGTCGTCACCCTCCGGCACCGAGATGACCACGACCTTGGCCTGCTCGCCGATGTCGAACAGGGCCGGGCAGACGAGGTTTCCGACGTTCTCGACGAACAGCAAGGAATCTTCGGGCGGGGCGAGGGCAGCCAGTGCGCGCTCGACCATGGCGGCGTCGAGGTGGCAGCCGGACCCGGTGTTGATCTGGACGGCTCGGGCGCCGGCGCGCTCGATCCGATCGGCGTCGAACGTCGTCTCCTGGTCGCCCTCGATCACACAGACCTCACGCCCGGGGGCGAGCTCGGAGATCGTCCGCTCGAGCAACGAGGTCTTGCCGGAGCCGGGTGAGCTCATCAGGTTGACCGCGGTGATCCGGCGTACGGCGAGCCAGGCGCGAACGTGCTCGGCGAGATGGTCGTTGCGCGCCAGCACGCGCTGCTCCAGGACCAGGGTGTCGACAGGTGGGTGGTCGTGCCCGTGCGCCGCACCGTGTGGGTGCTCGGCCCGAGTGGGCGCGGTGACCCGGACGCCCGCGGCGGCATCCTCGGTAGCACCGCACCCGCAGGTCACACACATGTGGTCTCCCGCTCCAGCTCCACGGAGACCACGCGCAGCTCGTCGCCGGAGACGACCACCACGTCCGCGCTTCCGCAGGGGCACAGCAGGACGGCGTCTGGGATGTCGTGCTCGGTGCCGCAGACCCGGCAGGAGATCCGGCCGGGCGGCTCGGTGAAGTCCAGCCGTGCGCCCTGGAGCGGCGTGCCGGTGGTGGCGATCTCGAAGCAGAGCTGCATCGAAGCCGGTACGAATCCCGACAGAGCTCCGACGCACAGCTGCACCGCGACCACCCGTCGGCCCCCGGTGCGGTCACGCACAAGGTCGACGACGCTCTCGGTGATCGCGAGCTCGTGCATCTCCGTGAGCCCCCGGGCTCAGTAGGGCTTGACCGGCATGGAGGGCGCATGCATCTGCTCGACGACGTTCCCGCCGCCGGTGTACATGTGCACGCCGCAGGGCAGGCACGGGTCGAAGCTGCGGACCGCGCGCATAATGTCGATGCCCTTGAACTGGTCGGGCGGGTTCTCCTCGAAGATCGGCGTGTTCTGGACGGCGTCCTCGTAGGGGCCGGGAGTCCCGAAGCCGTCGCGGACACTGCCGTTCCACGGAGTGGGCGGGTAGGGGTGGTAGTTGGCGATCTTCCCGTCGCGGATCACCATGTGGTGGCTGAGTACTCCGCGGACAGCCTCGGTGAAGCCGACGCTCACGGCCTCGTCCGGCACCTCGAACGGGGTCCAGGTCTTGGTGCGGCCGGCTCGGATCTCCACCAGCGCCTTCTCCGCGAAGTACAGCGCCTGGGCCGCCGCGTACGCCTGGAAGTAGGTGCGGGCACGGTTGCGCTCGAGGGCGTTGCTCCATTGTGGGATCTTCCACTCGAACGACGCTTCGGGCTTGAGGGCCGTCCGGGGCAGGTTGATCTGCACGCTGTGCCCGGTCGCCTTGACGTAGCCGATGTCGACCAGCCCCGACAGCGCGGTCGACCAGAGACGCGCGAGGGGGCCGCCTCCGGTGTCGAGCGCGAGGTGGTCGGTGCCGTCGAACCAGCGCGGCGACATCGTCCAGCTGTAGTTCTCGTTGAAGTCTCGCTTGCCGGGCTTGGGGATCGTGTGCTGGTTCCACGGGTGACGCCGATCCACCGGGTTGCCGAGCGGGTCGCGCTCGACGAAGACCTCACGGTTGGACTCGGCCCAATCCTCGTAGTACGAGTGGCCGAGCAGGATGCGCATCCCGAGGTTGATCTCGACCAGGTCGTTGGTGACCAGCTTGCCGTCCACCACGACGCCCGGCGTGACGTACATCTTGCGACCCCAGTCGGTCATGTGGTCGTAGCGGAAGTCGCAGTGCTCGGGGTCGTTGAAAGCGCCCCAGCAGCCGAGCAGGATCCGGCGCTCGCCCACGTGCTCGTAGCCGGGCAGTGCCTCGTAGAAGAAGTCGAACAGGTCGTCGTGCAGGGGGACGACCCTCTTCATGAACTCGACGTAGCGCATCAGGCGCGTCATGTAGTCGGTCATCAGCTGGATGGTGGCGACCGTGCCGACGCCGCCGGGATAGAGGGTCGACGGGTGGACGTGTCGCCCCTCCATCAGGCAGAACATCTCGCGGGTGTAGCGGCTGACCTGCAGCGCCTCTCGGTAGAACTCCCCCTCGATCGGGTTGAGCGACCGCATGATGTCGCCGATGGTGCGGTAGCCGTGGTCCCCGGCGTGCGGGGCCTCGGTGTTGTTGGCCTTCTCGAGCACGCCTGGGGTGGTCTCCTTCACCATCCGCTCGCAGTAGTCCACCCCGACGAGGTTCTCCTGGAAGATGTTGTGGTCGAACATGTACTCGGCGGCCTCGCCGAGGTTGATGATCCACTCACCCAGGTGGGGCGGCGCGACGCCGTAGGCCATGTTCTGGTTGTAGACCGAGCACGTCGCGTGGTTGTCCCCGCAGATGCCGCAGATCCGGCTGGTGATGAAGTGCGCGTCGCGGGGGTCCTTGCCCTTCATGAAGAGGCTGTAGCCACGGAAGATCGACGAGGTGCTGTGACACTCCCGCACCTCCTTCTGCTTGAAGTCGATCGACGCGTAGATCCCGAGGCTGCCGACGATTCTGGTGATCGGGTCCCACGACATCTCGACGACGTCGGTGTCCTGCTCTGTGGTGGTCATCTCGTCGATCCCGTCCTCACCAGTTGCGCTTGTAGCCGGTCGTGAGCTCTGTGCCCTTGCTTCGCCACTTCGGCTCCTTGTCCAGCGTCTTGAGCGTGACGTTGCGGAGCCGGCGCACCGCCTTGCCGTAGACCGCGCTCGCTCCGGACGAGAGCTTCCCGCCCGGTGGTTCGTCCATGAACGGCATGAACTTGTCGGGGAACCCCGGCATGGTGCAGCCGATGCAGATGCCGCCGACGTTCGGGCAGCCGCCGACGCCGTTGATCCAGCCGCGCTTGGGCACGTTGCACTTCACCACCGGCCCCCAGCACCCGAGCTTGACGATGCACTTGGGGGAGCCGTACTCCTTGGCGAAGTCGCCCTGCTCGTAGTAGCCGGCCCGGTCGCAGCCCTCGTGCACCGTGGCCCCGAACAGCCAGCGCGGCCGGAGAGCCTCGTCGAGTGGGATCATCGGGGCCTGTCCCGCCACCTGGTAGAGCAGGTAGACCAGCGTCTCCGAGAGGTTGTCGGGGTGGATCGGGCAGCCGGGCACGCAGACGATCGGCAGGCCGGCCTTGGACTTCCAGTCCCAGCCGAGGTAGTCCGGGACGCCCATCGCGCCGGTCGGGTTGCCCGCCATCGCGTGGATCCCGCCGTACGCCGCGCAGGTGCCGACGGCCACCACGGCCGTGGCCTTGGGCGCGAGCCGGTCCAGCCATTCGGAGGTGGGCATCGGCTGCCCTGTCTCCGGGTTGTTGCCGAAGGCGGCCCAGTACCCCTCCTCCTTGATCGCCTCGTTCGGGATCGATCCCTCGACGATCAGCACGAACGGCTCGAGCTCCCCCCGGTCTGCCTTGTGCCACCACTCGATGAAGTTGTCGGCGCCCTGCTCCGGCCCGCACTCGTAGTCGATCAGGGGCCAGTGCACCTGGATCTTCGGCAACCCCGGCAGGGCGCCGAGCACGATCTCCTCGACGCTCGGCTGGGTCGCGGCGGTGAGGGCCACCGAGTCGCCGTCGCAACTGAGACCGCCGTTCATCCAGAGGACGTGGACCACGCCCTCGTCCGTGTCATCGGCAGCGTGTGTGCCCGACTCTGCGACGCTCGTCATGGGGATTCCGCCCTCGCTCGACGTGGATGTAGCCGGACTTTCATCCTGTGGGCAGGGACGAGAGGCGGCCAGCGCTCCGGGCGGGTGGTTTTCGCAGGAATCCGAGAGTCGGGGATCCGCGGATCCGACGCCTAGGGACGCTCCACCGCGGCCAGCGAAGGCGCTGGAAAGGCTCGCAGGAACCGACGTGCGACGGTGCGTGGGCCGTGCAGTCAGGCGGTCGTCGCCGACTGCGGCGGAGCGGTGCTCTCGATAAGCGAGCTCCGGCTGGAGCCGTACGACCGCTAGCGCGTGTGGAGGGTGAGCACGGAGGGCGGCACCTCGATGCCGGGGCGGAGATCGGGAGCGGCCAGCGGCTCGTCGTACACCTCACGCACCGGCACGACCCCGGCCCAGGCCGGCCCCGCGACGTCGTCGTCCTCGTCCTCCGGCCAGCCGTCGGAGATCTTCAGCGACCAGTCGTCCAGCGGCAGTGCCAGGACGAGCGTGGCCGCGAGCTCGGCTTTCGTCGGTCGGCGCACCTCGACGCTCCGGCCGGGGATGAGGGCCTCGGTGACGAGGTCCAGGAAGCGCTCCTTGTCGTCGGCCACCACCGAGCACGTGCCGAAGACGACCGCCGAGCGGTAGCGGATCGAGGACTCGAAGGCGCTCCGCGCCACCACGATCCCGTCGTACGCCGTGACGCCGAGCGCGGTGGGCACTCCGCTCGCGAGCCGGCGCATCCACCGCGAGCCGGTCGACCCGTGGGCCAGCACGCGGTCGCCGTCGCGGACCACCATGGTCGGGATCACCGCGGGGGTGCCGTCCTCGGCGACGACCGCGAAGTGTCCCACCCGGGCGGTGTCGAGGAGAGCGTGGAGGTCGGCGCGCTCGGTGCTCGCCTTCTCAGGGATCCGGATCGGGCGCCGTGGGTCCGCAGGTGGTGTCACGGCCGCGAACCTACCGGCGGTGGGCGGCCGTGGGGAGTCCCGGGAGTCGGCGACCGCGTTTGCACTCGGATGGTGCGAGTGCTAAACATGAGGCTGGCACTCTCGGGTTGAGAGTGCCACCAATCGGACCGGAAGAGCTGAGGTCAGATCGCGCCGGCGGGAAGGGTCCGCCGGGTCCGCACTGGCCGTCCGTCGCGGGCAGTGCTCCGATCCGCCACAGCTGTACCCAAGCCAGAAGGAATCGCTGCGACATGCCGAAGCTGATTGCTTTCAACGAGGAGGCCCGCCGCGGGCTCGAGCGAGGGATGAACCAACTCGCCGACGCGGTCAAGGTCACGCTCGGCCCCAAGGGCCGCAACGTCGTCCTCGAGAAGAAGTGGGGCGCGCCCACCATCACCAACGATGGTGTGAGCATCGCCAAGGAGATCGAGCTCGAGGACCCGTACGAGAAGATCGGGGCCGAGCTCGTCAAGGAGGTCGCCAAGAAGACCGACGACGTCGCCGGTGACGGCACGACGACGGCGACCGTGCTGGCCCAGGCCATGGTGCGCGAGGGTCTGCGCAACGTCGCGGCCGGCGCCAAC
>DATBBE010000109.1:0-23957 GCA_036271155.1 Nocardioides sp. | reverse complement strand
GAGCTGCACGTCGCGATGATTCCCGAGGGCATCGGGGTCGATGTCGACCTGTGCCACCACCGTGTCGGGACCGATCAGACTGCCCTGGCGCATGGTCCACATGTTGAGGGCGCAACCCCACCCGACGATGAGGTCCGCATCGGTGATGAGCTCGACGGCCAGGGGAGTTGCGAAGCCACCGGACACGTCGATGTCCCACGGGTTCCCATGGAACAGGCCCTTCGACACCGCGCTGGTCCCAACGAGCGCCCCGCAGCTCTCAGCGAGCGCCTCGAGTGCCTCGCGACAACCCGCCCCCCTGGCACCACGACCTGCCACGAAGACCGGTCGCCGGGCGCGGTCCAGGCACGCGAGAAGTGCGTCGAGCTGATCGGGAGCAACTGCCGTCGCAGATTCCGGGGACCGTTCAGCGGGGCTCAGCGTCGGAGGCTCATCGCACTCCGCGGCCTGCACCTGAAGGGGGAGGTTCAGTACGACGGTACGGCGCTCGTCCCTGGCCAGAGCGAAGGCCCGCGCAGCCATCGCGACGGCGTCCTCCCCCCGCTCGAGACTCAGCGGTGTGGCTCCGACCGACGATGTCAGCGCCTGTTGGTCGACGAAGAAGTTCGACCGTCGCTCGGTGACGTCCGCGGCCAGAACCACCAGGGGAGTGCGGCTCTTGGTCGCCTCTGTGAGCCCGGTCAACGTGTTGGTGAACCCGCATCCTTGATGCACGGTCACCGCGGCCACCTCGCCGCTCATCCGCGCGTAGGCGTCCGCCATCGTGGTCGCGCCACCCTCGTGACGAGCCGCCACGAAGCGGGCACCCGCGCGCACCATCGCGTTGGTGACGTGGAAGTTGCCGGAGCCCACGACGCCGAACACGTGGCTGACCCCGAGACCGACGAGCGTCCGACCGACCGCCTCTGCGGCTCGCATCGCCTCAGCGCTCGACGAGAGCGAGCACGCGTGCCGGACTACCCGAACCGCCCACGATGCGCAAGGGACTCGCCAGGATGACGGCGCCGGTCGGCGGCAGCTCGACCAGGTTCTGCAGCTGGGTCAAGCCGTACTTGCCTGCCCCGTGCATCAACGTGTGGCAGGGGAACATCGGATCGAAGCCGGCGGCGGCTCCAGCATCCGTGCCCACCGTCTCCACGCCCAGACCGATCACCGGGGACTCCTCGGCGACCCAGCGGGCGCACTCGGGGGAGAGCCCGGGCGTGTGCGGTCCTGTGTCGTCGGCATTCAGGAAACGGTCCTGCGAGCCGGAACGCGCGTCCCAGCCGGTGCGGACCAACAGCCAGCCTCCGCGTGGCAGGGCGCCGTGGCGGTCCTCCCAGGAACGGATGTGGTCGACCTCCACCAGGAAGTCCGGGTCCTCTGCCGCCTCTGAGGAGAAGTCCAGTACGGCCGCCGGCGCGACCAGTCGCGCAGGCGGAACCGATGCCACGTCACCCTTGTCCTGGCCCGTGATCCAGTGGATCGGGGCGTCGAAGTGTGTGCCGGTGTGCTCGCCGGTGCGGAAGTTGTTCCAGTACCAGGCCGGCCCGCGGTCGTCGTACTTGCTGATCTCCTGCAGCTCGAACTTCGCGGTCTGCCCGAACTGCTCAGGCAGCTGGAGCGTCGGAGTGTCGCTGACCAGCGGCGCGGTGAGGTCCACGACCTCGATCCGACCGGCGGCGAGCGCGTCGACGAGTTCGGCGAGAGCAGACATGAGACCCCCTGGACAGAGACTGACTGATCGGTTCGCATCGAGACCCGGGCTCGGGCGTGTGCCGCTGACCTCGTTGACAACCCTCGGTCGCGATCACTAATCTCGATGAACAGAAGATCAGTCTAGATGAACACGCCGTAGATTGCCAGGCCCGTTTCCGGGTCCACCCTCTCATCCGATGTCCCTGGACGCACCCGGTGCAACGTGGTCCGTGGGGAACTGGCTCTCCACGCGCCTTGATCGTGTACGCGGGATCTCCCCGAGAAGGACTGAGTGAGGTTCGAGATGCCGACACCGGAAGAGTTCCGTCAGCGCTTTCCCGCCTTGACCGACACCGCGCACTTCGCCTCGTGCAGTCAGGGTGCGATGTCGGACGCGCTCGTCTCCGCACTCCTGGAGCTCCAGTACACGATGCGCGAGCAGGGTGCCCCGTGGCACCGCTGGATGGAGGAGGTGGATACGGCGCGTGACATGTTCGCGGACCTGATCGGCGCCCATCCCGACGAGGTGGCCGTCGTCTCCTGCGCCTCCGCCGCTGCCTTCCAGGTGGCCTCGACCCAGGACTGGGCCCACCGCCCGCGCATCGTGACCACGGACATGGAGTTCCCCTCGATCGCCCACGTCTGGCTTGCCCAACAACCCTTCGGAGCGCAGATCGTGCATGCGTCCGAGCACGACGGCATCCTGGAGACGTCGGACTACGAGAGCCTCATCGACGAGACGTGCAGCCTGGTGTCGGTGCCCCTCGTCTCCTACCGCAACGGCCTGCGACTGCCGATGAAGGGCGTCATCCAGGCAGCCAAGTCGGCGGGAGCCCGGACGTTCGTCGATGCCTATCAGGGCACCGGGGTGGAGCCGATCGACGTGCACGAGCTGGACTGCGACTACCTGACGTCGGGTTCTCTGAAGTACCTGCTCGGGCTTCCTGGCATTGCGTTCCTCTACGTCCGCAGCGGTATGAAGGATGCGGCACCGCCGGTCCAGACCGGCTGGTTCGGGCAGACCGACCCCTACAGCTTCGACCCTCTTCGCCTCGACCAGCCGCCGCACGCCAGGCGCTTCGAGAGCGGGACTCCCTCCATTCCCTCAGCATTCGGAGCCGTAGCCGGGATGCGGATGATCCAGATGTTGGAGCCGGCTGCGGTGATGGAGCACATCGCGGCCCTCACCCAAGAGCTGCACGAGCGCCTGCTCGCCGAGGGCTGCGCACTCTGGTCACCCGATGACCCGGCACTACGCGGACCTCAGGTCGCCCTGGTGGACGACGACCCTGATGACCTCGCGGCGTTCCTCGCCGAGCGCCGCATCGTCACCAGCCCGCGAGGTCGGCTGCTCAGGCTGTCCTTGCACTACTACAACACGTCGGCAGACATCGACAGCCTGGTCGAAGGCATGCGCGCCTACCGGTCCGCCTGAGATCGGGACGCGGACCTAGAAGCTGGGCGGAGTGACCGACAGCTGGAACACGCAGGCCGTCTTCGCCTCGTTGATATAGCGATGCGGCAGCCTGGAGTCGAAGTAGCACGAGTCGCCCGGCTTCAGCACGTGCCGCACTGCGTCGACCTCCACCACGAGGGTCCCCTTGACCACGACGACACACTCCTCGGAGGGGTGTGACCATGGCTCCTGCGAGGAGCAGCCCCCCGGTAGGAGGGTGCCTTCCAGGACCTCCAGCTTGCCGAAGCCGGGGGACAGCCGCGAGTAAGCCAGGTCGCCATGGGGGGAGCGGACCTGCATGCGGGATTTGGCTCGGATCACCGGGACGGCGGCTTCGAGCGGCTGCTGGAAGAGGTTGAACAACGGGACCTCGAGCACCTGAGCGATCCGTCGAAGGCTGTCCAGGCTGGGGTCGTTGATGCCGCGCTCGACCTGGCTGATCAGCGCAGGGGAGAGCCCGGCCTCCCGTGCGAGCTCGCGCACCGTGAGCTGACGCTCCTGTCGCACCGCCCGTATCCGTTCGCCCAGCAACGTGTCGTCACCTTCCTGCAGGACCGGTCTGATGCGATCGCATCCCATCCGGCCGACATCCTAGGTCAAGTCCGGCGACGTGGAGTGCGCCGTTCGTTTCCTCCGAAGGGGCTCTTCGAGCTCGTTCGTCAGGGGAGGGCCTCCCTACCCGCGTCGCGGCGACCTGGTCGGCCGACCACCGCCTAACGACGGCGTACGACGTCCAGCGCCCGCGAGGTCAGCGCGCGGGTGACGAGGGGGACCTGCACCCGCGGCCCCATGCCGTTGAAGAGGATGAAGTCGTCGAAGCGGTGCGGCCCCGGCCGGTCGGCGACGGCGGAGGCGGCGTCGCGGAAGGCGCGCAGCTGCGACAGCGTCATCTGCAGGGGCGGCTCGTCGGGCTGGTAGCGGCAGCCGAGGAAGTAGTCGTGCCCGGGGCGGGTGGTCATCTCGATGTGGCAGCCGAGCACGTGCGTGACGTGGCGCGACTCGGCGAAGTCGACGAGCCGCTGCATGCTGTCGACGTACGCCGGGAAGTCGCGGACGTAGATGCGACCGGGATACACCGAGTCGCCGGTGAAGAGCAGACCGCTCGGCTCGTCGTAGACCGCGATCGAGGCCGGCTCGTGACCGGGAATCCCGATCAGCTGGGTCCGGCGGCCACCCAGGTCGAAGTCGACGACCTGTGCCGGCCAGTCGGTGAAGCCGAAGAACGCCTGCACGTCGGCTGCCGACGTACCGACCACGACCGTGTTCGGACGAGCCGCGAAGGTCGCGTCGCCGGCGATGTGGTCACCGTGGGCGTGCGTGTGGGCGACGACGAGCTGGTACTCCGGTGCGGGGTGGTCGGTCAGCCACCCCTCGACGAGGTCGTCGACCTCGCGGCGCAGGTGGTCGTCGTCCGTAGCGCCGGTGTCCAGCAGCAGCGCCCGCTCGGTGCCGAGGAGCAGGAACGTGAACGGCGCCTCGTAGTCGGCGTCCTTGCTCTGCCGCAGGATGACGGTGTCGTCTCGATAGCGGTGGACCTGCCACGCGGGGTCGGTGGGGTGTCGCCGCGACGACGATCCATGGATCCAGCGCACGTCGAGGTTGCCCACGGTCGAGTCGTCGCTCACGGGAAGCGAGCCTCTCACGACCGGTCCGGACGGGCCAGGCGCTCACACCCGCCGAGTCGGCGCAACGATGCAGTCAGATCACGCCGAGTCGTCATGTGCCGACTCGGCAGTCAGGGGGATCGGGACTCCAGGGCGGTCAGGTCGCGCTCGGCGTACCGCCGGTGGTGCCACTCCTCGTTGACCACGATCCCCCACACCTCGGCGACGGGGTAGCCGTCAGCCGGGGGCCAGCCTGCGCCTTCGACCGGCGTCGTGTGCCCGGCGAGCTCTTCGTCGGTGAGCGTGTCGAGCACCCGGCGAACCGTCGCCTGACGGTCCGTGCGCAGCGTCAGCACCTCGTCGAGCGACGGGCGGACGTCCTGGTCGTAGGGCCACTCGAGGTCCCGGAGGGTGGTGAAGGGAAGGTCCAGCGGCGACCAGGGGTCGGGGTCGCCGAGGTAGACCCGGTTGGCCCACGCGTCGGTGGCGTAGCAGAGGTGTCGCAGCGTCTCGATGAAGGACCACTCGTCGTCGACCCGCTCATGCAGGAGACCGGGGTCCAGCATGCGCGCGCGGTCGACGGTCTCGGCCCAGCGCCGCTCGAGGATCTGCCACGCCGCGCGGAAGCTGTCGGCGTCCTGCGGCTTCATCTTCGCGTAGTCAGGATCCTGCCGCACCAGCTCGGCCTCGACGAGCGGCGCGACGTCGACGCCATTGACCACGACATTGAGCAGCTCGCCGTCGATGTCGACATCGACGAGCTCGACGCCGCGCATCCGCACACGTTGCAGCCCCACCTGGCGAAAGTCCGACCCCGACAGGTCGACCCACCGGAAACGCGCGTCCCGCATCCGCACCCGCTCGTACGTCGTACCGGAGAGGTCTTGGAGGTCGCCCATGCCGCTCACGCTAGGCCAGCTTCCGGACGAGGCACGTCCGGAAGCGCCCTGATCAGCCTCTCGACCGACGCCGTCGGCGAGGGATCCGCCCTAGAGTCCCGACATGGCGGTGGAGCTGCGGCAGATCGACGACGACGTCCTTGCGGACCTTCGGCAGCACGTCGCGTTGCCACCCGAGCAACGGGCGTTCGTCGGAGGCACGGTCGACGACGCGCTCGCGGACGCCGCGGCGTACCCCGAGGCGATGGGGTGGCCGCGCGCCGTCTACGCCGACGGCGTCCCGGTGGGATTCGTCATGCTGAGCTGGGATGTCCGACCGGACCCGCCCGATCCCACCCTGGTCGGGCCGTGGTTCCTGTGGAAGCTGATGATCGCCCACGACCAGCAGGGGCGCGGCCTCGGCCGTGCCGTGATCGACGCGGTGTTCGACGTGATCCGGCCAGAGGGCGCGACGGAGCTGCTGACCAGCTACAGCGTCGGCGAGGGTGATCCCTCCGGCTTCTACGCCGCGCTCGGCTTCGTGCCGACGGGCGACCTGCACGAGGGCGAGGTGGTCGCGGCGCTCGCGCTGTGACCTCGGCGCACTGCTGTCGTTGGACCCGAGACCGGCCTAGGGTGCCCGCATGGGTCTTGTGCACGCCGCCGCCGACATCGTCCCGACGAAGAAGCAGCTGGTCCGTCCCTGGCTGGAGTCGCGACCGTGGGCCGCTGGGGTCACGAAGGTGAAGGTCGAGGCGGGGTACCGGTTCGACGACCCCGCCGGTGAGGTCGGCGTCGAGACCATCGTCTGGCGGACGCCGGACGACGTCCTCCTGCAGGTGCCCCTCACCTATCGTGGCGCGCCCCTGCCCGGTGCCGAGGAGCACCTGCTCGGCACGATGGAGCACACGGTGCTCGGACGACGTTGGGTCTACGACGGGTGCGCCGACCCGGTGTGGGCCGCGGCGCTGGTCGGCACCATCCTCACCGGTGGCACGCAGGCGCAGGTGGTGTTCGAGCGGGACGGCGCGCTGGTCGAGGCACCTGCCCGGCTCCCGGTCCGCGGTTCCGGCTCGCCCGATGCGACCGTGCCCCAGGTGACCTCGGTCGAGTCCGTCACCGACGACGGGCCGGTCACCGTCGTGACCGCTGGTCCGGTCACGATCCGGCTCGCGCGCGTCGTCGGCGCGCCGTTGTCCGGTGGCGCGACCCTCACCGGGACGATCCTCGAGGACCCGACCGTCCTCACCCTCGCCACCCTGACCTGACCGGGGGCTATCCGCCGAGGGCGGCCGAGACGACCTCGCGGGCTGCGGCCTGCACCTCGGCGAGGTGGTCGGCGCCGCGGAAGGACTCGGCGTAGATCTTGTAGACGTCCTCGGTGCCGCTCGGGCGCGCGGCGAACCACGCGTTCTCCGTGACGACCTTGAGACCGCCGATGGGGGCGTCGTTCCCGGGAGCCGTGGTGAGCTTGGCGATGATCTCCTCCCCGGCCAGCGAGGTCGCGGTGACGTCGTCGGGGGAGAGCGCCGCGAGCTTCGCCTTCTGCTCGCGGTCGGCCGGGGCGTCGACCCGTGCGTACGCCGGGTCGCCGTGCGCGGCGACCAGCCCGGCGTACAGCTGGCTCGGGCTCTGCTCGGTGACCGCCAGGATCTCCGAGGCCAGCAGGTCGAGGATCAGGCCGTCCTTGTCGGTGGTCCACGTCGACCCGTCACGTCGCAGGAACGAAGCCCCGGCCGACTCCTCCCCGCCGAAGCCGAACGATCCGTCGATCAGCCCGGGGACGAACCACTTGAAGCCGACCGGCACCTCGACCATCGGCTTGCCGAGCTCGGCGGCGACGCGGTCGATCATCGACGACGACACGAGGGTCTTGCCGATCCGCGCCCCGGCGGGCCAGTCCGGGCGGTGCCCGCCGAAGAGGTAGTCGATCGCGACGGCGAGGAAGTGGTTGGGGTTCATCAGACCGGCGTCCGGGGTCACGACGCCGTGCCGGTCGGCGTCCGCGTCGTTGCCCGTGGCGATCTGGTACTCGTCCTTGCGCTTGATCAGCGACGCCATCGCGCTGGGAGACGAGCAGTCCATCCGGATCTTGCCGTCCCAGTCGAGGGTCATGAAGCGCCACGTCGGGTCGACGAGCGGGTTCACGACGGTCAGGTCGAGGCGGTGTCTTTCGGCGATCTCACCCCAGTACGCAACGCTCGCACCACCCAGCGGATCGGCCCCGATCCGTACGCCGGCTCGGCGGATCGCGTCGATGTCCACCACGTGGGGGAGGTCGTCGACGTAGGTCCCCAGGAAGTCGTACGCCGTGCAGGTCGCGCGCGCTCGGGAGAAGGCGATCCGGTGGACGCCCTCGAGGTTGGCCCGGATCAGCTCGTTGGCGCGGGCCGCGATCACGGTCGTCGCGTCGGTGTCGGCGGGGCCGCCGTGCGGCGGGTTGTACTTGAAGCCGCCGTCGTACGGCGGGTTGTGGCTGGGTGTCACGACGATCCCGTCGGCGAGACCCGAGCCCGACGTACGCCCGGCGTTCGCGCGGATGATCGCGTGGGAGACGGCGGGCGTGGGGGTGTAGCCGTCTCGGTCGTCGACCTGGACCGAGACGTCGTTGGCGACGAGCACCTCGATCGCGGTCGCCCAGGCCGGCTCCGAGAGGCCATGCGGGTCGCGGCCCAGGAAGAGCGGGCCGTCGTACCCCTGCTCGCGGCGGTAGTCGCAGATGGCCTGAGTGGTGGCGGCGATGTGGATCTCGTTGAACGCGGTCGCCAGGCTGCTGCCGCGGTGTCCGCTGGTCCCGAACACGACTTGCTGGCCGACGTCGTCGGGATCCGGCTCGAGCGTGTAGTACGCCGTCACCAGGTGCGCGACGTCCACCAGGTCCGAGGGCTGGGCGAGGGTTCCTGCGCGCGGGTCGGCCATGTTCCCCATCCTGCCGGGGTGGCGGGTGCGTGGTCGACCACCAACTGGCGTACAGACCGGACTGGCAGGTGTCAGCCAGGTCCGGTCTGTATGCCAGTTAGCTCTCAGCCCGCACCGTCAGCAGGTCGCCGGGCTGGCAGTCGAGGACCCGGCAGACCGCGGTGAGGGTGGAGAAGCGGACGGCGCGGGCCCGGCCGTTCTTGAGCACCGACAGGTTCACCACGGTGACACCGGCGCGCTCGGCGAGCTCGGTGAGGGTCATCCCGCGGTCGGCGAGGAGCTTGTCGAGATGGACCTCGACGGCGTGGATCTCCTCGTCGCCCGGCGGCTCGACGCCGGACGGCGTACGTCGTCTCATACGGTCGCGTCGATCTCGCGTTGCATCCGCACGGACTGCGCCATCACCCGGCCGATGGTCAGCAGCCCGAACCCGGCGATCAACGTGGACCACGACAGGCGGAAGAAGTACCAGTAGAGGCCCGAGCCGTTCTGGGTGACCATGGACAGGAAGACACGTTCCTGGCCCCACAGCCGAAGGAGACTGACGGCCAGCGCCCCGACGAGGACGTACATCCCCAGCCGTCCCACTCCCAGCGCGACGTGCGGTGAGAACAGGCCACGCCGCCGCGCCGTCCGGGTCAGTAGCCACGCCGAGCCGACGAACCCCAGTGCGTAGAGGTAGTCGGGGAAGTTGGCGACCACCGACCACACTCGCTGGGACGGCGTCGGCGACTCGTCGCACAGCTCGGTATGGGTGGCCCGGATGTCGACGCCGCCATGCTGGCCGGCGTGCACCTTCATCTGGCCGCCACTGTTGAGCTGGAGTGCGCCGATCGGCGCGCTCACGCAGACCTCGCTGTCGCCGACTCCGAGGAACGATCCGCTCCCGAAGATGACGAGTGGGGGAGCGAACACGAGGGGCATGAGCATGAGGGCCCCCACCACGCTGAGGATGAACTCGATCGGTGCCAGTGCGTTCTTCGTCGTACTGTCCATAACGACAAACGATAACAACGAATATCGATATGTCCAGCCCTGCGGTCGTCAGCAGGGGACGACCTTCTTGGCCTCTCCAGATGGTTCTGGGGGTGTGCGGAGGCCAAGAACCCCGGGAAACCCCGCGTACGCGGGGTTCCCAACAACAGCCGCCCCGACCCCGACCGACTAGGTTCGTCCGGTGCTGGTGACGGAGGTCGAGGGGGGCGATGTCGTCGTCCGGTACGCCGACCCCGGCCATGCCGCCGCCAACGTCCGGGTGTGGGCCCATCTCCGGCTGGGCGACACCTCGATGAGCCAGGTCGAAGGCGGCTGGGAGGTGCGACTCACCGACCTCCCGGTCGACCGGCTGGAGTACCTCCTCGACGTCGACGGCGAGCTCCGCCCCGACCCCTCCAACCCACGCCGCACGGGTGGACCGTTCGGCGACCACTCCTGGATCCCCCTCCCGGCCTACCGCGAGCCCGCGTGGCTCGGGCACGAGACCGTCGCGGCGGAGCGCGCCACCGTGACGCTCTCGCGCACCGGCTCCGGCCGGATCGACGCCGAGATCTGGTCGCCGGCCGGCGCTGCCCTGACCGACGCGCTGCCGCTGCTGATCAGCCACGACGGCCCGGAGATGGACACCTACGGCGGTCTCACGGCGTACGCCGGCGCCATGGGCGCCGACGGCACCCTGCCACCGATGCGCGTCGCCCTGGTGAGCCCCGGTCCGCGGCGCAACCAGCGGTACGCCGCCAACCCGCGGTACGCACGGGCGCTCACGGGCCGACTCGTCCCCGCCCTCACCGAAGCCGTGGCCACCAGCGGCCGGCCGGTCCTGATGGGGCAGAGCCTCGGCGCGGTGGCGGCCCTGCACGCGGCGTGGACGTCGCCGACGGCGTTCGACGGGGTGTTCCTCCAGAGCGGCTCGTTCTTCACCGCCGAGCTGGACCCTCAGGAGTCGGGCTTCGAGCACTGGCACGAGGTGACCGGCTTCGTCGCGAGCATCCACGCGGCGCAGCAGGCGGCGCCCGGCGCGCCTCCGGTCACGCTCGTGTGCGGGACGGCCGAGGAGAACTACGCCAACAACCTCGCGCTGCGCGCCCACCTCACCGGGATCCGGGTGGAGACCGGATGGGGCGAGGTCCGCGACGGGCACACCTGGACCTGCTGGCGCGACACCCTCGACCCCCACCTCACCGAGCTCCTCCTCCGAGTCTGGTCGTGATCTCCCTCGCCGAGCTCCGCGCCGAGCTGGCCGAGGCCGGAGACCCCGAGAAGGCAGCCGCACAGCAGCGGTACATGAAGTCGTCCATGCCCTACCACGGCCTCGCCGCCCCAGAGCTGCGCGCGCTGTTGCGCCCGCACCTGCTGGCGTTCGCGCCCGCCAACCGCGCTGCCTGGGAACGCGCGGTGCGCTCCTTCTGGGACGACGCCACCCATCGCGAGGAGTGGTACGCCGCGATCGCGCTGGCCCGTCACCGCGCGGCCCGCGAGTGGCAGGACGCCGACATCCTCGTGCTCTACCGACATCTCGTGGTCACCGGGGCCTGGTGGGACGTGGTCGACGAGATCGCCCAGCACCTGGTCGGCGCCTGCCTGGTCGCCGACCGGGCCCGGGTCACCCCCGTGGTGCGCGACTGGGCATCGGACGACGACCTCTGGATCCGGCGTACGTCGGTGATCTGCCAGGTGTCGCTCGGAGCAGATCTCGACCACGCCCTGCTCACCCACGCGATCGAGCACAACCTCGGCGACACGTCGTTCTGGCTCCGCAAAGCGATCGGCTGGGCGCTGCGCCAACATGCGCGGGTCGACCCGGCCTGGGTGCGCGCGTACGTCGACGGTCTCGGCGACCGCCTGTCCGGGCTCTCGCGACGCGAGGCCACCAAGCACCTCTGACGACGCTAGGTTTCGTCTCGTGACTGCAAGGATCGCGATCGTCGGCGACGAGTCCACCCACACCAGCCACCTCGAGGTGAACGCCGCCCGTGCCCGGCTGGGCGACGTGCTCGCCGAGTGGGTGGCCACCGACAGCGCGGCGGTGCGCGACCTCTCGGCGTACGACGGCGTGTGGCTGGTGCCCGGCGGGCCCTACCGCGACGACGACGCGGTGTACGCCGTCATCCGCTGGGCGCGCACCCACGACGTACCGTTCCTCGGCGTCTGCAGTGGGCTGCAGTACGCCGTCATCGAGTACGTCCGGAACGTCCTCGGCCAGCCCGATGCGACCCACGCGGAGGCCGACGGTGCTGCCGAGAGCAACGTCGTCGTCCCCCTCGCCTGCAGCCTCCAGGGCCAGGAGCGCCTCGTGACCCCGGTGCTCGGCTCGCACTTCGCGACCCTGGTGAAGGAGCCGTTCACCGGCATGCACTTCTGCGGGTTCGGTCCGGACCCAGCGGTGGTGGCCCGGCTCGCCGCCGGCGGCATGGTCGTCGGGGCGACCGCTGACGACGCCCCGGTCGAGGTGCTCGAGCTGCCTGCGCATCCCTTCTTCGTGCTCTCGCTCTTCCAGCCGCACATCGGCGCGTCGTCCGGGAGGCCCCTTCACGCGTTGCTCACCGACTTCGTGCGGGCCGCCCACGAGTACGCCGCCGCGCGCGTCGGCGCCGCGGTGCCGCTGTGACCGCGGACGAGCTCGTACCCGGCTGCTACTCCTGCGACCAGCTGGCGACTCCCGTCCCGCCGCCGCGAGAGGACATCGTCCACACCGAGCACTGGCGCGTCGCACATGCGTTCAACAGCTCGCTGGCCGGGTGGCTGGTCCTCGTCCCGACCAAGCACGTCCTGGCGTTCACGGACCTGTCCCCTTCCGCCGCGGACGAGCTGGGCGGGCTGGTGCGACGGATGAGCGTGGCGCTCGAGCAGGTGACCGGCTGCGTGAAGACCTACCTGATGCAGTTCTCCGAGGCCGAAGGCTTCTCTCACCTCCACCTCCACCTCGTGCCACGGTCGGCCGACCATTCGGCAGAAGCCAAGGGGCCGGCGGTCTTCGCGTTCCTCGGCGCTGACGAGAGCGCGTGGCTGCCCGCGCAGGAACGCGACGACCTGGCGCTCGCACTGCGCGCGGCGTACGCGAGGGCGTGAGCGGGCCGATGGAGAGGGAGCAGGTCGAGCTCGACGCACCCGGCTTCGAGCGCACCGGCACCGTGATCCGCTACGGCCACTACGGCCGGCCGGTGCTGGTGTTCCCCAGCGAGGGCGGCCGTGCGTGGGACTACGAGAACAACGGCATGGTCGGCGCCGTCGCCCAGCTCATCCACGACGGACGGGCCAAGCTCTACTGCGTCGACAGCTTCGACCACGCCAGCTGGTCCGACGTCGATCTGCCCATCGAGGAGCGGGCCCGGCGGCACCAGGCCTACCAGGCGTGGGTGACCGACCAGGTCGCGGCGTACGTCGCCTCTGACAGCGAGGGAACGGGTGAGGCGATCGTCACCGGCTGCTCGATGGGCGCCTACCACGCACTCCAGCTGGCGCTGCAACGCGCCGACCTGTTCCCGGTGGCGATCTGCCAGTCCGGCAACTACGACCCGTCGTCCTGGCACGGCTGGGGTGAGCGTGGCGACGCGGCGTACTTCACCAACCCGGCCGACTACGTGCCGCATCTGCACGGCGACCACCTCGACTGGCTCCGCTCGCGCCTCCATGTCGTGCTGACCGTCGGCGAGGGGGCGTGGGAGACGCACCCGACGGGATCGCTCCCGAGCGCACGTCAGATGGCCCACCTCCTGGGCGAGAAGGGGATCTCCCACGAGCTCGATGTGTGGGGCCATGACGTGTCCCACGACTGGCCCTGGTGGCGCCGCCAGATCGCCCACCACCTGCCGCGCTTCTGCTGAGCCGGCGGTCCCGACGCCGCACCATCCCGACGCACCTGCTCAAGCACGGACAACCTGACTAGGGTCGAATCCATGGCCGGGACCAAGGACCACCTGATCGGGCTGCTGCTGGGTGCGGAGGAGGACTGGCCGCAGGCGTTCGAGCAGATCCTCCGGTTCGTCGGTCCGCTGAACGTCGACGGCACGGAGCACCGGCTCGCCAGCGAGCGGCTCACGATCGAGCCGTTCGACCTGACCGACCCGGTCCGCACCGGCCTGGTGATCGACCGCCTGGCCCACTGGTACTTCCACCCGCGCGAGTGGCTCAAGAAGGCCGCGCTGGTCGACGGAACCTACCTGCTCAACAGCCCGTTCACGTTCCAGTCGTTCGAGAAGCACGCGGCGTACTGCGCGATGCTCCGGCTCGGCCTGAAGGTCCCGAAGACGATCCTGGTGCCGTACAAGAATCCGATCGACAACCACCGGTGGGCCTACACCAGCGCGACGTACAACCGGCCCTTCGACCTCGACGTGCTCGCCGCGGAGCTGGGCTACCCGCTCTACATGAAGCCGTTCGACGGCGGGGGCTGGCGGGGGGTGTCACGGATCAACGACCCCGACGACCTCCATCGTGCCTACGACGAGTCCGGCGAGATGCTGATGCACCTGCAGGCGACCGTCGACTACGAGCACTTCGCACGCGCGCTCTCGATCGGTCCCGAGACGATGGTGATGGACTTCCGGCCCGAGCAGCCCATGCACAACCGGTACGCCGTCACCCACGACTTCCTCAGCCCGTCCGCCGGCAAGCAGGCCGTCGCGATCTCGCGGATCGTCAACGCCTTCTTCGGCTGGGAGTTCAACTCCGCCGAGATGCTGGTCGCCGGTGACGAGGTCTACCCGATCGACTACGCCAACGCCTGCCCCGACGTCTCGGTCACCTCGCTGCACTACTACTTCCCGTGGGCGATCGGGGCGCTGGTGAGATGGTCGACGTACTGCCTGGTCACGGGCCGCCGCTCGAACGTCGACCTCGAGACCGGCCGCTACTTCCAGATCGCCGACTCCGAGCGCACGTACGACGAGAAGATCGACGCCTACCTCGCGCTCGCCGACGAGCGGTTCGAGACCGAGCGCTACCACGCATGGTGCGAGGCCCACCTGCCCCATCTCGACTCGCGCATCGCCGACTGGGTCGGTGGCCCCGACTTCGACCGGCTGCTCGTCGAGACGGTGCGGGCGACGTACCCTCCCCGGGAGCACGAGGAGTTCCTCGCCCACTTCCGAGGGCTCATCGGCCTCTGGGTCGCCGACCAGGGCGCCCTCTGACCGGTTCATCACGGTATGTAGACGAACCAGCGCTTCCCTCGACGAATTCGTCGAGGGAAGCGCTGCTTCACCGACATACCGTGATGAAACCGTCGAAGCGCCAGCCCTACCCCGACGCAGCGATCCGGGCCCGCGACCTCGCGGCGCTGACCGCGGCGGTGAGGGAGGCGGCGTCGAAGGCGCCGTAGAGCCGCTCGCCGTTGACGAAGAAGGTCGGCGTGCCCGAGACGCCGCTGATGTCGGCGGACTCCACGTCCGAGCCGACGCGGCCGGCGTGCACGTGCTTGAAGAGGCTCTTGGTGAAGCGTGGCACGTCCAGACCGAGCTCCTCGGCATAGGCCAGCAGGTCGGGCTTGAGCAGATGGTCCTGCCGATCGAGCAGGAGGTCGTGCATCTCCCAGAACCTGCCCTGCTCCGCGGCGGCCTCCGACGCCTGCGCGGCGATCTCGGCCTGCGGGTGGACGTCGGGAAGCGGCAGGTGGCGCCACACGAACCGGACGTCGTCCGAGCCGAGGACCGTGCGTACGGCGGGCTCGGCCTGGCCGCAGTAGGGGCACTGGAAGTCGCCGTACTCCACGAGCGTGACGATCGCGTCCTCCGGGCCACGGATGTGGTCGCGGTCGGGGTCGACGTCCGCGGCGAGGTCGACCAGCTGGTCGGCGCGTCCGAACAGCGCCACCGCTCGACGGTGCGGCGGGAGCGTGTCGGTGACCCGGAAGATCACCCACGTCGCCAGGGCGGCGATGGCGGCCGCGAGCAGGACGCCGAGCTTGGCCTCGGCGAGACGCTCACCGTGGAAGGCGAGGGCGGCGATCAGGAAGGACACGGTGAAGCCGATGCCGGCGATCGCACCGCTCCCGGTGACCGCGGCCCAGCCGACCGCGGGCTGGACGCGCCCGTGGGTGACGCGGGCGATGGCCCACGAGGCCGACACGACCGCGACCGGCTTCCCGACGACGTACCCGAGCAGGATCCCGAGCGTCACCGGCGATCGGACGGCGCGCTCCAGGAACGCACCGTCGACGGCGATGCCCGCGTTGGCCAGGGCGAACAGCGGGACGATCACGTAGCTCGACCACGGGTGGTAGAAGCGCTGGAGCCGGTCGTTGGGCGACAGGGTGCGGGTCAGGCCGAGCGCGGCGCTGCGCGCGAGGTCCGGCGTCGGCTCCTCGCGGAACTGGCGGAACAGGCCGGTCGCCTGCTCGAGCTCGTCGCGAACAGGTGTGTAGGCGCCGGCGCTGAGTCCGATCACGAGCCCCGAGACGACCGGGTCGACGCCGCTGGCGAGCACGCTGCCCCAGACCGCGACGCCGGCGACGAACACCGCCGTCGTCCCCATCCGGTAGTTCTTCAACAGGAGCAGGACGCCGAAGAGCACGAGGGCCAGCAGGAGGTACCAGACGTGGACGTGGTCGGTGTACATGACCGCGATCACGAGCAGCGCGACGATGTCGTCCACGACGAAGACGGTGAGCAGGAAGGTGCGCACGCGGTCCGGCACCTCGCGTCCGACCATCACCAGGAGCCCGAGCGCGAGCGCGGTGTCGGTGGACATCGCGGTGCCCCAACCGTCGGCGGCGTCGCCCCCGGCGTTGACGGCGAGGTAGATCCCGACCGGGACCAGCATGCCCACCAGGCCAGCCGCTGCCGGCAGCAGGAACCGCCGGCGGTCACGCAGGTCGCCGAGGTCGATCTCGCGCCGGGCCTCCAGCCCGACCACGAGGAAGAAGAAGGTCATCAGGCCGCTGTTCACCCAGTAGCGCAGGTCGCGGTCGAACACGTGGTGGCCGAGCCGGAAGCCGAGCGGAGTCGTCCACACCGACTCGTAGCTGCTGCCGACGTTGGCCCATACCAGCGCCACCACGATGCCCGCGACGAGGACACCGGCGCTGCCCTGCTCCGTCTGCAGGAACGCCCGCACGGGGGTGGCGAA
This sequence comes from Nocardioides sp., assembly GCA_036271155.1. Classification (GTDB taxonomy): domain Bacteria; phylum Actinomycetota; class Actinomycetes; order Propionibacteriales; family Nocardioidaceae; genus Nocardioides. The sequence goes on along the minus strand of DATBBE010000109.1, from coordinate 7,362 downwards.
CGTGCGCGACCACGGCGTGCCCACCGGGCCGGTGTCCGGAGCGGGGGAGTCCGGCGGATCCTCACTCGCCACGGTGCACCAGCATTCCCTAGGGGTACCCGATCCCGGTCGCCGACTCACTGATCTGCCACAGTTCGCGTGCGGCGTCGGTGTCGCGGGCGAGGGCTGAGCAGCCGACGACGGTCGGTCTGCCGTAGGCCTCACCCGGACCGGACGGGCCGCAGTACGTCGACCCCGGCAGGTCCGCGGTGGCCGCCATCAGGGTCGGCCAGGCACCGGCCGCCGGCGACTGGCCGACCCGTCGGTTGACGGCTCCCAGGATCGAGGCGAGGCCGCCGGAGGGCCGGCCGAGCCGGCCGTTCGCGACCAGGTGGGTGCCGGCGTACCCCGGGTGTGCGGCGACCGCCGTGACCGGTCGGCCCGCCGCCGCCAGTCGCCGGTCGAGCTCGAAGGTGAACAGCAGGTTGGCCAGCTTGGTCTGGCTGTAGGCGACCCAGCGCAGGTAGCGCCTCGGTGGCATGCGCGGGTCGCCGAGAGGCGCCTTGCGGGCGACCCGGTGCATCTGGCTGGAGACGGTCACCACGCGCGCCCCCGGACGTAGCCGGGGCAGCAGCAGCCCGGTCAGCAGGAACGGCCCCAGGTGGTTGGTCGCGAGCTGGCTCTCGAAGCCGTCGTCCGTGCGGGAGTACGGCGGCGCCATCACGCCGGCGTTGTTCACCAGCAGGTCCAGCGGGTCGGTCGCCTCGGCGGCCGCGCGGCGTACCGAGTCCAGCGAGGCCAGGTCGACGACCAGCAGCTCCAGGGACGCGGCCGGGACCTCGGCAAGGATCGCCTGCTCGGCCTCCGCGAGCCGGTCGGAGCTGCGTCCTGCCAGCACCACGGCCGCCCCGGCGCGGGCGAGCTCGAGGGCCGTGTCGTAGCCGATCCCGCCGACGGAGACGCCGGTGACCAGAGACCTCCGCCCGGTCTGCGCTGGGATGTCCGCGGTCGTCCAGGTCACGATGCCGAGCCTAGGTGCACCCGGGGCGCGCCGAGTCGCGCCCCGGGTGTCAGCAGACGCGGTAGTCGAGGTGGGCGTACCAGATCATCTTGATGCCGTTGGCGAACATCTCCATGGACTTGCCGTCGAACCACGCGCCATCGTGCTTGCCACCGCTACCCGACGACCACACGGCGTGCCCGTCGGGGGCGAGGACCCGCAGCGCCCCGTGGCGGTAGACGCGCATCGTCGAGCCCGCGACGTGGGTATGGCTCTGCCAGTCGACCCGGGAGCCGCAGCGGTGGACGAGGTTGCCGTCGTGCTGCATGGTCAGGGTCACCGGGAGCCCGTGGGGGAAGGCCGTCTCCCAGGCCTCGCGCAGCTGACGACCCGGCTGCAACGTCATCCCACCCGCCATCAAGATCCGTCCGCTGTGGGAGCTCCACACCACTCTGCCCGAGTGCGTGTGCAGGGCCAGGTTGCCGCTGCGGTGCAGGGTCAGCCGCACCGCGCCGGAGCCGGCCGTGCCGCTGTGCCAGAGCCGCTGCCCCTTCGAGGTGACCAGGGTCAGGTCTCCCTGCTTGGTCAGCCGGAACACCGTGTGGTCGTGCGACGCCTGGAACTCTCCGGTGGGATCGTCGCGAAACCAGGTGCCTGTCGACGATCCGCTCATGCCGTGATCGGTCGGGACGGGGATGTCCTCGTCGAGCTCGACCGCGCCGGAGTGCGTGTCGAGGGTGAACCTGCCGGTGTGCAGCTGTGAGTGCTTCGTCCCGCCGACGAGCGCGTGACCGGCGTCGAGCGTGTGGGGACGTGTCGCACCACGCGCCGCGCTGACCCTGGCGGACGGCGTGGGCAGACCGGCGACGGCAGGCGACGCGACCCCGGCTCCCAGAGCAGCCAGGGCGAGGGTGGTCAGGCCCGCGAGGGCAGCTCGGATGCGGTGGTGGTCAGGCACCGCAGAAGGGTACGACGACACCCGCGCCGGCGCAGTGCATCCGGAGAGCCGACGGGGACGAGCGGTCGGCTGGGTGCGGACGCGCTACTGGACGAGCAGGCAGAACGGGTGCCCGGCCGGGTCGGCGAGCACGTAGAGAGGCTCGCCCTCGTCCTGTGAACGGTCGTAGACCAGCCGGGCGCCGAGCTGCTCGGCATGTTCACGATGCCGCTCCAGGTCATCGACCGTCGGCACCGCGAAGTCCATGTGCATCTGCATCGGGACCTCTTCGCTCGGCCAGGTCGGCGGCGCGGTGTCCGCCTTCTGCTGCACCGTCACGACCCGGTGGCCGGCGTCGTCGAGCAACACCAGCCAGTCGGCGTCGTCAGGGCTGCCGTCGGTGGGCGGCTCCTCCCCCTCGCGATAGTGCAGGCCCAGGAGCCGACGGTAGAACTCGGCCAGCCCTCGGCCGTCCCTCGCATCGAGCGCGGTGTGCAGCAGAGTGGGATATCCGGACACGGTCGCCTCCTTGCGTGTGGCCTCTTCACGGTAGCCGCGCGACCTCACGGCGTGAGCGCGTGGACCTCTCCCAGCTCCGGGTCCCAGCGCCGCAAGCCGACCAGCGTGACCTCGGCGTCGGCGTACCCCACCGCGTCGAGCGCGCGCTGCACGTCGGGGCGCGGGATGCGGCGTCCGAGGGTCAGGTGGGGGAGCCAGCCCGGATGGCGCTCCCCGCCGACGTCGTCGCGCAGCGCGAGCACGGCACGGGTCAGGGCCGGTGGCACGTCGAGAAGCCTGGCGACGGTGACCTTCTCGCCACCGAGCACGGCGATGCCGCTGGGTCTGACGACGATCGGCAGGACTGCTCGGAGCAGCGCCGCGGCTCGTCGTTCGAGCTCGTCGTCGATGGCCGTGAGGGCGAGCACGGTGACGTGCGGGGTGTTCGTGCCTCCGGTGTGGTCGAGCATGGACGGGAGCCCGGCCTCATGGAGTGCGTGCCAGTCCCGGCGTACGACGGCCTCCCCGGCCGCGTCCGGCACCAGCTCGAGGGCGTGCAACCGCGGCATCAGCCAAGCTCCGCCTGCAGGTCGACGGGATCGCCGACGTGGAGGGTGCCTCCCTCGACGACCCGAAACAGGGAGCCCGTGCGCCCTCGCAGCACCTCCTGGACTCCGCGTCCGATGGTGTCGTCGAGGAGCTTGCAGGGCTGGCGGATGCAGACCACCTCGAGCAGGACCGGCCCGATGCGGACCAGCCGACCCGGCTCGTGGGGGACCTGACCGTGGTCGACGGTCAGGTTGCGGCGGGTGAGACCCACCGGCACTGGCGCGCCGTACTCAGCAGCCGCCTCGGCCAGCGACTCCGCGCTCTGCACGGTGACCTGGCGGTACCCGGTGCCGTGGTAGCGGTCGCCCACGATCCCGCGCCCGGTCTCCACCTCCACGGAGTCGAGCGCGCGCATCGGCAGCCTGGTCGCCTTCGCGACGTAGATGCTGGTGAGCGTGGGCATCCGCCGAGCCTAGTGAGGGATAGTCCGTGACGCTTCGGCCCGTTCAAGGCAGCGAAAAGGGCCGAAACGTCACGGACTACCCCGCGAGGGTGGTGCGCGTCACCGCGTCGCCGATTGGGGAGGGCGCGCGCCGTTCCGTAGACTGGTGATCAGCCAGTGGGACTACTGAGTGCAGGCCCACTTTCTTTCAGCTTTGGCCCGGTGTGGTGGCGCAGGACGACTCGATCTGCGCGGAGACCAGCGATCGGGTGGAGCAAGACAGCGTCTTGCAGGCTCACCGGATCCGCACCCGCGGCCCCGCGCCGGACGCACCCGAGCGACCGAAAGCAGTACGACGCATGTCTGCGCCCGCACACACCGACCACTCCTCCGACACCGAGCCTCTCGCGACCGACGTAGTCTCGGACGGCTCGACCGACGTCGAGCTCGCCCCGGCCCCGCCCGAGCCGGAGAGCCAGGTCAGCAACGTCTTCACCGGCCTGCCCCCCGAGCTGATCGAGGCCCTGCGCCTGCAGGGCATCGTCACCCCGACGCCCGTGCAGGAGGCCGTGATCCCCGACGGCCTCGCCGGCCGTGACGTCCTGGGCCGCGCGCAGACGGGGTCCGGCAAGACGCTCGCGTTCGGCATCCCGGTGCTGGCCAAGCTGGCCGGCGCCAAGAGCCGCCCCTGCCACCCGCGGGCCGTGATCATCGTGCCGACGCGCGAGCTGGCCAACCAGGTCGCCCACGCGATCCAGCCCCTTGCCCAGGCCATGCAGCTGAAGCTGGTCACCGTCTATGGCGGCACGCCGTACGACAAGCAGACCCGTCAGCTGCGCCAGCGTGCCGACGTGGTCGTCGCCACGCCGGGCCGTCTCGAGGATCTCCTGGAGAACGGCTACTGCTTCTTCGACGACGTCCAGCTGACGATCCTCGACGAGGCCGACCACCTCTGCGACCTCGGGTTCTTCCCGGCTGTCGACAAGCTCGTGGGCATGACGCCCGACGGCAGCCAGCGCATGCTGCTGAGCGCCACCCTGGACGGCGACGTCGACAAGCTCGTGAGGCACCACCTGCGCGAGCCGAAGCTCCACCAGCTCGACCCGAACGCCGGGTCGGTCACCACGATGACCCATCACACGCTGACCGTGGGCGGCTTCCGCGACAAGGTCGATGCGGCGGTGCGGCTGGTCGAGGCCAACGGCCGCACGATCATCTTCACCCGCACCCGTGAGGGTGCCGTCGAACTCGCCGAGGCCCTCACCGGGCAAGGGGTCGACGCGGTGGACCTGCACGGCAACCTCTCGCAGAAGGTGCGCGAGCGGAACCTCCATCGCTTCTCCACCGGGCGGGCCCAAGCCGTCGTCGCGACCGATGTCGCGGCCCGCGGGATCCACGTCGACGACGTCGCCCTCATCATCCACTTCGACGCCGCCAGCGACCCCAAGGCCTACCTGCACCGCAGCGGTCGTACGGCGCGGGCCGGTAAGGACGGGTGCGTCATCACGATCACCACGCCGAAGTTCGTCCAGCAGGTGGTCCGGCTGCAGTCCGGCGCCGGCGTCGAGGTGCGTCACCACGACATCCGGACGGCTCCTGAGTCGATGACCGCCAAGGCTCTGGCCAAGGCCGGCGAGCCCGCTCCAGCCTCGTCGTCGTACGCCGGCAAGCGCCACGGCTCGGGCCACTCCGGCGGACCCCGCAAGCCCTACCGCGGCCAGAGCGGCAACGGCCGCCCGACCGGCCGTCCCGCCGGCGGGTCGTCGTACGGTGCGTCGAAGAACGGGGCCCGCAAGACCTTCGGCAAGAAGCCGGCCGGCTCGCGCTGAGCCCACCCTTGCGGGAAACGCGGACGAATCCATCAACACGCCGATCTTGGCGGGGGATTTCGTCCGCGTTTTCCGTCTCGGCAGCGGGCGCGGGTCAGCCTCGGGCCAGGGAGTAGGCGATCGTCAGCATCGTCAGCCCGATCAGGACGTCGAGCACCTGCCAGGCGCGCGGCCGTGACAGCAGCGGGGCGGCGAGCCGGGCGCCGTACCCCAGTCCGGTGAACCACAGGATGCTGCCCAGCCCGGCCCCGGCGGCGAACCACCACTTGCCGCTGGGTCCGTGATGGGCGGCGATCGAGCCGAGCAGGAGCACCGTGTCGAGGTAGACGTGCGGGTTGAGCCAGGTCAGCGCTGTTGCCTGCACGACGGCACCACGCAGGCGCGGCTCCTCGTCAGTGGAGGTCGTCAGCGCCTCCGCGTGCCGGGCCCGCCACAGCGAGCGCACGCCGTACGCCGTCAGGAAGGCGACGCCGAGCCAGCGGACTACGGTCAGCGCCGTGGGCGCGTGCTGCACGATGGCGCCGATCCCGGCCACCCCGGCGGCGATCAGCACCAGGTCCGAGACCGAGCAGATCGCCACCACTGGTCCGACGTACTGCCGCAGGAGCCCCTGCCGCAGCACAAAGGCGTTCTGCGCCCCGATGGCCACGATCAGCGAGAGGCCGGTGAACAGACCGGCGGCCAGGGCATCGAGCACCCACCGAGGCTAGGGCAGTCCCTCTTCGCTGACCCGGCAGAAGTTGACGGCGTACGACGCTGACCCGGCAGAAGTTGACGCGAACTTCTGCCGGGTCGGCATGGGTCCAGGTGAACTTCTGCCGGGTCAGCGTGCTCCCAGGTGAACTTCTGGTGGGTCAGCGCATCAGAAGGAGGACTCGTCCAGGTCCATCAGGGACAGGTCGATCTGCTCGGCGATCCGGCGCTCGGCCGAGACGCGGGGGAGGTTGGTCTGGGCGAAGAACTGGGCCGCCGCGACCTTGCCCTCGTAGAACGCCTGGTCCTTGGTCGACACATCGCCGGCGAGCTTGTCGAGCGCGACCTGGGCTCCGCGCAGCATCAGCCAGGTGCACACCACGTCGCCGAGCACCATCAGCAGCCGGCTGGTGTTGAGGCCGACCTTGTAGATGTTGCGTACGTCGCCGCCCTCGGCCGACGGGTCGGCGCTCATCAGGTCGTCGATCATGTGACCGACGATCGCCTGCGCGTCCTCGAGCCCGGTGGCCAGGAGCGCCCGCTCGACCTTGAGCCGCCCGTTGCCGGCATCGCTGTCCACGAAGGCCTGGATCTCCTGCGCCAGGTGTCCCAGGGCACGGCCCTGGTCCTTGACGACCTTGCGGAAGAAGAGGTCCTGGCCCTGGATCGCGGTCGTGCCCTCGTACAGCGTGTCGATCTTGGCGTCGCGGACGTACTGCTCGATCGGGTAGTCCTGAAGGAAGCCCGAGCCGCCGAAGGTCTGCAGTGCCTCGGTGCCCAGCAGGACCCACGAGCGCTCGGAGCCGTAGCCCTTCACGATCGGCAGCAACAGGTCGTTGACCGCCATCGCCAGCTCGTCCTTCTCACCGTGGTGCTCGGCGATCGCGACCTGGTCCTGCCACGACGCGGTGTAGAGGACCAGCGCGCGCATGGCTTCGGCGAACGACTTCTGCGTCATCAGCGAGCGGCGTACGTCGGGATGGTGGCTGATCGTGACGCGCGGAGCCGTCTTGTCCGCGGCCTGGGTGAGGTCGGCGCCCTGCACGCGCTCCTTGGCGAAGGCCAGCGCGTTCAGGTATCCGGTCGACAGGGTGGCGATCGCCTTGGTGCCGACCATCATGCGGGCGTTCTCGATGACCTGGAACATCTGCGCGATGCCGTTGTGCACCTCGCCGAGCAGGTAGCCCCGGGCGGGCTCGCCGCCACCGACGCCCGGGTCGCCGAAGGTCAGCTCGCAGGTGTTGGAGACCTTGATGCCCATCTTGTGCTCGACGCTGGTGACGTACACGCCGTTGCGCTCGCCGGTCAGCTCGCCGGTCTCCACGTCGAAGTGGAACTTCGGCACGATGAACAGGCTGAGCCCCTTGGTGCCCGGGCCGCCGGCGCCCTCGACCCCGTGGGGGCGAGCCAGCACCATGTGGATGATGTTGTCGCT
>DATBBE010000108.1:0-5738 GCA_036271155.1 Nocardioides sp. | reverse complement strand
GGAGCGCGCCTGGGAGCACGTCCACTCCTGCCACCAGTGCCGCGACGCGGTCGAGCGTGAGGGCTGGGTGAAGACCCGGCTGGCCACGATGCAGCTGGCGGGCTCGGGAGCTCCATCACATCTGAAGGGGTCGCTGCTGGTCCGGGGGATCGTGGACTGGCCCGACCTGCCCGATCACCCGGCGCTCGTGGACGCGGGGGGACGCCGACGTCACCTGGGGATGAGCGGCATCGGCAGTGGCGCGGTCGGTGCGGCCGTGATGGGCGTGCTCGCCCTCGGCGCCTCGCCCGCCAACGCCCCCGGAGCGGATGTGGGCCGGGCCGGTGACGTGTTCGGTGCGACGCTCACCCACGCCGTCACCTCGGTCGTCGACCGCGGCTCTCCGTCCCGCGGGCGGGGTCAGGAGGGGCAGGACACCCCGTCGTCCAGGCTCGTCACGGGTCGTACACTCGCGCCCTAGGGCCTGCTCGGGCCCCCGCGCCGTCCGGTGACCGGGCGGCATCCCGTGTGGAGAGTCAGGACCCGTGAGCGACGAGCACCCCACCGGTAGTCAGGACACCCCTGCCGGGACCCCCGAGGACACTGCGCCCTTGTCCGGCTCAGGGGACGGCGGGTGGCTGCCGTCGCGTGAGCAGACTCCGCCGCACCAGTGGACGCCGCCCGGCCCACCTCCGATGGCCCAGCCGATGGCCCAGCCGATGGAGCAGCCGATGGGCCAGCCGATGGAGCAGCCGATGGGCCAGGCCTCGCCGGCCGGACCCGGTCCGACCGCCGGATACGGCGCAACGCCCTACCCGGTGTCCCACCGCAGCACCGAGCCGGCGCGCGGCCGCGTCTCCGGTTGGGTGTGGCCCCTGGTGTCCGCACTGGCCCTCGTGCTCGGTGTGATCGGCGGTGTCTTCGGTGGCGCGGTCTACGAGAACATCCACTCCCACTCCACCCAGGGCCGGGTCAGCGGCGGGCTCCTCGCGTCCGGCACGGAGTCGAAGGCACCGTTGCCGGTCGGCAACCACTCGGTCGCCGCGGTCGCCCAGCAGCTCCTGCCGAGCACGATCCAGGTGCTCGCCCAGTACCAAGGCAAGAAGGACGGCGCGACAGGGAGTGGCTTCGTGCTGGACCGCTCCGGTCACTTCATCACCAACAACCACGTGGTCGCCGACGCGGTCGCCCATCACGGTCCGATCGAGATCGTCGACCAGAACGGCGACAAGTACCCCGCGACGGTGGTCGGCCGGAGCCCGACGTACGACCTCGCCGTGCTCTACGTCAAGGGCGCCCCCTCGCTCCCGCCGGCGAGCCTCGGCACGGCGCAGGTGCTGCGCGTGGGCGACCAGGTCGTCGCGTTCGGATCGCCGCTGGGGCTGAGCTCCACCGTGACCTCGGGCATCGTCAGTGCCTTGAACCGACCGGTGACGACCAGCGACACCGGGTCCGACTCGTCCTACATCAACGCCGTGCAGACCGATGCGGCGATCAACCCGGGCAACTCCGGGGGTCCTCTTGTCGACCTCAGCGGTCGAGTCGTCGGGGTGAACTCCGCGATCGCGACCACCGGGAGCTCCGGGTCCGGCGAGTCGGGCAGCATCGGGGTGGGATTCGCGATCCCGATCGACCAGGTCAAGATCACCGCCGACCAGATCCTGCGCACCGGGGAGGCGCGCTACCCGGTGATCGGGGCGACGGTGAACACCTCCGGAACCAGCGACGGGGGCGCGACGATCCTCAAGGTGGGCTCCGACAGCCCGGCGTCGCACGCGGGGCTGCGCCGGGGCGACGTCGTCACCCAGGTCGCCGGCGAGAAGGTGCCCGACGGGATCGCGCTGATCGTGGCCATCCGGGCCCATCAGCCGGGTGACACGGTCAGGTTCACCGTCCGGCGGGGCAGCTCCCAGATGAGCCTGCGCATCACGTTGGGGTCGCAGGTCGGGTGAGGCGAGCAGGAGCACGCGAGATATGAGCGTGCTCTCAGGGCGAGCGCGTCGGCCCTCCTCAACCAGCGTCGGTCGGCTCGCCCTTCGCGTCAGCCTCGGAGAACGGGTGGGCGTCGACGAAGGCCCGGGCCTCGTCGTACATCCGCTCGATGTAGGCCTCGAGCTGCGACGACTCGACGCGCCACTGCCCGCGTCCGCCGATCTTGATCGCAGGCAGATCTCCCCGGCGGACCAGCGCGTACACCTGGGCGCTGGACGTGCTGAGGATCTCGGCGACGTCCGCGAGCGTGAGGAATCGCGGGCTGGGGGCCATACCGCCATCGTCGCACGAGCAACCGACGTCCCGACCTGACCCAGGGCCGCCCTGTGGACGGACACCGACGCGGAGGGCGAGGCTGCTCCATGATGTGGCCCGTGGATCTCGGGATCATGGACGTTCCTCTTGCCAGGCGTGCCACCGCACCAGGGTGGCGAGACCCTCGGCTGTGGGTCGGTCTGGCCATCGTCGCTGCCTGCGTGGTCGCCGGCGGGCTGGCGCTCGGCTCCTCCGACGACACCGTTCCGGTGTGGGCCGCCGCGGGCTCGCTGGGCGCCGGGCACGTGCTCAGCGCCGACGATCTCGCCGTACGCCGGGTCCGCTTCGACGACCCGGCCGCTGCCGCGCTGTACTTCCGCGCCGACCAGCGGCTGCCCGCCGAGCTGCAGCTCAGCCGTGACGTCGGGGCAGGCGAGCTGGTGCCCCGAGCTGCCCTCGCCCCGGCAGCCGCACAGGACGTGCGTGACGTCCCCGTGTCGGTGGCTCCCGACCAGGTGTCGGCCCGGCTGCGGGTCGGTGACTCCGTCGACGTCTATGTGCGGCCGGCCGCACGCACGAGCTGTCAGGCCTCGTCGGTGTGCGACGGGCTCCCGGCGCTCTCGGACGTGACCGTGGTCGACGACCCTCCGGCCGACCAGACCTTCGGGTCCGACGGCACCCGGATGCTCGTGCTCGGGATGTCGGCACCTCAGGCACGGCACTTCTTCCGGCTGCTCGCGACCACCGACGGAGCCGCCCTCACCGTGGTGGGCCGCGACTGATGGTCGTCGTCCTCGTCGTCGCCGCCGGGGCCGCGTGGGAGTCGCCCGTGCTCGAGCTGATCGGGGCGCGTGCCGGGATGGTCGTGCTGAAGCGCTGCGTCGACGTCGACGAGCTGCTCGCGATCAGCAGCGCGGGTCAGGCGGACGCTGCCGTGGTCGCCCTCGACGCTCCTGGGCTGGACCCCACCGCGGTCGACGTCCTGCAACGCCACCAGGTGCGCGTCGTCGCGGTCGGTCCCGACTCCGAGAAGGCCCGACTGCGAGCTGCGCGCGCCGGGGTCGACGTCCTCCTCGCCGAGGACGACCTCGACCGGCTCCCTGACGTGCTCGAGGCCGAGGTCGACAGCGGGTCGTCGGTCCATGGGGAGCTCCCCTCGACAGCAGCGGCCGACGCGGTCAGACCGGTCGCTCGGGCCGACGAGGTCGACCACGGGCCGTCCTCCGAGTCAGGCGACCCTGGTCGGGTGTGCGTCGTCTGGGGCCCGGCCGGCTCGCCGGGCCGCACCACCGTCGCGGTCGCCTTGGCCGCCCTGCTGGCGCGGCGGGGTCGCACGACGCTGGTCGACTGCGATCCGTACGGCGGGTCGGTCGCCCAGCACCTCGGGGTGCTCGACGAGATCTCGGGGCTCCTGAGCGCGGCCCGGCTGACGGCCGAGGGTGCCCTCGAGGCGCGGTTCGGCGCGGTCCAACGGCGGGTGGGTGACCGGCTCACCGTCGTCACCGGGCTCCCCAGGGGTGAGCGCTGGGTCGAGGTCCGCGCGGGCGTCGCCGAGCACCTCCTGGAGATCGCCGCGCTCCAGGGCAACGTCGTGGTCGACACCGGGTTCAGCCTCGAGGACGACCCAGCCGGCGACCAGACCTTCCGCCCGGGGCGCAACCAACTGACCCTCGGCGCCCTCGACGTCGCCGACGAGGTGCTCGTGGTGGGCAGCGCCGACCCCGTGGGGCTCTCCCGGCTCGCCCGCGGCCTCGTCGACCTCCGTGAGCGTCAGGGGGCGGCACCGGTACGGGTCGTCGTCAACCGGATGCGGCCAGGCGTCGGCTGGACCGAGCGCGACATCGCGGGCATGGTCGAGGGCTTCGCCCGGCTCGCCGGCGTCCACTTCCTGCCCGACGACCAGCCGGCGGCCGACCGGGCTCTGACGACCGGCGCGAGCGTCGTCGATGCCGGCGACTCCGAGCTGGCGCGCGCGCTCACCACCCTCGCCGACGCTCTGGCGCCGCCTCCGGCGCCCCGACGACGGGCCCAGCGCCGCCTGCTGCCGCGTCCGGCCTCGTTGGTCAGGACGAGAAGAGGAGGTACAACCCGCCGACGGTGAAGGCGATCATCGCCGCCAGCAGCGGCAGCTGACCGGTGAGCTGGTGCTTCTTGGGCAGCAGCTTGATCGCGCGCTCATGGGCGGAGATCACGCCCACGACGTGGCCGATGACCACCAGTAGCACCTTGGTGTCGGCGAGGAACGTCGGGTGGTAGGACAGCCAGTAAGGAACCGTCAGGGAGCCGGTGCCGAAGATGTTGCTGCCGTTGCTGAGCGGGTCGCTGGCATACACCAGCGTCGAGGTGCCGATCTCGACGAGGTAGCTGAGGTAGTGGGCGGCGATGTAGCCCACGATGATCGGGATCACCGAGCACGCGAGCAGATCGGGCAGCTCACGACGCGGCTGGTCGGGGCCGACACCGGTGGCGATGCAGGCCAGCCAGAAGATCAGCGCCACCGCGAGGCAGAAGCCCAGCAGCCCGAGGTTGTTCTCGAGGTACGTCGAGTAGCCGGTGTTCTGGATGAACGTCAGCCAGCGTGTCGAGTCGCGGAAGGCGTCGAACGCCGTGCTGCCGAACAGCACCGAGACCACCCCGACCAGACCCGGGGTCGCCGGGGTGGAGTCGATGTTGGCCAGCGGGCTGCGGATGACCAGATGTCCGTCGCGGCGGCCCCAGACCGAGACCTGGGCGACCAGGGTGGAGTACACCTCGAACGGGTCGGCCCGGGCGTAGAAGGTGTTCCCGAACACGGCGCCGCCGGCGATCATGAGCGCGAGGTAGATCGCGCACCACAGCCGCACCGGCGAGAGATCGACGTTGTGGGGGTAGATCAGCTCCATCCACACGAACGCGAGCAGCCCCACGGCTGCCGGCCACATCCCCCATCGCTCGGGGTAGGTGAGCATCCCGTCGTCCGGGTCGCTGCCCGAGAGCCGGGCGATCGCGGTGCTGATCAGCCGGAACGGGCTGATCGCCCGCCAGACCCGTCCGAAGAGCAGCGAGGCGGGCACCATGCCGACCCAGATCCAGACGTAGAAGATGCCGAAGATCGGGTTGATCAGGAGGTCCTTGCCGAAGACCGCCACCACCACGAGGTAGGCCAGGGCGAGCAGACCCAGCAGTCGCAGGAGACCGCGCCACACGGCCGAGTCGACCGACGTCGCGAGCCACGACGGTGCGAGACGGCCGCTCGTGGCGGCGTCGTACCGCGGCGTGCGCCACGCGAGCGCCAGGACGACGAACGACGCCGCGACCGCCACGGCGGCTCCGAGGATGACGAGGCCGCGTGAGATCGGCAGGTCCTGGGCGCCGCCCAGGCCGTGCTGGGGCAGCAGGCCGCCGATGAGCAGGGCGGTCACTGGGCGCGGAGCTTGAAGAGCACCTTGTCGAGCGTGTGCGACTCGACCGTGATGATGCCGGGGGCCTGGATCGGCTTGACCTGGATGGTCGAGGTGCCGGCCTTGTACTCG
>DATBBE010000107.1:0-5001 GCA_036271155.1 Nocardioides sp. | reverse complement strand
GCCCTCAAGCTCGCGCAGGAGGCCGACCTCGACCTGGTCGAGGTCGCCCCGATGGCCCGCCCGCCGGTCTGCAAGCTCATGGACTACGGGAAGTTCAAGTACGAGAACGCCCAGAAGGCCCGTGAGGCCCGCCGGAACCAGACGAACGTGATCATCAAGGAGATGAAGCTTCGTCCGAAGATCGACGCTCACGACTACGAGACCAAGAAGGGTCACGTCGTGCGCTTCCTGAAGGCCGGCGACAAGGTCAAGATCACCATCATGTTCCGCGGCCGCGAGCAGCATCGCCCCGAGCTGGGCTTCCGGCTGCTGCAGCGGCTCGCCGAGGACGTCACGGAGCTGGGCTTCGTGGAGTCGGCGCCCAAGCAGGACGGCCGCAACATGATCATGGTGCTCGGGCCGCACAAGAAGAAGGCCGAGGCGAAGGTGGACATGGAGGCGGCGAAGGCCGACCGCATGGCTGCCCGGGCCGCCGAGCAGGCCGAGGAGCGCGCCGAGCGCACCGCCCACAACGCGGGGCAGGCAGTGGCCCAGAAGAAGGCCCACGGCCGCTCCGAGAACCTGGACCCGGAGATCGAAGCCTGAGCGAGAGACGCGACGGAGTCGCGAATCTCGCGAAAAGAACGAAGTCGCACCAAGGGTTCGCGGAGCAGACGTCGCAGACCGACCAGCGATGTCTGACCGAGGGCCGCGACCACACGACGTACCGAAGAAGGAAGAAGGAACGATGCCGAAGAACAAGACGCACTCCGGCGCCAAGAAGCGGTTCAAGGTGACCGGTTCGGGCAAGATCCGCCGGCTGCAGACCGGCCGGAAGTCCGGCGCCGCGTTCGCGTCCGCGCCGACGACCGGCAGCCGCAAGAAGCACCGTCAGAAGGGCGGCACGGTGGAGGTCGCACCCGCCGACCTCAAGGCCGCCAAGAGGTTGCTGGGCCGCTGACGGTGGGCTCTGTGCGCTCCTGAGCGCGAGCCCCCTCACAGGTCAAGCAGCGTCACCAGAACCGAAACTGCAAGGAGTAAGACGATGGCACGCGTCAAGCGGGCAGTGAACGCCCACAAGAAGCGCCGGACCACCCTCGAACGCGCCAGCGGGTACCGCGGCCAGCGTTCGCGCCTGTACCGCAAGGCCAAGGAGCAGGTCACCCACTCGCTGGTCTACAGCTACCGCGACCGCAAGGCCCGCAAGGGCGACTTCCGCAGGCTGTGGATCCAGCGCATCAACGCCGCCGCGCGGGCCAACGGGATGACCTACAACCGGTTCATCCAGGGCCTGAACCTCGCCGGCGTGGAGGTGGACCGCAAGATCCTCGCGGACCTCGCCGTCCACGACGCGCCGGCGTTCGCCGCGCTGGTGGAGACCGCGAAGGCCGCGCTCCCCGAGGACGTCAACGCCCCCAAGGCCTCCTGAGCGCCGTCGGTCGAGCTTGTCGAGACCACAGGCGCCGTTGACGGCCGGCAACAGCCGGGTCAAGGAGGCGCGTCAGCTCAGCCGCCGTTCGGTGCGCTCCGAACGCCGGCTGTTCCTGGCCGACGGTCCCAAGGCCGTCGAAGGTGCCCTGGACCATCAGGTCGTCGTCGAGCTGTTCGCCACGCTCGCCGCCGGTGAGCGGTACGCCGCGATGGTCGCCGCCGCGCCGCGCTCGTCGGTCGTCGACGACCGTGCGATGGCGGCGCTGAGCGACAGCGTGAGCCCCGCGGGCATCGTCGCTGTCTGCTCGTTCCTCGACGTCCCGCTCACGCGGGCCCTGGGCGCGACACCGCGGCCCAGCGGGCTCGTCACGATCGCCGCGGACATCCGCGACCCCGGCAACGCCGGCACCCTGGTCCGCACCTCCGACGCCTTCGGCGTCCATGCGGTGGTGCTCGCGGGCAGCTCGGTCGACCTCTACAACCCGAAGGTGGTGCGGGCCAGCGTCGGCAGCGTGTTCCACGTGCCCGTGGCACTCGAGCCCGATCCGGCGGTGGCAGTCGCCGCTGCCCGTCGCGGCGGACTCGTGGTGCTCGCCGCGGACGGAGCCGGTGAGCTGAGCCTCGACGACGCGAGCGAGCTGCTGACCGGGCCGACCGCGTGGATGTTCGGCAACGAGGCCCGCGGGCTGCCCGACGACCTGGCCGGGCTGGCCGACCATCGGGTTCGGATCCCGATCGCGGGGCGGGCCGAGAGCCTCAACCTCTCCACGGCAGCCGCGGTCTGTCTGCACGAGAGCGCGCGCGTCCGGCGATCTCGGGGTTGAGCCGTCAGCGCGTGACCGGGCTCGCGCTCGACACGCGAGCGAGGTGGTGCTGTTCTCCGAGCTGTCGCAGCACCTGGAAGACCTGTCCGTAGACCACGGAGCCCGTGACCAGCTGCTCCAGCAGCTGGGAGCGCTCGACCGTGTGGTCCAGCAGGTCGACCTCCGTTCGGGCGACGTGGTCGGCGGCCTTGGCGTAGAACGACAGGATCTCCACGGTGGCGGCGAGGGGGCCGGGTGCGTTGAGCAGCGAGACCAGCGTGGCCAGTCGCCGTCGGTCGACGGACTCCGGGCGGAGGTCGTCCCAGCCGACCCTGGCGAGCACCTCGTCCACGACATCGAGGGCGGCAGGGTCGTGGAACTCCGACTCGGGCTCCTCCGAGATCACGTCGGCGACGAGGCCCATCACCTCGTGGATCGGGAGCTCTTCGTCCTCGAGGGCGTCGACGACCTGGCGCAGACTGGTGACGGGCACGCCACCGACCTCGCGCAGCAGGCGGAGCACCCGGAGGCGGCGCACATGGGTCTCGTCGTACTCCGCCCGCCGCGGTCCGGTCGTCTCGCCGGCGGGGAGCAGACCCTCCCGCAGGTAGTACTTCACCGTGGCGAGGGGTACGTCGGCGCGGTCCGCGAGCTCGGAGACGAGCATCGTATGCACTCTTTTCAAAGCAAAAAGTCGAAAAATCTTCGAAATCAGTTGTGGAGTGTGGATACCAGCACTATCTTACTACGTGTTCGCGACTCCCGAGACGCGAGCGACCGGACGGGCCCCGCGGGGGAGGGGCTGTCCACCCATGTTGTCGGTGCGGCCCCACCGGGGGGAGGGGCCGCCCACAGCATCTCTTCGCTCCTCGCGGCTGAGCCTGCCCCCAGGGGACGTGCCCTAGGCTGCCGCGCGTGGATCCCGCTCGTGACGACGTCTCGGCCCACATGGTCGTGGATGCGCGTCAGGCCGTGGATGCGCTGCCGGACGGGGTCATCCTCGCCGACGATGCCGGTGTGGTCCGCCTGGTCAACGTGCGCGCGACGTCCCTGCTCGGCACCACTCGAGAGGCCGCCGAGGGCAGGCCGCTCGACGAGGTGCTCGCCGTGACCAACCAGGAGGGGGCCGGCTGGGTCGCCTGCACGCGTCCGTACGACGGGCTGGTGACACGCACCGGCGTGCCCGAGCAGTCCTGGGTGCTGCCCTCCGGCGACGAGGTCCTGGTGACCGCGCGCATCCACCGCGGACCCGGTCACGGACCCGTGACCGACGTCGCGGTCTCGCTGCGCTCGGGTCGCGCCAGGGCCCGGCTGGACCGTGACCGCTCCGACCTGGTCGCCACCGTCGCCCACGAGCTGCGCTCGCCGCTGACCGGGGTCAAGGGCTTCGTCCAGGCGCTCCTGAACCGCTGGGACCGGCTCAACGACGAGCAGAAGAAGCTGATGCTCACCACGGTCCATGCCGACTCCGACCGGCTGAGCCGGCTGATCACCGAGCTGCTCGACGTGGCGCGCCTGGACACGGGTCGCCTCTCGATGCACCAGCGGCCCTGCGACGTGCCGGTCCTCGTGGGCCGCGTGATCGACAGCGTCCGGGCCGGCGCCCCGCACCGGATCGAGCTGCAGGTGCCCGACGACCTGCCGCAGGTGTGGGCCGACCCCGACAAGTTCACGCAGGTGATGACCAACCTGCTCGAGAACGCCATCCGGCACGGCTCAGACCCGGTCACGGTCTCGGCAGGGCTCGAGGGCGACCTGGTGGTCGTGCGGGTGGACGACTCGGGCGAGGGCATCGCTCCCGAGATCCGGCGACGGGCCTTCACGAAGTTCTGGACGACGGGGCAGCGCGGGGGGTCGGGGCTGGGGATGTACCTCGTGAGCGGGCTCGTCCGCGCGCACGGCGGCACCGTGACCATCGACGACGCCCCCCAGGGAGGCGCCCGGATCATCACCACCTGGCCGGCCTTCGACGCAGACTCCTGACCGGCGTACCGGCCGGGTCGACGCAGCGGACGTCCAGCGAGACGAAACCCCGTCGCCGAGGCGTACGGGGCGTTCCTAGACTTGCCTCACCAGACCAGCGCGAAAGGCACCCATGTCGGGCCCCAACTCCGAGTACGACCCCGTCGAGGTCACCCCGCTCCAGGCGGAGCAGGTCGGCGCGATGCGTGACGAGGCGCTGGCGGCCTTCGCGGCGGCGCGCGACCTCGACGAGCTCAAGCAGGCTCGACTCGACCACGCGGGGGACCGTTCGCCGCTCGCGCTGGCCAACCGCGAGATCGGGGCGCTGCCGCCCCAGGCCCGCAAGGACGCCGGCCAACGAGTGGGGCAGGCCCGAGGCGCCGTCAACCAGGCTCTGGCCGCGCGCACCACGGAGCTGGAGGCCGAGGCCGAGGAGCGGATGCTGGTCGAGGAGACCGTCGACGTCACCCTCCCGACCGGGCGTCGACCACGCGGCTCACGGCACCCCCTGACCCTGATGAGCGACTACATCGCCGACCTGTTCGTCGCGATGGGCTGGGAGGTCGCCGAGGGGCCGGTGCTCGAGGCCGAGTGGCTGAACTTCGACGCCCTCAACCTGGGTCCCGACCATCCCGCCCGCACGATGCAGGACACGTTCTGGACCGACCCCCCCGACGACCACCTCGTGCTGCGCACCCACACCTCACCGGTGCAGGCGCGCACGATGCTGAGCCGCACCCCGCCGATCTACGTGATCTGCCCCGGCCGGGTCTTCCGCACCGACCCCTACGACGCGACCCACTCGCCGATGTTCCACCAGGTCGAA
>DATBBE010000106.1:0-11498 GCA_036271155.1 Nocardioides sp. | reverse complement strand
CACGATCGGGTAGGTCCCTACGCCCTTCGAGCCGCCTGCCCCGTTGAGGGCCAGCCCGGTGACGACGTCCTTCGTGTCGCCGTTCACGAGGCCGGCGAACGAGGCCGTGTACGTCGGTGCCGGGGCCCCATAGGCCCTGGACTGGTTGTCGGCCTTGATCTGCAGCGGCGCCGGCTTGACCCGGAACGTCTGCTGCGCGGACAGGGAGCCGGTCTGGCTGGCGGTGACGGTGCACTGTCCGACCCCGACCATCTTCAGGTCGGCACCGTTGGCCCCTGACGTCGTGCAGACGGAGGCGGGTGAGGCAGCGAAGTCCACCACCGGCCCGAAGGCACCTCGTGCCGTGAGATGCAGCTGTCCGCCGTACACCTGGTCGTCGAGGGCGTCGAAGGCAACCTGGGCCTTCTGCGGCACTGTCACGGTGAAGCTGCTCACGGCCGTGCCGCCGAACCAGTCCGACAAGGAGGCCGTGGCGAAGTACACGCCCGGGTGGTCGTAGGTGTGGGAGCCGGAGAAGGCGAACGTCTTCGCTCCGTCGACCTTCGCGCCGTCCTGGGTGAAGGTCATGGTGGCGTTGAGCACGAACGTCTGCGGGCCGGCCGCTGAGGCGGACGTCGTCCCGTCGCCCCAGTGGACCACGATGTTCTCGTCGTCGTTGTCGCCGGCGTCGGCCGCGACTCCGGTCAGGGTCAGTTGCTGGCCCGGGTCGACCACGCGAACGTCACACGGCGGGCCATCGGTGGCACAGTCCCTGGTCACGTTGACGGTGGGCGCGATGTTCTCGACGTTCACCGGGAACGTCGTCGTCGCGGAGTGACCGTCGCCGTCGTCCGCGGTCAGCTGGACGGCACCGGGGCCGGGCGACTGCCAGGTGAACGTGGCGGTCTGCGCATGGCCGCCGGACGGAGGCTCGAAGTTCGGGCACCCTTCGTTGAAGACGATGCCGCAGCCGGTCTCCCGGAAGCTCCAGGTGTAGGTGAGTGCGTGGTCGGCGCCCACCGGCGCGAAGTTGTTGGCGTTGAAGGTGGCTGGTGCGCCCTCCAGGACATGAGCCGGCGAGATCGGGGTGCCGCTGGCGACGACGGGATCCTGCACCGACGCGGAGTACTTCTTCCCGTCGCTGCCGACGTACTGGATGTGGTCTGACTTCCAGCACGTGCCGTCGGCGGCACAGGTCGTCGGGTCGACCGAGGAGGCGTCGCCGCCCAACGGGGTCGAGATGCCGACGAAGAAGTAGCCCGTCGAGCCGTGCAGCAAGATGGCTCGCTGCGGAGCACCCGACCAGTCGGTGTAGTTGAGCCGCAGCGACTCCACGTTGTTGACCCCGCCCTGGCTGACCTGCTGCACGAACCATTGACCGGACAGACGCACGGTGGAGGTGGCACCGGCCGCCGCGTTGGAGACCCCGATCGACGGGGACGCGCTGGTGGCGCCTCCTTGCTGGGTCACCAGGAAGTGGGGGTCGCTCGGCGAGGCAGCCGGGATGGCCGGTGGGTTCAGGCAGCCCCGGTTGAGGGCCGTGGTGTCCGGGCCCTCACCCAGCGGGCTGTAGGTGCCGATCAGCTGACCGGTCGGGACGGTCGACTCCCAGTCGCAGTTGGAGTCGACCCGGGGGGCGGGCATGGTGGCGCCCACGAAGAGGCTGAACAGGGTGCTCCGACCGGTGGAGTCGTTCAGCAGCGCGGCGGGATCGGCCGTAACCGTGCGCGCCCCGACCACGAGCTGAGCCAGCTTCAGCGGCAGCTGGGCGTTGTCCGTGACCCGGATCCCTTCCAGGACCGACGTCACGATCGCGAAGACCACCACCGCGAAGATGAAGCCGACCGCGGAGAGCGCGTCAGGGGCCAGGGCGAGCGAGCTGTCCACACCCTCGGTCATCTCGGCGGCCATGAAGGGGTACATCGACTGCGCTACGGCATCCAGCGTCAGGCCCGGCACCACCACACTCACGACGGCCGCCGCTCCCAGTCCGCCCAGGACGGCGCCGAACATGGCGAGTCCACCCGCGATCTCGGCAGCCTCGGCCGCGAAGCTGGGGCTGGTCAGCGTGGGGTACGTCGCCGCGGACAGTCCCCACGTCACGAACTGGTCGTAGGTCGGGGTCGGGACCGGACACCCGACCGGCGACTGGCAGGGGGTGAAACAGGTCGGGGTCGCCGAGCCGTCGTAGTCGCCGGAGTTCGGTGCCGGCGGCTTGTACGTGCAGTAGCCACCGGTGGCCGTCGCGGGGTCGGCGGTGTTGAAGGGCTCGACCGCCTGCGACAGGAAGGCCCCGAGGTCGGCCTCCGAGCCGGTCGAGGCGAGGTGGTCGTAGTCGCCGACGTCGAGGCCGGCCCACTTGGTGTACTCCTCACCCGCGTGCAGAGCCGCCTGGTTCTGCTGGGCCTCGTCCAGGCTCGCCATCCAGTCGACCACCTGCTGCTGCGCGGCGCTGCGGTCGGACGGCGCCTTCTGGATCGCCTGCACGATCAACAGCCACAGCTCGGACTCGGCGTCTGACCTGGCCCAGCTCTCCACCGCGTCGGCGTCGCTGGCGGGCAGACCGTGGTCGGCCATCACGTCCTGCACCGCGGCAGTCTCGAAGGCCCGCAGGGCATCGGCCTGGGCGGGCGTCGCGGAGGCCAGTGTGGCGGGGCTGAGCAGCGGTGCCGGGCCGGGGTACGGCGCGCACTGGCCGGTGGCGGCCGAGCACAGGTGGGTGAGGTCGATCGGGCTGAAGTCGGCGCTCGCCGACGACACCAGCAGACCGTCGGGGAACAGGGGCAGCAGGACGCCGGCGAAGAGGCCGACCAGCCACAGCCAGCGTCGGCGGCTCGTGCGGAGACCTCGGGTGGGGGCGTTGAAAGATCGAGGAAGCATGGGCGCGCCTCTGCTCTAGATGGAGCCCGCGCAAACATCCCGAGACCGGCCCCGCAACTGCCGGCCCGTACCGACAACCAGACGGTCATATCCCCGCTTGACGGTGACCATAGACCCGAATGAAAGACGTGCCTAGACCCTAAGCGCAAGTTAAATGTGTTACCAGGCCGTAGAGCACCAGACTCTCTGGTGGTGCGCACTGGGTGCCTGGCTCAGTGATGCTGGTCGGGCTCCGGATGGATCCGGCGACCCAGGGTGCTCGCGGGCAGGACGCCGTCGCGGTGGTCGACCTGGAGGGTCGTGTGCTCGATCGCGAACCGGCCCTCGAGGAGCGCCTCGATCACGAGCCGTCGCTCGTGACAGTCCGCGCCGGAGTCGACCAGGACGTGGGCCGACAGGGCAGGAAAGCCGGACGTGACCTCCCAGACGTGGAGCTCGTGGACGTCGGCGACGCCCTCGACCCCTCGGATCGCGGCGTCGATCACCCCGGCGTCGACCCCTCGTGGGGCCGCCTCGAGGAACACCCGGGAGCTGTCGCGCAGCAGGCGGTACGCCGCCGCGGCCATCAGCGCCGCGACCACGAGAGCCGCGACGGCGTCGGCGCGGACCCAGCCGGTCCAATGGATCACCAGGCCCGCGACCAGGGTGGCCACGAAGGCGAAGAGGTCGGTGACGATGTGCCAGTACGCCCCAGCGACGTTCAGGCTGCGCCGGTCGGCCCTCGCCAGCAGGGCCGCGGCCGCGAGGTTGACCACGATCCCGACTCCCGCGACCGCCGCCACCGCACCTCCCGCCACCTCCGGCGGGTCGAGCAGTCGGCGTACCCCCTCGATCGCGAACACCACGACGAGCACGGCCAGGGTGAGGCCGTTGACCTGGGCGGAGAGGATCTCGGCCCGCTTCAGCCCGTAGGTGTAGGCACCCGTCGCCGGCCGCGCAGCGAGCCTCATGGCCACCAATGCCAGCGCGAGCGCACCCGCGTCGGTGAGCATGTGTGCGGCGTCGGCGAGGAGGGCCAGCGACGTGATCAGCAGGCCGACGACGACCTCGGCGACCATGAACGCGACGATCAGCGCCAACGCGCCCAGCAGCAGTCGGCGGTCGGCGTCAGGGCCGACCCCGTGCTGGTGAGCGTGATCGTGTGGTGCTGTCACGTCGTCCTCTCCGTCACCTCCAGTCTCTCGCATCGCAGGTGGCAGACTGCCGTACATGGCCGAGGATGATCGCCACCGGCCCGACGAGGACGCCGACCTGCGGCTGCCCAGCCTGAGGTCGGCCTTCCGGCGGGGTCACAGACGGGCCGAGCAGCCCGTCGCCGAGCCGGCACATGACGACGCGGCGGCCGCACCAGCCGCGCGGACCACGATGACCGAAGCCCCGGCCGACCCGGCGGCTCTCGAAGAGGCGGCTGCCGAAGAGACGGCTCAGGAAGAGGGGCCGACTGCGCCGCGCGTACGCCCGTCGATCCGGGTCCACGTCCCCGCCCCGCTCGCTGCGGCCGTCACCGGAGCCCTCGTCGGGGTGACGCTGGTCGCGCTGACCTGGGCGGGCCTGCACGCGTGTACGTCGCTGCGGGGCACGTCGTCCTGCGGCACCCCCGGCGTCCTGCTGCTCCTGGCGATCACCGTGGTCTCGATCGTGCTCGGCTCGCTCCTGCTTCGGCTCGCGGGCGTCGCGGCCCACGCCAGCACCAGCCTGCTCGGCGTGGCGCTGCTGGTGGTGCTCGTGTTCCTCGCGCTGCTGCCGGTGCTCGACGAGTGGTGGGTGGTGGTGGTCGTCCCCGCCCTGGCGGTGGTCACCTTCACCGGCGCGTGGTGGCTGACCACGACGTACTCCGACGAGCCCGGCACCCGCCCCACGCCCCGGTAGTGCGGATCACCTGGCACGTGTTCGAGAGATGATCGCGGGCCTCCTGATCCGTACTATCGCGAGGAGGCGGCTGCGACCAGCTCGGCGATCTGGACGGCGTTGAGGGCCGCGCCCTTGCGGAGGTTGTCGTTGCTGACGAACAACACCAGGCCCCGCTGGTCGGGCACGCCGGGGTCCTGACGGAGGCGTCCGACGTACGACGGGTCGCGGCCGGCGGCGTGCAGCGGCGTCGGCACCTCGGTCAGCTCGACGCCCGGCGCCGCCGCGAGCACCTCGCGGGCCCGAGCGACGGTCAGCGGCCGGGCGAACTCGGCGTTGATCGAGAGGCTGTGTCCGGTGAACACAGGAACGCGCACGCAGGTGCCGGAGACCAGCAGGTCGGGGATCGCCAGGATCTTGCGGCTCTCGTTACGGAACTTCTTCTCCTCGTCGGTCTCGCCCTCGCCGTCCTCGACGATCGAGCCGGCCAGCGGCAGGACGTTGTGGGCGATGGTGTCGACGTACTTCACGGGGTCTGGGAACGTCACGGCCGAGCCGTCGTAGGCCAGCTCGCGCGCCTTGTCTCCCGCCGCCGCCAGCTGCTCGGCGAGCTCGTCGACTCCGGCCCCACCACTGCCCGACACAGCTTGGTACGTCGAGGCGACGAGGCGGGTGAGACCGGCGTCGTCGTGGAGCGGCTTGAGCACCGGCATCGCGGCCATCGTGGTGCAGTTGGGGTTGGCGATGATCCGCTTGCCGGAACCTTCGAAGGCCAGGCCGATCGCGTCGGGGTTCACCTCGGAGACGACCAGCGGCACATCGGGGTCCATCCGCCACGCCGAGGAGTTGTCGACGACGGTCACCCCGGCCGCGGCGAAGCGGGGCGCGAGGACCCGCGACGCTGTCGCGCCGGCGGAGAACAGCGCGAGGTCGAGCCCCGAGACGTCGGCGGTGGCGGCGTCCTCGACGGTGACCTCCCGGCCGCCGAACGGCAGCACCGTGCCGGCCGAGCGCGCGGAGGAGAAGAAGCGCACGGAGTCGAACGGGAACGCACGCTCGAGCAGGATCTGACGCATCGCGGCTCCCACCTGACCGGTCGCGCCGACCACGGCGATGTTCAGGCCCACCTCACCGCTCCCCTCTCATCGGCCCGAGCCGCCGTACACGACCGCCTCGACCTCCGCGCTGTCGAGGTCGAACGCCGTGTGGGTCGCCTGGACTGCGTCGGCCACCTGGGCTTCGTCGACGATGACCGAGATGCGGATCTCCGAGGTGGAGATCATCTCGATGTTGACCCCGGCGTTCGCCAGTGCGGCGAAGAACTTGGCGGTGACGCCCGGGTGGGAGCGCATCCCGGCGCCGATCAGGGAGACCTTGCCGATCTCGTCGTCGTACATCAGCCGGTCGTAGCCGACCTCGCTCTGCAGCCTGGCCAGCGCCGCCATCGCGGTCTGGCCGTCGGCGCGCGGAAGCGTGAAGGAGATGTCGGTGAGACCGGTCGCCTGGGCCGAGACGTTCTGAACGACCATGTCGATGTTGATCTCGGCCTCGGCCAGCGCCTGGAAGACCCGGGCCGCCACACCGACCTTGTCTGGCACTCCCACGACGGTGACCTTGGCCTCGCTGCGGTCGTGGGCGATGCCGGCGATGATCGCCTGCTCCATGGCTGCTCCCTCCGGAGGTTTGGGCAGGATCCAGGTGCCGTCCTTCTGCGAGAAGGAGGACCGGACGTGGACCGGGATGTCGTAGCGACGGGCGTACTCCACACACCGCAGGTGCAGGATCTTGGCACCGGACGCGGCCAGCTCCAGCATCTCCTCGGTGGAGACGTGGTCGAGCCGCCGAGCCGTCGGCACCAGCCGCGGGTCGGCGGTGAACACGCCGTCGACGTCGGTGTAGATCTCACACACCTCGGCGCCGAGGGCGGCGGCCAGCGCGACCGCGGTGGTGTCGGTGCCACCGCGCCCGAGCGTGGTGATCTCCTTGGTGTCCTGGCTGACACCCTGGAACCCGGCCACGATCACGATGTGGCCGTCCTCGAGCGCCCGGGTGATGCGCCCCGGGGTGATGTCGATGATCTTGGCCCGGCCGTGAGCCGAGTCGGTGATCACCCCCGCCTGTGAGCCGGTGAAGGAGCGGGCGGTGAAGCCGAGGTCGGAGATCGCCATCGCGACCAGAGCCATCGAGATCCGCTCGCCGGCGGTCAGCAGCATGTCGAGCTCGCGCGCCGGGGGCAGCGGGCTGACGTCGTTGGCCAGGTCGAGCAGCTCGTCGGTGGAGTCGCCCATCGCCGAGACCGCCACCACCACGTCGTGCCCCTGCTTCTTGGCCTGCACGATCCGGTGGGCCACCCGCTTGATCGCGTCGGCGTCGGACAGCGAGGAGCCGCCGTACTTCTGTACGACGATGCTCATGTCCTACTCACCTGGGGAAACAAGGAAGGTCCTCGGGACGGGAATGAGTGTGTACGCCGCAACGCTGCGACCGCTTGAGTTTACCGGGACCGGGTCGCCGGACCGGCGTCCATCTCAGGCGGGGCCACGGACGGTTCATCACGGTATGTCGATCAGTCGTTCCTTCCCTCGATGAACTCAGCACGGGAAGGGACGCTTCGGCTACATACCGTGATGAACCGTCTGTACGACGCTGCCGGCTGGCGGCTAAGTCAGGCGGTGGGCTCGGGGGTCTCCTCGAGCATCTCGTTGGCGGCAGCGACCCGGTCGAGCTCGCCGGTGTATTCCACGTCGAGCCGGTCGTGGGTCACGATCGAGAGCAGGGCGTTGAGCAGGGCGCCGGCGAGGTTGCCCCACGAGGAGACGTAGGAGAACTGCCACCACCACAGCGCCTCGGCGGTGTTGCCGAGGCTGAAGTGACGCAGGCCGTTCTCCAGGTCGGCGGCGATCTGGGTCAGGTCGTCGGAGAGCTGGCTCTCGACCTGCTCCGGGTCGAAGGGGTCGAAGACGAAGCTGTAGGTGTCGACGTCGCCGAACAGGACGGCCAGCCGCAGCCGGAGCTCGTCGAGGTCGGCCTCGGGCCCGACGTCGGGCTGGTAGTCGGACGTGGGGGTGAAGTCGACCTGCGCGCCCAGCCTCGCCCCGGCGAGCAGGATCTGGCTGATCTCGAGCAGCAGCATCGAGATGCCCGTGCCGGGGTTGCCTTCGGCGGCGACCGCCTTGAGCGCGATCAGGAAGCTCTCCACCTGGTCGGCGATCTGGACCGCGAACTCGTCCTGCGGGTCGACCGCGGGCAGGGAGACACCCGATCCCACGATCACCGGGATCTGCTCGGTGGTGCTGTCAGTCATTCTGCTGATCTCCTCCCCGCGAAGGCCCGCCCCAGGGTCACCTCGTCGGCGTACTCGAGATCGCCGCCGACGGGGAGCCCGCTCGCCAGCCGGCTGATGGCTATCTCCAACGGTTTGAGCATACGGGTGAGGTAGGTCGCGGTCGCCTCGCCCTCCAGGTTGGGGTCGGTCGCGAGGATCACCTCGGTGACGGTGCCGTCGGCCAGCCGGGTGAGCAGCTCGCGGATGCGCAGCTGGTCGGGGCCGATGCCGTCGATCGGCGAGATCGCGCCGCCGAGCACGTGGTAGCGGCCGCGGAACTCCTTGGTGCGCTCGATCGCCACGACGTCCTTGTACTCCTCGACGACACACAGGATCGCCTGGTCGCGCCTCGGGTCACGACAGATGCGGCACTGCTCTTCTTCTGAGACGTTGAAGCAGATCGAGCAGAACCGCACCTTCGCCTTGACCTCCAGCAGCACCTCGGCCAGCCGGCGTACGTCGGTCGGCTCGGCCTGCAGCAGGTGGAACGCGATGCGCTGCGCTCCCTTGGGACCTACGCCCGGCAGCCGGCCGAGCTCGTCGATGAGGTCCTGGACGATGCCTTCGTACAACTCAGGTGCCTTGCGAGAAGCCGAGGGCGCCCGGGCCGGCGTCGGGGCCGGCGCCCCCGAGACCGGGCATGCCACCGCCGGCGAGCGGACCGAGGGCACTGCTCGCCATCGCGTCGGCCTGGGCCTTCGCGTCGCGGTACGCCGCGACCACGAGGTCGCCGAGGTCGGCCAGGTCGTCGTCACTCGAGCCGTCGAACGCACCCGGCTTGATGGTGACCGCCTGCAGCTCGCCGATGCCGTTCACCGTGACCGTGACCGTGCCCCCACCGGAGGTGCCGTCGACCCGCGCTTCGCCGAGCCGCTCCTGGGCACTCTCGAGCTGCTCCTGCATCTGCTGCGCCTGCTGGAGCAGGCCCTGGAGGTCGAACCCACCGGCGTCGCCGAGCGACTCGAAGGGGTTGGTGTCGGTCATGGGCTCACCTGTCGTCGGTTGTGGGGTCGTGCGACCACGGTCTCACTGGTGGGGGATCTGTTCGATGACCTGTGCACCGAGCGCCTCCTCGAGCAGCTGGGCGCCGTCGAGACCGGAGGACTCGGCGTCGGTGTCGTCGGGCCGCGCGCCGTCGTCGGGCTCGGGCGGCGCGACCGGCTCGCCCGGCGGACCGGCGGTGCGGCTCGCGGCGATCGCCTCGCGGGCAGAAGCCGACGGGTGCTCGGGCACGCCACCCGCCGGGGCCCCACCTTCGGACGGCGTGGTCTGGGACGGCGTGGTCTGGGACGGCGTGGTCTCGGACGTGGTGGTCTCGGACGTGGTGGTCTCGGACGGGGCACCCTCGGGGCGGGCCCAGTCCGGAGCCTGGGTCACCGGCTCGGGGCCGGGCGGGGGCGAGACCGGCTCGGCCGAGCGCCTGGGCGCCGGCGTCGAGGGCGCGGGCTCGGCTGCCGGGTCGACGATGGTCTCGACCTTCCAGTCGTGACCCACGACGTCGATCGCGGCCTGCCGCACGATCTCACCGCTCCCGCCCTGGTCGAAGGAGTCGCGCGCACCTGCGTTGGCGAAGCCCAGGGTCAGGGTGGCGTCGTCGACCGCGATGACCTGCGCCTGCTGGGTGAGGTAGATCCAGGTGATCCGCCGACGCTGCTTGGTCGCCTCGACGATGTCGGGCCACAGGCGCCGCACGTCGACCAGGGTCAGGGTCGACCCGGCCTGCGTCGTGGCCTGCGTCGTGGCCTGCGTCGTGGCCTGCGTCGTGGCCTGCGTCCTGGCCGGCTCGGCCTGCTCGGGCTGGGCTTCGGGCTGGGCTTCGGGC
Organism: Nocardioides sp.; assembly: GCA_036271155.1. Lineage (GTDB taxonomy): Bacteria > Actinomycetota > Actinomycetes > Propionibacteriales > Nocardioidaceae > Nocardioides. Next base: position 1,644 of record DATBBE010000106.1, on the reverse strand, counting down.
TGATGCTCAGCCTGGGGCACGGCCTGGTGCTCGACGGACGCGGCCGGCTCGGCCACGGCGGCGGGCGCAGCGGGGCGGACCGGCTCGATGACCGTCGGCTCGACGATGTGAGGAGCCGGTCGCACGCTGTCCGGCTCGGTGGCGACGGTGGGGGCCGGCGACGGGTCTCCACCGGTGATGGTCATCCTGCGCTCGAGCCGGTCGAGCCGCGCCATCACACCCCCCGTGGAGTGGTCGGCACCGGGCAGCAGCACCCGCGCGCAGATCAACTCGAGCAGCAGCCGAGGGGCCGTGGCGCCACGCATCTCGGTCAGGCCGGTGGCCACCAGGTCGGCCGCGCGGCTGAGGTCGGCCGGACCGAAGCGCGCGGCCTGGGCGACCAGCCGCTCGGCGGCGTCCTCCGCGATGTCGATCAGCCCGCTCGCCGGGGCGTCGGGCACCGCGGAGACGATCACGAGGTCGCGCAGGCGGCGGAGGAGATCCTCGGTGAAGCGGCGAGGGTCCTGACCGGTCTCGATCACCTTGTCGACAACCCCGAAGACGGCCCCGCCGTCGCCGGCGGCGAACGCGTCGACCACCTCGTCGAGCAGGGTGTCGGGCGTGTAGCCCAGGAGGCCCGAGGCCAGGGCGTAGGTGATGCCCGCGGGGCCGGCGCCGCCCATCAGCTGGTCGAGCACCGAGAGGGTGTCGCGCGCCGAGCCCGCCCCGGCCCGCACGACCAGGGGCAGCGCTGCCGGCTCGATCGTCACCTTCTCGAGCGCGCACAGGTCGGAGAGGTACGCCGTCAACAGCCGCGGCGGGATCAGCCGGAACGGGTAGTGGTGGGTGCGCGAGCGGATGGTCGCGATGACCTTCTCCGGCTCGGTGGTGGCGAAGATGAAGCGCAGATGGGGCGGAGGCTCCTCGACCAGCTTGAGCAGGGCGTTGAAGCCCTGCGTGCTGACCATGTGGGCCTCGTCGATGATGTAGACCTTGAACCGGCTGCGGACCGGCGCGAAGAACGCCTTCTCACGCAGGTCGCGGGCATCGTCGACACCGCCGTGGGACGCCGCGTCGATCTCGATCACGTCGATCGAGCCGGGACCTCCGCGCGCAAGGTCTCGGCACGAGTCGCACTCGCCGCAGGGATCGGCGACCGGGGCCTGCTCGCAGTTCAGCGAGCGGGCGAGGATGCGCGCCGAGGTGGTCTTGCCGCAGCCACGAGGGCCGGAGAAGAGGTAGGCATGGCTCACCCGGTTGCCCGCCAGCGCGGCCCGCAACGGCTCGGTCACGTGATCCTGCCCGATGACCTCGGCGAAGGTCTCGGGCCGGTAGCGGCGATAGAGCGCGAGCGGTGACTCCACTCCTGAACCCTAGCCAGCCACGCCGACAACCGGGAGCTCAGCCGCGGGCGACCGTGGACTCGGCGGGCGGGGCGGCGATGTCGGGATACCCGGCTCGCCGGGTATCCCGTCGCTTGTCAGGGACTGCAACCCCTGACAAGCGACGGGAGTGCCTTCGCAATGTGAACGCCGTGACGCATGTGGTGACGGCCGGCCGGACGAGGATGGGAACAGCCCCGGCCCGAGGTCCGGCCTCGTACGCCGTGCGAGCTAGGCGCCGGGCCAGATCTGCCGCAGGGCACGCACGATGTTGCCACCCACC
>DATBBE010000105.1:0-7797 GCA_036271155.1 Nocardioides sp. | reverse complement strand
GCAACCCGGGCATGGCCGCCCAGGCGATCCTCCACGACGTCGACCCGATGGACGGCCCCGCGGTCGCCTCGCTGGCCCGCGAGCTCGGCGTCGGCCTCGTCGTGGTCGGGCCCGAGGCGCCCCTGGTGGCAGGAGTCGCCGACGCGGTCCGCGCCGCCGGGGTTCCGTGCTTCGGACCCAGCCTGGAGGCGGCGCAGCTCGAAGGGTCCAAGGCCTTCGCCAAGGACGTGATGACGGCCGCCGGTGTTCCGACCGCCGAGGCGCGCGTCTGCTCGACCCTCGACGAGATCGAGGCCGCACTCGACGCCTTCGGCCCGCCGTACGTCGTCAAGGACGACGGTCTCGCTGCAGGCAAGGGCGTCGTCGTCACGGACGACCGCCAGGCTGCGCTCGAGCACGCCCAGGCCTGTGGGCGGGCGGTGATCGAGGAGTACCTCGACGGCCCGGAGGTCAGCCTGTTCGGGCTGTGCGGCTGGAACGACGCCGTCGGTGCGACGGTCTACCCGATGCTGCCGGCGCAGGACTTCAAGCGCATCCAGGACGGCGACCAAGGGCCCAACACCGGCGGGATGGGCGCCTACACCCCGCTGACCTGGGCGCCGGACGACCTCGTCGACGAGGTGCTGCGCACGGTCCTGCAGCCGACCGTGGACGAGATGGCCCGACGGGGCACACCGTTCGCGGGCCTCCTGTACGCCGGCCTGGCGCTGACCTCGCGGGGCATCCGGGTCGTGGAGTTCAACGCCCGGTTCGGCGATCCGGAGACCCAGGTGCTGCTGCCGCTCCTCGACGCACCGCTCTCGCCGCTCCTCCTCGGCGCCGCCACCGGGACGCTCGCGGACGTGCCGCCTCCGACCTGGAAGGCGGGCGGGGCGGTGACCGTCGTGATGGCCAGCCGCGGCTACCCCGAGAGCTCCTCGAAGGGCGACGTCATCGCCGGCATCGACGGCGTGGCCGAGACCGTCCACGTGATCCACGCCGGCACCGCGATGAGCGGTGGCGAGCTGGTCACGGCGGGCGGTCGGGTCCTCGCCGTGACCGCCGTCGGCGACGACGTCGCGCACGCCCGCGCCGCGGCGTACGCCGGCGTGGACCGCATCTCGTTTCCAGGCGCCCAGTGGCGCACCGACATCGCCGCCGAGCAACACCCGCGATGAGCCGGGTCCATACGATAGGGCCGTGACCGTCCCCAACATCCTCGCGTCGAGGTACGCCGCGCCCGACCTCGTCGCGATCTGGTCGCCGGAGCACAAGGTGGTCCTGGAGCGCCGACTCTGGGTGGCGGTGCTGACGGCCCAGCGCGATCTCGGGGTCGACGTGCCCGACGGGGTGGTCGAGGCCTACGAGAAGGTCGTCGCCCGAGGTGAGCAGGGTGTCGACCTCGCCTCCATCGCCGCGCGTGAGCGGGTGACCAGGCACGACGTGAAGGCGCGCATCGAGGAGTTCAACGCCCTCACCGGCCACGAGCAGAGCGCTCTGCAGTTCATCCACATGGGCATGACCTCGCGCGACCTGACGGAGAACGTCGAGCAGCTCCAGGTCCGCCAGTCCCTCGAGCTGGTCCGCGACCGGGCGGTCGCGACCCTCTCCCGACTGGCGCGCCTCGCCACGGAGCACGAGGCGACCGTGATGGCCGGTCGCTCGCACAACGTCGCGGCCCAGGCGACCACCCTCGGCAAGCGCTTCGCGAGCGCCGCCGACGAGCTGCTGGTCGCCGTCGCCCGGCTCGAGGAGCTCCTGGCCCGCTACCCGCTGCGCGGCGTCAAGGGCCCGATGGGGACCAGTCAGGACATGCTCGACCTGCTCGGTGGCGACGAGGAGAGGCTCGCCGAGCTCGAGCGCCGGGTCGCCGCCCACCTCGGCTTCGACCGTGCCCTCGACAGCGTCGGCCAGGTCTATCCGCGCTCGCTCGACTTCGACGTCGTCTCGGCGCTGGTGCAGCTGGTGTCGGCGCCCTCCAGCGTGGCCCTCACGATCAGGCTGATGGCGGGCCACGAGCTGGTCACCGAGGGCTTCGCAGAGGGTCAGGTCGGCTCGTCGGCGATGCCCCACAAGATGAACACCCGCTCCTGTGAGCGGGTCAACGGCCTCGCGGTGGTGCTCCGCGGCCACCTCTCGATGGTCAGCGAGCTCGCCGGTGACCAGTGGAACGAGGGCGACGTCTCCTGCTCGGTCGTGCGCCGGGTCGCGCTGCCCGACGCGTTCTTCGCCGCCGACGGGCTCTTCGAGACCTTCCTGACCGTGCTCGACGAGTTCGGGGCGTTCCCGGCCGTGATCCAGCGCGAGCTCGACCGCTACCTGCCCTTCCTGACCACCACCAAGGTGCTGATGGCGGCCGTGCGGGCCGGCGTCGGGCGCGAGGAGGCGCACGAGGCGATCAAGGAGCATGCCGTCTCGGTCGCGCTGGAGATGCGGCGGGGTCGCAGCGACAACGACCTCTTCGAGCGGCTGGCCGACGACCCGCGGCTCGGCCTCGACCGGGCCGCGATCGAGGCGCTGGTGGCCGACCCGATCGAGTTCACCGGCGCGGCCCGATCGCAGACCCAGGCCGTCGTACGCCGGGTCGAGGCGCTGGTCGCCCGCCACCCCGAGGCGGCGGCGTACACACCGGGCGCGATCCTGTAGGTCGCGCGACCCTAGATGCCGAGCAGCCGGTCGAGCTTCGCCTCGAGCCGCTCGACGTCGCCCTTGGTCGCCGACTCGAACTCGGGCCTGAGGTTCACCACGATCGCACCGCCCGGCTCGAGCTTGACCTCCTCGACATCGTCGATCTTGTAGGCGTTCTGGCGCCGCAGCGCCGCCTCCATGTCGTTCTGGCGCACCCCCACGTGCCGCAAGGCCCCCGGGATCCAGCGCCCCTGCCTGGCCAGCACGGTCGCCGAGCCCTCCAGGTAGGCCGTCACCCGCTGGTTCGGCCGCACGATCCGCACCAGGAAGGCGTTGGCCGCGATCAGGACGGCGGCCCCGAGGAGCCCGCCCACGAGGGAGTTGTCCGGTCCGATGATGGCGTTCTGCACGACGTTCGACAGCAGCAGCATCACGATCAGGTCGAAGGAGTTCAGCTGGGCGAGGTCGCGCTTGCCGGCGAGCCGGAGCAGCACGATCAGCGCCCAGTAGACGACGACGGTCCGGATGATCTTGTCCAGCACCGAGATGTCGAGGTGCGTCAGGTCAGTCCACATGGACCCATCCTGGACTCCGTAGGCTCAGATGATGCTGCGAGCCGTGACGGTGAGAGTGACCGGACGCGTGCAGGGAGTCTCGTTCCGGTGGTACGCGCAGCAGGAGGCTCGGCAGCGCGGCGTCCACGGCTGGGTGAGCAACGAGGCGGACGGGTCGGTCGCCGGCCACTTCGAGGGCGACGAGGAGGCCGTCTCCGCGATGGTCGAGTGGTGCCGGCGCGGTCCGTCGTACGCCGCCGTGCGCGACGTCGCGGTCACGGAGGCCCGGCCCACGGGCGCGGACACGTTCGACATCAGGTACTGACGCCAGCCACCCGGGTCGGTGGGTAACCTCCCCCCATGGCGACTCCCGCGGCTCCGACGGCTCCCGCGATCGACGGGGCGACCCACCTCCACTCGGGCAAGGTGCGCGACCTCTACGAGCTGCCCGACGGCCGCCTGCTGATGGTGGCCAGCGACCGCATCTCGGCGTTCGACTTCATCTTGGACTCCACGATCCCCGACAAGGGCGAGATCCTGACCCGGATGTCCTTGTGGTGGTTCGAGCAGCTGGCCGACCTGGTGCCGCACCACGTGCTCTCGACCGACGTGCCGGACGACGTGCGCGGCCGCGCGGTGATCTGCGAGCGCCTGGAGATGTACCCCGTGGAGTGCGTCGCCCGCGGCTACCTGACCGGGTCCGGGCTCCTCGACTACCGCGCCACCGGCGAGGTCTGCGGCATCGCGCTCCCGGCCGGGCTCGAGGACGGCAGCCGGCTCCCGGAGGCGATCTTCACCCCGGCGGACAAAGGGGCCCTCGGCGAGCACGACGAGAACATCTCCTACGACGCCGTCGCGGCGTCGGTGGGCGAGGCGACGGCCGCAACCCTGCGGGAGCTGACGCTCGAGGTCTATGCCCGAGCGGAGTCGGTCGCCCGCGGACGCGGGATCATCCTGGCCGACACCAAGCTCGAGCTCGGCCGGCGTGCCGACGGCACGATCGTGCTGGCCGACGAGGTGCTCACCCCCGACTCGTCGCGCTTCTGGCCGGCCGGCGACTGGCAGCCGGGCCGGGCCCAGCCGTCGTACGACAAGCAGATCGTGCGTAACTGGCTGCTCTCGCCCGCCTCCGGATGGGACCGCGCATCGGGGGATGCTCCTCCGGCGCTGCCGCAGGAGGTCGTCGAGCACACCCGGGCGCGCTACCTCGAGGCCTACGAGACGCTGACGGGCGAACGCTGGTGACGGACTTCACGGTCACCCTCGAGCTGTCCCATCCGCCGCCGGTGGTGTTCCGCTTCCTGGCCGAGCCCCGCAACCGGCCGCTGTGGCAGGCCAGTCTCCGGTCGGTCGCAGACGTGGACGACGGCGAGCCACGGGTGGGGATGCGGTGGCGCGATGTGACCAAGGTCGGCATCCGGCCCCACATGCAGATCACCGAGCTCACGCCGTACCGCCTCCTGGTCGAGACCGGTACGTGGCGTGGTGTGGACGGCGTCCTGACGATGCGGTTCCTCAAGACCACCCAGGGCACGCGGCTGACCGCCGAAGGGCACATGGTCGGGCACGGAGCCTTCGCCGTCGCGGCGGCGGTCACCAACCGGTTGGCGCCGGAGACGATCCGCAAGGACCTGCTCCGCGCCTCCGAGGTCCTCTCCTAGCGCGGCGCCCCCTCCCGATACTTCGCAGCGTTCTGCACCGCGACACGCCGGTGTCAGGGTGCCAACTGCTGCGAAGTATCGGGCGGGGAGGCTCAGGCGAAGGGGTTGGGGCGAGCGCCGGGCAGCTGGGCGAGGAGCTCCTGGGCCCGCTGGAGGAGCTTGTGCTCGACCAGCACCTCGTAGCGGGTGGCCACGACCACGCGGACCGAGGAGAAGTCGCGCTGTCCGCGGGTGGCGGTGTATCCCACCATGGCCCAGACCACGCCGAAGACCACGCCGAACAGGGCCGTCGTGACGATCGTCGCGAACCCGCTGTGCTTGGTGTCGAAGAGCGCGAAGAGGAACCCGACGAAGATGCCGAGCCATAGGCCCGACAGTGCTCCACCGAGCGCCACCTTGCCGGTCGTGAGCCGACCGGTGATGCGCTCGACCTGCTTGAGGTCGGTGCCGACGATCATGCAGTTCTCGACCGGGAACTCCTTGTCGGACAGGAAGTCGACCGCCTTCTGCGCGGCCGCATAGTCGTCGTAGACGGCCAGGGACTGGGGGAACTGCAGCTGCAGCAGGCTCGCGCCCTGCATTCCCGGGTTCGCGGAGCCGCCGAGTCCGCCGAGCGGGTTGTTCGATGCCATGAGGACAGTCTGCCCGTATGCCGGTCCGTCCGGGGTGGCGGTACGTCGAGCGGACCACCCGCGTCCCTAGACTGGCCCCATCCGCCTGTCGCAGCAGAGCCCCCGAAAGGCACCACCGTGGCCCGGTACGTCGTCGACGTGATGCCCAAGCGCGAGATCCTCGACCCTCAGGGCAAGGCGGTCCTCGGCGCCTTGCCGCGCCTCGGCTTCGAGGGCGTCAGCGACGTGCGGCAGGGCAAGCGCTTCGAGATCGAGGTCGAGGGCGGCGACGACGAGCAGCGCCTCGCCGAGGTGCGCCGGATGGCCGACACCCTGCTCGCCAACCCGGTGATCGAGTACTACACCGTGACCGCGGCCCTGCCCGAGCCGGTCGAGCCCGAGTCGGTCGCGCCCGAGTCGTCGGTCGAGCCTGCCGAGGACGACGCATGAAGATCGGTGTCGTCACCTTTCCGGGGTCGCTCGACGACGTCGACGCGGCGCGCGCGATCCGGGTCGCAGGGGGCGAGGCGGTCGCGCTGTGGCACGGCGACGCCGACCTGAGGGGCGTAGATGCGGTCGTCCTCCCCGGAGGGTTCTCCTACGGCGACTACCTGCGTTGTGGTGCGATCTCGCGCTTCGCTCCGGTGATGGCCGAGGTGGTGGCCGGCGCTGACCGCGGCATGCCGGTCCTCGGCATCTGCAACGGCTTCCAGATCCTCTGCGAGTCTCATCTGCTCCCGGGCGCCCTGACCCGCAACGACCACCGCAAGTTCGTCTGCCGAGACCAGCGCCTGCGCATCGAGAACACCCGCACGCCCTGGACGTCGTCGTACGCCGAGGACGCCGAGGTCACCCTCGTGCTGAAGAACGGCGAAGGCGGGTTCGTCGCGTCCGAGCCGACCCTCGAGCGGCTCGAGGGCGAGGGTCTCGTGGTCGCGCGCTACCTCGACGAGAATCCCAACGGCTCGCTCCACGACATCGCCGGCATCACCAACGAGCGCGGCAACGTCGTGGGCCTGATGCCCCACCCGGAGCACGCGGTCGAGGATCTCACCGGCGCCGGCGTCGACGGGCTCGGCTTCTTCGCCGGCTTGGCTGCGCTGACCGGCGCCGCTGGCTGACGAGCGCCTACCGCGTCCCGGCCGCGAGCGCCTTCCAGGTGCTCGGGTTCACGACGCCGAGAGCCTTGCGGTGCATCGAGATCTGCCAGCCCCGCAACGCACTGTCGGTGAGCTGCGCGAAGACACCGGTGACCGGGAGGTCGGTCCCGTGCGTGGCGGCGTTCAGGGTGCGCTGGAGGCGACGTACCGCGGGACCGGTCGAGCCGAACTTCAGCACCGGGCGCGGCCCGGCCATGAACAGCGTCATCCAGGCGCGCCGGTTCCAGGAGGGGTGGGCGGCCAGCCCGTGGGCGTGCTGCCAGGTGTTCGCCGCAGCCAGGGTCGCCTTGCTGAAGCGTCCGCTGATCTTCCCGGAGTAGGCCTTCTGCTCGCCGAGCAGGCACTGCAACGCCTTGACCAGGAGCGGGTCGGAGCCTGCCTGCACCCGGGGGTAGTCCGTGCGGTCGACGACGACCCCGCCGCAGTGCTTCGGGGACGCCAGGGTGTGGCTGCCGAGGTCCAGGAAGTCCCGGTCGATGTTGATCGTCACGCCGCCCCAGGTCTCGTTGTGGCCGCCGACGTACTGCTTCATCCGGTCGCCGTGCGCCCAGCCCTTCGAGCTGATGTACGACGTGGACGTGTTCGCCTCGCCGTCCCAACGGGCGATCCAGATGCGGTCGGGCAGCTGGTACGTGCCGGGCTTGTTCATCCGGGCCTGGTCGAGGGCCCAGATGCCGGAGCCCGCGCTGGAGTAGACGCCCGAGACGTAGTGGAGGGCGTGGAGACCGCTCGTCCAGCCGCTCATGAACGACAGCGACGCGTTGCGGCAGCGGTTGTTGGTCTGGTCGAAGTTCTCGAGGTCGAACCACAGCGTGCTCCCTGCCACGATGCCCAGCTTGGCGGCGGCGGTGACGGCGACGTGCGCCTCGGCCACTCCCTGCTGGTGGGCCTTGGTGAAGGTGCCCGACTTCGCCTTGGTGCTGGAGATCACCGGGTCCTTGCCGTGGCGGGGGAAGCGGGGGTTGCACGGCGCCTGCGGTCCGACGTCGATCGGCAGCAGCTTCCAGCCGTTGCGCAGCTGGGTGCTCACCCAGGTCGCGGTCAGGTTCGGCTGCTTGATGCAGGCCCGCGAGGCACCGGAGATGTAGATCCCGGCTGCGAGGTACGGCGAGTTCCTCAGCCAGGCGTTCATCGACCTCTGGCCGGGGGTCAGGCACTGGTCGAAGCCGAAGCCCAGGAAGTTGCCCGGGGTCACGACGTTCGC
>DATBBE010000104.1:0-4428 GCA_036271155.1 Nocardioides sp. | reverse complement strand
CGGCCGGCCCAGCAGATGCGGGTCGACCAACGGATGGCCGCCGGTCGCGGAGATGCGGCGCTCCACATGGACGAAGCAGCCCAACGAGACCACGCTAGCGGCCAGTGCGACCCAGCCCCAGGTCGGCCAGCCGAGCTCGCGCCCGAGCACCAGCGGCACCACGACCAGGAGCACCGACACCGACAGCAGCACCACCCCGGCCAGGTCGAGACTCTCGTGGGGCTGCTTCTGGTTCGCACTCACAGGTACGACGCGTGCCGTGAGGAAGAGCAGGGCCACGCCGACCGGCACATTGACCAGGAAGACCGTGCGCCAGCCGAGGCCGGCCAGATCGGCGGTGACCAGCACACCACCCAGCACCTGACCCGCCACCGCGCCCGCTGAGAGTGCCGCGGCGTACCAGCCGAAGGCACGGGCGCGACCCTCTCCGCCGACGAGGCGCTGGATGCCCGTGAGCACCTGCGGCACCATGACAGCAGCGGCCGCCCCCTGGCAGATCCGGGCCACGATCAGGGTGAGCGGGTCCGGTGCGACCCCGCACAGCAGCGAGCACACGGTGAAGGCGGCGAGGCCGGAGAGGTACATCGTCCGGAATCCGTGCAGCGTTCCCAGCCGGGCGCCGGTGATCAGCAGGACGGCGTAGCTCATCACGAAGCCGGACGTCACGAGCTGAAGCTGACTGCCGGTAGCGCCGAGGTCGACGTGGATCGCGGGTGCGGCGACGTTAGTGACGGCCGTGTCGAGGTTCGCCATGAACTGACCGGCCACCAGCGCCAGGACCGCCCTCGTGGCGGCACGCCCCTCCAGCGGAGGGGCGTGGGATCGGTGGGCAGCGGTGGTCGCCGAGAGGGTCGTCATCCCCCCACTCTCCCCGGGCGGCCGGGTTCGATCTGGCGGGAATACGACATGGCCTTTCGCGGCCCGCTAGCGTCGAACCATGTTCCGTCGCGTCGCCGCCGTCGTGCTCGTCGACCAGAGGGGATGGCTGCTCCTCCAGGAGCGCGACGAGCACGCACCCGCGGACGCGAACCGCTGGTCGCTGGTCGGCGGGGGTGTCGAGGCGGGGGAGTCGGACCTCGAGGCGGCCGTCCGCGAGCTCCACGAGGAGACCGAGCTCGACGGCATCGAGCTGACCTCGCTGGGGGAGCTGCGCTACTGGTGTGGTGACTGCGTCCAGTGGCACGACGTCGCGCTCTACACGGCGCTCACCGACCTCACCGACGCCGAGGTCGAGTGTCACGAGGGACGGCAGATCGTCTTCGTGGATCCGCGGACGGTTCACACCCTCGACTGGAGCCGGGCGCTGGCCGCCGCACTGCCGCGCGTCGTCGCCCACACGGCGTACGCCGAGCGCTTCGGGCAGCCCGAGCCGCACGCCTTCGGCTGCGTGATGCTCGTCGACCCGCATGGCGCCGTGCTGCTGCAGGAGCGCGACGAGCACGCGCCGATCGACCCCGACCGGTGGGGTCTGTCCGGGGGCCACCTCGAGCCGGGCGAGGAGCCGGAGGCCGGTGCGTACCGGGAGGTCGAGGAGGAGACCGGGGTGCGCCTCGCGGCGGGCTCCCTCGAGCTGTTCGACGTCCTCGCGGTGTTCCACCCGAACTACGGCTCGGTCGACCGGGTCCACGTGTACGTCGCGCGGGTCGACCTGACCGACGACGACATCGACTGTCACGAAGGACGACAGATCGTCTTCGTCGCGCCGGACCGCGCTCGTGGTCTCGACCTGACCATGACCGGCGTCCTGGCGGTGCCGGCGTTCCTCGACTCGGAGGCCGACCGGAGGCTGACCGCCCCCTCCTGACCGGCCTCCCTGACCGGCCTCCCTGACCGGCCGAGCATTTAACACGCCGTTCGCGGCTCTTCCACGCCGTTGCGACGGCGTGGCGGACGCGTCAACAGCGTGTTACATGGGGCGAGGCAACCGCTGAGCTTGTGACACTCGTCGTAGGGGTGAGAGGCAAGGAGAGCGCGTGAGACTCGAGACTCGGGACGACGAGTTCAGCGGCTACGTCGTCGCACAGCGTGTCCGGCTTGTCCGGGCGGCTCGGTTGCTGACTGCTGGCGACGACGGGGCGGCCGAAGACCTGGTGCAGACCACTCTGGCCAAGGTGTACGTCCACTGGCCGCGCGTGAGCGGGGCCGACGACCCGGTCGCCTACGGGTTCCGCACCCTCACCAACACCTTCCTCGACGAACGGCGCCGGGCCCATCATCGTCGGGAGATCCCCACCGGCAGCGTTCCCGACATTGCGCATCCGAGCGCGGACCCAGACACCCGTCGGCTGGTGATCGCCGCCCTCGAGCAGCTGGCCCCCCGGCAACGAGCGGTCGTCGTGCTGCGTCACTTCCTGCAGTACGACGTTGCGGCCACGGCCCAGGCTCTCGGCTGCGCCGAGGGAACCGTGAAGTCCCAGAACGCCAAGGCGCTCGCACATCTGCGTGAGGTGCTCGGCACCTCGCTGACCTCTGAAGGAGCCTCGTGATGACGGATCTGCAGACTCTGCTCGACCGGGCGGTCGACCACCACGTCGACCTCGACCCTGCTGCTGCCGTGCGCCGCGGCCACGCCGCCCTGCGTCGTCGGCGTCGCACGGTGGTCGTCGGTGTCGTCGCAGCAGCCGTGCTCGTGGTCGGCGGGACCACGGCGTACACCCGGCCCGATGTCGTGCACTTGTCTCCCTCGCATTCAGGGCCCACGACCGCCCGAGCCGGCAGTTTCGAGATCCCCTCGCCACCCGACGGGTGGTCGGTCCTGGGGGCCGACGAGAACCTGGTCGTGATCGCTCCGGACGGGCTGCCGAAGGTGAACCTGCACGACCCGAACCTCCAGCTGGGCGTGCTGGGCAAGCTCTCGATCGCCCTCATGCGCGGGAAGGCCACGTCCGGCAGACCTGTCACCTACGACGGGAGAACGTTCTACGACAACGAGCACGCCGGGGGAGACTCGAGCCTGGTGAGCGTCGACGCCCCCTCGGGGGGCGTGCTGGTGCTGGAGGGAGCGCCTAGTCTGCACTGGACGCTGCAGCAGAAGATCCAGTACCTCGACGGGGTCGTTCCCCTCCCCGGAGCCGTTCCCGACTCCGACTGACCCGCTCGACGGCCCGTCGGATCACGTGCCCCACGGGCTCGCGTCTAGACTCGGAGCGACTCGAGGCCGGACGAAGGGACGTCGATGGGACTGCTGGAGCAGGTGACCTCACCTGCCGATCTGCGCGACCTCACCGACGACCAGCTCGAGACCCTGGCGAGCGAGATCCGTGACGAGCTGGTCCGCACCTGCGCGCCGCGTGGCGGCCACCTCGGCCCCAACCTCGGCGTCGTCGAGCTGACCTTGGCGATCCACCGCACCTTCGACTCGCCGCGCGACCGCGTCGTGTGGGACACCGGTCACCAGGCGTATGTCCACAAGATGCTGACCGGTCGCGCCGGCCAGTTCGACACGCTGCGCACCGAGGGCGGACTGTCGGGCTACCCCAGCCGCGAGGAGTCCGACCACGACCTCGTCGAGAACTCCCACGCGTCCACCTCGTTGTCGTACGCCGACGGGCTGGCCAAGGCGTACGCCATCCGCGGAGAGCACCGCTACGTCGTGGCGGTGATCGGCGACGGCGCCCTCACCGGCGGCATGGCCTGGGAGGCGCTCAACAACATCGCCGTCGGCGAGGACCGCAAGCTGGTCATGGTGGTCAACGACAACGGCCGCTCCTACCAGCCGACCGTCGGCGGCCTCGCCACCCACCTCGCGACCCTGCGCACCAACCCCCGCTACGAGGAGATGCTCGACCTCGTCAAGAAGCGGCTGAACAAGGTCAAGGGGGTCGGCCCGGCCGTCTACGACGCCCTGCACGCGATGAAGAAGGGCATGAAGGACGCCCTCGCGCCACAGGGGATGTTCGAGGACCTCGGCCTGAAGTACGTCGGCCCGATCGACGGTCACGACCGCACCGCCGTCGAGCAGGCGCTCGCCCAGGCCAAGCGGTTCGGGCGGCCGGTGATCGTCCACGTGATGACCCACAAGGGCTTCGGCTACAACCCGGCCGAGCGCAACGAGACCGACCAGTTCCACCAGATCGGTGCCTTCGACGTCGAGACCGGCGAGGCGCGACCCGCCGGGCGCATCTGGACCGACTTCTTCTCCGAGGAGATGGTCGCGCTCGGGGGCGAGCGTCAGGACATCGTGGGCATCACGGCCGCGATGCTCTACCCCGTCGGCCTGGACCGCTTCGCCGCGGCCTACCCCGAGCGCACCTTCGACGTCGGCATCGCCGAGCAGCACGCCGTGACGAGTGCGGCGGGCCTGGCGATGGGCGGCCTCCATCCGGTGGTCGCGATCTACGCGACCTTCATCAACCGAGCCTTCGACCAGGTGCTGATGGACGTCGCCCTGCATCGCTGCGGCGTCACCTTCGTGCTCGACCGCTCGGG
>DATBBE010000103.1:0-19566 GCA_036271155.1 Nocardioides sp. | reverse complement strand
GACCTCCGCACCCCGCTGGCGGGCCTACGATCGGCGGCCGAGACCTTGCGGGTCCACGACCAGCGGCTCGACGTCGCCGAGCGCCGCGAGCTGCTCGCGGCGATGGAGTCGTCGATCTCACGACTCACCCTCATGGTCAGCGACCTGCTCGACATGAGCCGGCTGGAGACCGGCGCCGTGACGCCGATCGCGGATGAGGTACCCCTCGGCGAGGTCGTCCGACGCGCCCTGGTCGGGCTGGAGGGCGCCGAGCGGGTGCAGGTCGCCGAGCTCCCCACGGCGTACGTCGATCCCGGGCTGCTCGAGCGCGTCGTCGCCAACCTGGCCGCCAACGCCCTTCGCTACAGCGACTCGGTCGAGGTCGTCGGGGACGCCCGCGCGGCTCGGGTCGAGCTGCGCGTCGTGGACCACGGGCCGGGGGTGGAGGCGTCCGACCGGGCCCGGATCTTCGAGCCGTTCCAGCGCCGGGGCGACTCGGGGAGCGGCGTCGGTCTCGGCCTGGCCGTGGCCCGCGGACTCACCGAGGCGCTGGGCGGCACGCTCGACGCCACCGAGACGCCTGGCGGTGGCCTGACGATGGTGCTCGACCTCCCGGGGGCCGAGTCGTGAAGGTGCTGCTGGTCGACGACGACTCGACGCTTCGGCGTACCCTCGCGATCGGCCTGCGCGCCGCTGAGCACGAGGTGCTGATAGCGGCGGACGGCCGCTCCGCGCTGCAGGCTCTCCGCGAGGACAAGCCCGACCTGGTCGTACTCGACCTCGGGCTGCCCGACGTGTCCGGCGTCGAGGTGCTGCGGCAGCTGCGGGCCTGGAGCACCGTGCCGGTCGTGGTGCTGTCGGCGCGCGCGGAGTCCGACGAGAAGGTGCAGGCGCTCGACCTCGGTGCCGACGACTACGTCACCAAGCCTTTCGGCATGGAGGAGCTCTTGGCACGCATCCGGGCGGCCGGGCGTCGGGCCGGCTCGGACGTGCCGGTGATGGAGACCGGCGATCTCGTCATCGACCTCCCGGCGCGACGGGTCACCAAGGCCGGCGTCGTCGTGCGGCTGACCCCGACCGAGTGGGGTCTGCTGGAGATGCTGGTGCGTACGCCGGGCCGCCTGGTCAGCCAGCGCGATCTCCTGCACGAGGTGTGGGGACCGTCGTACGGGCGCGAGACGAACTACCTGCGGGTCTACGTCGGCGGACTCCGCAAGAAGCTCGAGGACGACCCCTCCCAACCCCGCCACCTGATCACCGAGCCCGGCATGGGCTACCGCTTCGAGCTCTGAGTGGTGCGCCATCGGGCCGGACTTCTTGGCCCCTTCTGTCACTTCTTGGGGGTTGCAACAGCCAAGAAGTGACGAATCCCCTGCTGAAGCGGGGGATTCGACAACACCTACCCCGACGACACTGACGCGTCCCGCCTCACGCGTGGGCGAGCAGCGGGGCGCCGGGGACCTGGAGGACCATCCGCGTGCCACCACGGTCGGAGTCGTCGACGCGGACGACGCCGGAGTGCCGCTCGATCACCTGCCGCACGATGGACAGCCCCAGCCCGGAGCCGGGCATCGAGCGTGACTCCTCGGAGCGGTAGAACCGCTCGAAGACGTGCTCGCGGTCTCCCGGGGCGATGCCCGGGCCGTCGTCCTCGACGGTGAGGGTGCCGTGGTTGAGCCGGATCCGCACCGCGCCCCCGGCCGGGCTCCACTTCACCGCGTTGTCCAGCAGGTTGGTCACCGCCCGCTCGAGTGAGGCCGACTCACCCTCCACCCACCACGGCTCGGCATCGACCTCGAAGGTCAGGCCGGTGCCGCGGCGCCGCGCGCGGGCGACCGCGCGGTCGACGACCTCGGCGAGGTCGACCTGCTCGACGGCGGAGCGCAACGGCTCGTCGCGCGCGAGCTCGACCAGGTCGCCGACCAGTGTCGACATCTCCTCGATCTGACCGCGTACGTCGTCGAGCAGCTCGCGGCGGGCGGAGTCGCCCAGACCTCCGGCGGCATCGGCCTGCAGCAGCAGGTCGAGGTTGGTGCGCAGCGACGTCAGCGGGGTACGCAGCTCGTGGCCCGCGTCCGCCACCAGCCGGCGTTGTCGGTCGCGCGACGCCGAGAGCGAGACCAGCATGTCGTTGAAGGCGTTGGCCAGGCGGGCGATCTCGTCGTCACCTTCGACGGGGAGTGGCTGGAGGTCCTCGGTGCGGGCGATCCGCTCGACGTTGCGGGTGAGCCGGCGTACCGGCCTCAGGCCGTTGCGTGCCACCGCCCAGCCGGCCGCAGCGGCGCCGATCACGCCGGCGATGCCGAACAGCAGCATCACGGCACCGAGCCGCTTGAGCACCCGCTCCTGGGGCGCCATGTTCTGGGCGATGATCAGCGCGCTCCCGGCCTGGACCGTCGGGACGGTCACGACGCGGTAGTCGATTGACCCCGACGAGATCGTGCGGATGCTGCTGGTGCTGTGTCCCGTGGCGACGGCGAACTCCGGCGCCCCGATCTGCAGGGCCGGCCCGCTGTCGTTGGTGTGGTGGCCGTTCGCGCGGACGATGAACAGCCGCACGTCGCCGGCACCCAGCATCCACGCGGGGTAGTCGTGGGAGAGGAGGTCGTCGAGCGCGTTGGTGCGGGCCGCGCGGTGGGCACGCTCGGTCAGGGAGTTGTCCAGCGAGCTCTCCAGCGACATCTTGACCGTGACGTAGGCGCCCAGTGACACCAGTGCCACCGCGAAGCAGACCGCGACCGTGGTCATCAGGATCACCCGGCTGGCCAGGGACCGACGGTAGTGCCAGCGGGGCTCGTCGAGCTCCGACGAGCCGGGCGCTCGCCCGGTCGCCGTGGTGCTCATGACTCTTTCAGGACGTACCCGACGCCCCGGACGGTGTGGATCAGCCGGGACTCCCCCTCGGCCTCGGTCTTGCGTCGCAGATACCCGACGTACACCTCGAGGGAGTTGGCGGTCGTGGGGAAGTCGTAGCCCCAGACCTCCTCGAGGATGAACGATCGCTCCAGCACCCGGCGCGGCCGGCGCAGGAACATCTCGAGCAGCGTGAACTCCGTGCGTGTCAGCTCCATCGCCCGCCCGGCGCGGCGTACGTCGCGGGTGGCGATGTCCATCGAGAGGTCGGCGAACGCGAGCACCTCGGCGTCGTCGCCCTCGCCCGGGACGACGCGTCGCAACAGGGCGCGCAGCCGCGCGAGCAGCTCCTGCAGGGCGAAGGGCTTGGTGAGGTAGTCGTCGGCGCCCGCGTCGAGCCCCTCGACCCGGTCGCCGATCGCGTCGCGGGCGGTCAGCACCAGGATCGGGACGTCGTTGCCCGCCTTACGCAGGGTCTTGGTGGTCTCGATGCCGTCGAGCCGGGGCATCATCACGTCCATCACGACCACGTCGGGCCCCTGGCCCTGAGCCAGGCTGCCGATGCCGGCGAGCGCCTCGGCGCCGTCGGCGGCCAGGGACACGGCGTACCCGTTGAACTCGAGGCTCCGGCGCAGCGACTCGCGGACCGCCTTGTCGTCGTCGACGACGAGCACGTGTGGCTTGGTGCTCGCAGGAGTCGACGCGATGGGCGGTGTCACGGTCTTACTGTGCCTGATCGTCCTGAACCTCGCCTGAGAACCGTCGCCGCGACCGCCCAGCACCGGCGTACGGCGGGTCAGGCGAAGCGGCCCGCGACCTCGGCCGCCCGGGCGCCGTACCCACCCCCGAAGAGACAGGCGTGCACCAGCAGCGGGTGCAGCTGGTGTACGCCGACGCGGTCGTCCCAGCCGTCCGCGAGGGGTGAGACCTCTTCGTAGGCCTGCAGCACCCGGGGCAGGTTCGGCAGCCCGAACAGCGCGAGCATGGCCAGGTCGGTCTCGCGGTGCCCGCCGTGGGCGGCAGGGTCGATCACGCAGCACCCGGCATCGTGGGTCCAGATGACGTTGCCGTTCCACAGGTCGCCGTGCAGGCGACGCGGACCCTCCTCCGGGACCAGGTCGGGCAGGCGACCGACGATCGCCTCCACGACCTCGGCTCCCTCGGGCGTGATCGCGCCCCGGTCGCGAGCGAGCTTGAGGTAGGGGAGCACCCGCTTGGTCGCGTAGAACTCCGCCCAGGTCGGCGCCGTCCGGTTGGGCAGCGGGAGCCGACCGATGAAGCCTTCGCGGTCGAGCCCGTACGCCGGGGCCCCGGCGTCGTGGGTCTTGGCCAGCGCACGACCGAAGTCGGACGCCGCCTCGGTGCTGAGCTTGCCCGGCTCGACCCAGTCGAGGATCAGACAGTCGCTCTCGACGGCGAGCACCTCCGGCACTCGGATGCCACCCGCCTCGCCGAGCCAGCGCAGGCCGGCCGCCTCGGCCTCGAAGAACCCCGCGGGTGCGTTGGTCAGGGTCTTCATGAACGCCGAGCGGCCGCTGCTCAGCCGGAGCTTGGTGGCGGTGGCGATGTCACCACCGGCGACCGGAGCCGTAGCCGCGACCGCGGAGCCCAGCAGCTCCTCGGCCCGGCGGGCGATGTGGGGCTGACGCGTCATCGCAGTCTCCTCGGGTCCGGCACGGTTCACGGTAGCGAGCGAGGACGGTCCGACCAAGGCAGAGCCGCAGGTCGGACCGGCCGGAGCGAGACCGAAGCGAGCTTGCTCGCGAGGTGGCCTGAGGGTCGACCCGACTGGCAGGCCGACAGTCAGCAGACCATAGGCCCCACGATCACTCGATCTCCCAGCCGTGCCAGTGGGTGATCTCGAACCATGCACTGACCCGTTTCGCCGTACGGCTGCCGAAGGGACTGCCGGTGTAGTGACGGGCGAGCCGGTCGATGTCGGCCAAGGCCCTGGCCTCGTCGTGCTCCCAGCGGACGACGGGTCCGCGGACACTCACGTGGGTGTACCACTCGTCGTCCTTCAGCGCCGTCAGGGACACGTGCGGATGACGCTCGATCCAGCCGAGCCGAGCCCGGCCGGCGTCCATGTTCACCAGCACTGTTCCGTCGTCGTCGACGAGGTACCACGTGGCGACCGACATCGGGTCTCCGTCGGGCAGGACCATCGAGATGACGGCGGGGTTGGGCTCGCGCAGCAGGGCCAGCGCCGCGTCGGGTAGGGGTGCCTTCGGCATCGTGTCTCCTCTCGCATCTCTGGACTATCCGGAGTCGAGCATCTCGGACAGCTGGGCGACCAGGGCGTCGGAGGTCCGTTCGACCATGGTGAGGACGGCGGTGAAGCCGTCGCTTCCGCCGTACCAGGGGTCGGGCACGTCGGCTCCAGGGTCGACCGGGTCGAGGTCGCGGAACATCGCGACGCGCTCGGAGCGACCGCCCACGTCGGCGAGGTTGTCGGTGTCCATGACGAGCACCAGGTCGTGGGTCTGGGCCCACGACGCGTCGTACTGCCGGGCGCGATGGCGGCTCGGGTCGTAGCCTGCGTCGCTGAGCGTGGAGGCCGCGCGGGGGTCCATCGGCTCACCCACGTGCCAGCCGCCGGTGCCGCTGCTCTCGACGGTCACCGCGTCGTCGAGACCGGCCTCGACGAGGCGCTCTTCGAGGACGACGTGGGCCATGGGCGAGCGGCAGATGTTGCCCAGGCACACCAGGGCGACGGCGTACCGCCCGGCTTGCCGGGGAGCAGGGAGGCGCACTACTTGTCGTCGTCCTCGAGCACGACCACGTCGAGGAACCAGTTCACGACCGTGATCACGATCGAGCCCCACAGGGCGTTCCAGAAGCCGACGACGTGGAAGCCGATGCCGAGGCCACCGGCGATCCAGGCGGTCAGCATCAGCATCAGGGCGTTGATCACGAGCAGGAACAGCCCGATGGTGAAGATGATGAACGGGATCGAGAAGAAGGTGACGACCGGCTTCACGAAGTTGCTGACGAACCCGAGGATCAGCGCCACCAGCAGCAGCGGAAGGATCTTGTGCTTCAGCTCCGGCTGCCCCGACGTCGGACCGGTGAAGTAGATGCCGTCGATGAACCAGGTGGCGACGGCGACACCCGCGGCAGTGGCGAGCAGCCAGGTCACGAAGCGCACGTCGCGAGCATAGGCGAGCCGCCGGCACAGGCTCCGCCTTGCCCGCAAGCGGGCGGCGGGCGCGTCCTCAGTCGAGGTCGAGTCGCTCGATGATCGCGTCCTCGGCGCCGCGCAGGTGCAGACCGAGCTCCGCGACCGCCGCATCGGTCTCGCCCGACTCCAGCAGGTCGAGCAGGTGGTGGTGGCTGCCCGCCTGGTCGCGGGCGTTGCGGCGTACCCGGTCGATCTGGGCGAGCACCAGCCGCAGCTCGGCCGCGACCGACTCCGCCATCGAGACCAGTCGGGGAGACCCGGTCAGGCCGACCAGGCTCAGGTGGATGGCGAGGTGTCGCCGGTTGAGCTCTTGGTACGACGCGTCGGTCGCGACGGCGTTCTCGTAGTCGGCGAGCGCACGGCGTACCGCTGCCCGCGCGGCCTCGGGGGCCTCCGCCCAGTTGCGCACGCCGGCGGTCTCGAGCACGGTCCGGGCCGTCGAGACGTCGCGCACCGACTCGGGGTCGGGGACGGCGACGCTGACGCCGCGGTTCGGCTCGCGGGTCGCCAGACCCTCGGCCACGAGCAGGGCGAGCGCCTCACGGACCGTCGGCCGGGAGACGCCGAGAGACTCCGCCAGCGCGACCTCTCGCAGGGGTGTCCCGGACTCGATCTCACCCTCGAAGACGGCCCGACGCAGCTCGTCGGCCACCCGCTCCACCGTCGAGGAGTGCTCGAGGCTCAGCCCCTCGAAGGGGGATCCCGAGCCCTCTCCGCGGTCGGCGGAGGAGGCGGCGGAGGACATGTGTCCATTGTCCGGCACCGGCTTGCCGGACGTCGCATCCGTGCGGCATACTCAGTCTTGTCAGATTGTCTGACAATGACCTGGACCACGACGTCCCGCCGACTGCCGGCGGGGCGTCCTTCCTGTGAGAGGGGTACGCCGTGCCGCACCACCCGCCGCTCCTTCAGCCATCGAGTCGACCGTTGAGCTGGGGCCGCCGATACGTGATGGTCCGCCCGGACCACTTCCGGGTCGACTACGCGATCAACCCCTTCATGGATCCCGCCGACCAGCCCGACCCCCACCTCGCGCTCGCCCAGTGGGTCGAGCTGGTCTCGACGATCGAGCAGCACGGCGGCACCGTCGAGGTCGTGCCGCAACGGGCCGACGCGCCCGACATGGTCTACGCGATGAACCTCGGCCTCGGGGTCGTCCGTCCCGACGGCTCGGGTGCCCGCCGCGGCCACGTCGTGATGTCGCACATGCGTTACGCCGAGCGCCGCATGGAGGCCCTGTCGGCGCAGCCGTGGTTCGAGCAGAGCGGCCGCACCACGTCGTACGTCGGTCGTGAGGGGATCGGCGCCCATCTCGAGGCCGGTGACGTGTTCGCCTGGGGCGACGCTCTGGTGGCCGGCTTCGGCCCGCGCACCGAGGAGCTCGCCCTCAAGCATCTCGCCACCGACCTGGACGTACGAGTGCGCGGCGTGCGGCTCACCCATCCCGCGATGTACCACCTCGACCTCGCCTTCTGCCCGCTCGACGACCGCCACGCGATGGTGGCTCCGGGCGCCTTCGACGCCGAGTCGGCCGAGGCCTTGCTCGCGCTGGTCCCCGAGCCCCTCGTGCTGACCGACGACGAGGCGCTGAGGACCTTCTGCGCGAACTCCATCGTCATCGGCCGCACGGTCGTGATGCCGGCCGGTGCACCCGAGCGGGTGCGGGCACAGCTGGTCGCCTGGGGGTTCGAGGTCGTCGAGGTGGACGTCTCGGAGTTCCACAAGGGCGGCGGGTCGGTCCGCTGCCTGACCAACCCCGTCGACCTCACCCTCGGCCGCGACGTGCCGCGGCTCACCGGCGGTCAGGTCGTCCTCCCGCCCGTGGTCTGACGGCAGCTCTGACGACAACCCCGACGACAGCCCGGAGGTCTCGCCCGTCGAGACCTCCGGCGGAGGGGATCGGCGGCGCCGGGATCTAACCTCGTCGGCATGGTCTCCATCGGCGGCACCCATTGGATGCTGCTCTTCGCCGCCGTGGCGGGGCTGGTCGCCCTGGTGATCGGCCTCGCGGTGGGCCGCAGGATGGGCACCCTGGCCGGGCTCGCGTGGTTCGGGCTGCTCTGGAGCATCGCGGTGACCGCGATCGTGACCCTGGTCCCGGCCCAGGACGGTCTCGGCTACATCCCGGCCGGCCAGCACCAGACCAGCTGCAGCTGGGACATCGGTGGGCCGGCGCCGGGCGGCTTCTGGATCTTCGGCGGGGGTCAGCAGCTGCTGAACACCTTGCTGTTCGTGCCGGCGGGGGTGTTCCTGGTCCTCGCCTTCGCCCGCTGGAGGGGTGGCTGGTTGCTGGTCCCGCTCGGCCTGGCTGCCCTGGCGGCGTACTCCCTGGCCATCGAGGAGACCCAGCTCCACGTCGTGCGCATCGATCGTGCCTGCGACGTCACCGACATCATCGACAACGTCAGCGGCGCCGCGATCGGGGTCGCGATCGGGCTCGCCCTGCTGCCCTTGGTGCGCCCGTGGAGGGCGAAGGCACGCCGATAGGTTGGCGGTCATGACGTCACCCCAGCCGCGCGCCTGCGTGTCCCAGATCCCGGCGTACGTCGCGGGCAAACCGCCGCAGCCGCGTGACGGGCTGACGACGTACAAGCTGAGCAGCAACGAGAACCCCTACCCACCGCTGCCGGGTGTCGTCGCGGCCGCGACCCTCGCCGCCGAGCAGATGAACCGCTATCCCGACATGGGCAGCACCGCCCTGTACGAAGCGCTCTCGGACAAGCTCGGGGTCGACACCGACCGGCTCGCCCTGGCCACGGGCAGCGTGGGGCTGATCTACCAGCTGGTGCAGGCGTTCTGCGATCCCGGCGACGAGGTCGTGTACGCGTGGCGCAGCTTCGAGGCCTACCCGATCGCGGTCACCGCGGCGGGAGCCCAGAACGTGCAGGTCCAGGTGACCGCCGACGGGCGCCATGACCTCGAGGCCATGGCCGCGGCCATCACCGACCGCACCAAGGTCGTCCTGCTCTGCACACCGAACAACCCGACCGGTCCGGCGCTGACCCAGACCGAGCTCGATGCCTTCCTGGCCCGGGTTCCCGAGCAGGTGGTGGTGGTCGTCGACGAGGCGTACGTCGAGTTCGTGCGGCTGGACGACGCGGTCGACGGCGTGGCCACGGTGCTCGCCCGCGACAACGTCGTGTCGACCCGCACCTTCTCCAAGGCCTACGGCCTGGCCGGCTTCCGGGTGGGATACGCCATCGGCCCGGCGCCCGTCGCGACCGCCCTGCGCGCCGTGTCGTTGCCGTTCGGGATCTCGAGCGTCGCGCAGGCGGCGGCGATCGCGTCGCTGCGCGCCGAGCCCGAGCTGCTCGAGCGGGTCGAGAGTCTCGTGTCCGAGCGGGAGCGTGTCGTCCGGGGTCTGGCCGACGCCGGCCTGACCGTTCCGGACTCGCAGGGGAACTTCGTGTGGCTCGCGGCCGGCGACCGCACCGCAGGGCTCGCGGCCGCGGCCGACGACCTGGGGATCGTGGTGCGGCCGTTCGCCGGCGACGGCGCCCGCATCTCCATCGGCGAGACCGAGGCCAACGACCGGATCATCGAGCTCGGCCGCACGTTCCGCTGACGCCACGCACCTTTCCGGACTCCTGGTCTAGACCATGGGGGTGTTCGTATCTCCTGGGTCGTCGCGCGCACCTAACGTCAGCAGCCACACGACCATCACCGGGAGCCCCCACACATGAACACACGCACCTTCGTCCATCGATCCGTCGCGGTCCTTGCCAGCACGGGCACGGCCGCGACCCTCGCGCTCCTGCCGAGTGCCAGCCACGCGTCGGTGAAGGCTGAGTACTTCGCCGCCGCCGACACGTCCGCACAGTACGTCGGCCCCACCGTCGGAGGCGCCTGCACGCTGACCAGCCCGACCGGGTCCAACTCGGTCACCAGCACGCCGGTGATGTTCTCCCACGGCACGAAGCACGCCGCGGTCGCGATCAACGCGCGCTACACCAGCTCCGACAACAGCGGCGACCAGGTGCATATCCAGGGCAACGTCTCCAGCTCCCTGACCCTGAAGAGGGTGCACGGCGACCTACGCTCCCTGGACCTGAAGTCGGGTGGCTCGATGAAGGTCAGCCACACGGTGTCCAGCTCCGCCTGCGTGGGCTCGGGCGAGGCGCTCGCAGAGGCCGAGACAGTGCTCTTCACCGAGCACAAGAAGGGCACCTTCACCCTCACCCGTGACATGGTGCCCAACTCCGCGGTCGTGTTCGTCCTGATCAACGAGAAGACCGACACGCCGATCGCCTTCGACCTGGCGCAGACCTCGGGCACCTCGCACGCGACGTACACGGCCAAGCTCAAGCGTGGTGAGTACGCGATCGAGGCCGAGTCCGGCGTCACGGGGGGCGGCGCGTTCATCCTGAAGTCCGCCGCCCAGCGCACGACCAAGGTCTCGATGAAGAACGACCTCCACGCGACGTTCGCGCCGCCGAAGAAGAAGCACCACCACCACCACTGAGACCTGCTTCGTCCACGTCGGCCGGTGGCTCCACGGGGTCACCGGCCGTCCTCCTCCGGTCTAGACCGCCGCGCGCCGCGCGACTGCGTCGGGCCTGCCACACCTAGCGTGAATCAGTTCACCCACCCATCGCACGGGAGTCCCCACAGATGTTCACACGCAGACACCTCCACCGGTCCGTCGCGCTGCTGGCCAGCGCGGGAGCGACGGCAGCACTCACGCTCACCCCCACCGCAGGCGCCCATGCGTCGGTCCAAGGCGAGTACGCCGCGGTCGGCCAGGCCGAAGCCTCGTACCGAGGCCCCACCTCTGGGGGGCACTGTGACCTCTCGGCCGGCGAAGCGAACCCGTTCGGTCAGATCCACACCAACTTCAGCCATGGCACGAAGCACTCGTCGGTCGACCTCTCGGCCACCTACAGCAGCAGCGACAACAGCGCGGACCAGGTCAAGATGAAGGGCCACATCGACACCTCCATGACCCTCAAGCGCAAGCACAACGACCTGTCGGCGTTCGCGATCACGGCGGGTGGCAGCCTCAGCGTGAAGCACACGGTGCCCGGCTCCGCTTGCCAGGGCACTGCGTCCATCGTCGCGGAGGTTCCTCAGGTGCTCTTCACCGAGCACAAGAAGGGCTATCTGTACCTCACTCGCGACACCTTGAAGCCGAACTCGTTCAGTGAGTTCATCCTCGTCAACCTGAAGGACAGCTCGTTGGTCGCGCTGGATGTGTTCGCCGGGACCAAGTCGCACGTGACCAGCCGCGCGCTGCTCAAGCCCGGCAACTACGAGATCGAGGAGTCCGGCGCGGGTCTCGCGATCGGCAACGTGGGGATCTTCAAGTCCGCGGCCCTGTCGAAGAAGGCGGCCCAGACGGTCCACCTGCAGGGCCAGTTCAAGCCCGTGAAGCACTGACCCCGGTTCGCACCCCACTCCCAGAAGGACATTGCATCTCATGAACTCATCGTTGATCTTCCGGCGCTCCGTCGCCGTGCTCGCCAGCGCAGGGGCCACCACCGCCCTCGCCCTGATCCCCTCGACAGCAGCGAACGCCTCGGTGAAGGCCGAGTTGGAGGCCAGGGGTGACGCCAGCGCGTCGTACGTCGGTCCGACCCTCGGAGGCATGTGCACGCTGACCTCGGGCAATCACGAGCCCCTCTCCTCGGGCGTCACCTTCCACCGTGGCACCAAGCGGCAGTCTGTCAACCTCGGCGCGACGTTCGCCAGCAGCGACAACAGTGCCGACCAGGTGAAGGTCAAGGGCCATGTGAAGAGCGCGCTCACGATCAAGCGCAAGCACGGAGACCTGAGCAGCCTCGACTTCACCGCGGATGCCGCGGTGACGATCACCAACACGGTGTCCGGCTCGGCCTGCCGAGGGTCGGGTGACGCCTTGGGCACGATCCCGATCCTGAGCTTCACCGAGGCGAAGAAGGGCAAGCTGAACCTCTCCTTCACGACCTCCAAGCCGAATGCGCTGATCGAGTTCATCGTGTTCAGCTACAAGACCGAGGAGCCCATCATGGAGATCGTGAACGTCGGTGACCGCACCCAGGGCACGTCCCAGATGACGCTCAAGCCGGGCAAGTACGCGATCGCGGAGACCGAGATCGGTGCCTTCGCCGGGTCGATTGCAGGCAAGAGCGCCTCGCTCTCGCACAAGACCTCGCGGACCGTCGAGGTCACGGCCAGCTTCACTCCCAAGACGCACCACCACCATCACCACCACTGAGCATCCGTTCGTCCACGTCGGCCGGTGACCCATCAGGGTCACCGGCCGTCGTCGTTCTCAGGGTCAGGCGGCGACGGGCTCTCGGGTGGGAGCACTCTCCTGCCGGTTCATCCCGCGGAAGCTCGGGAACAACGCGGGCGCCATGGTCGCGGCGAAGTAGGCCAGGCCGACCACCACCATGGCCGGGGAGAGGCCGATCCCACTGACGAGTACGCCGCCCAGCACGCCACCCAGGGGCATCAGCGACCAGCACAGGGCGCTGGTCAGGGCCGTGACCCGGCCGACCATCTCGCGCGGGATCCGCTCGAACTGCACCGCACCCAGGACCGGGTTCAGGAAGCCGGATGACAGGCCGCCGACGACGCACATCGCGAGGATCGCCCACAGGGGCACCCCGAGCGCGAACAGCACGAACCGCGGCAGCCCGGTGACCAGGAAGGCGACGAGGTACGTCGCGAAGCGCGGCAGCCGGGTGCCGTACGACGCCGCCACCAGCGACCCGAGCATCGATGCCCCGCCCCACACCGAGAACACCAGGCCGACCGCGCCCACACCGGCGCCGGAGTCATGGGCCCACACCGGCAGCAGGACCGCGGACCACGCGAGGTCGAGCAGGTTGGTGACCGCGACCATCACGCACAGGCTCATCAGGACCGCGTCGTGGCGAAGGAAGCTCCAGCCCGCGCGCAGCTGTGCGGCGTACGACGTGGGCGCCGCTGCCGGAGACTCCACGCCGGCCTCGTGCTCGTGGGGGCTCTCGTGCTGGTCGGGCCTGTCGAGACCGCGCGGCTCCAGGCTGCGCGTGGTGACCACGAGCACCAGGGCACACAGCAGGAACGACGCGGCATCGACGGCGACGGCGTTGGCCGCCCCGACCGTCGCGACCAGCCCACCGGCCAAGGCGGCGCCGACCATCGTCGCGCCCCGTTCGATGGCCGAGGAGAGGCCCGTCGCCCGCTCGTAGGGGACTCCGGCCCGCTCGACGAGGGCCGGGACGAGGGCAGTGCTCGCCGCGTCGCCGGGGCCGCGCAGGGCGCCGGCCGCGGCGACCAGAGCCAGCAGGACCGGGAAGGACAACGCGCCGGCGTGGTGCAGCAAGGGGATCAGGCCGACCACCACGAACGACAAGGAGTCGGCGCCGATCGCCATCCGGCGCGGGCCGACCCGGTCGACGAGCGGTCCGCCGAAGGCCTTGAGCAGCACCATGGGGGTGATCTCGGCCGCCGCGACGAGGCCGGTGCGCGTGGGCGACCCGGTCGTGATCAGGACCAGCCACGGGATCGCGATCATCGAGATCCGGGTGCCGAGCAGCGAGATGGCATCGGCGGTGAGCCAGCCGTAGAGGGGCACCCGTCGCGGGGTGGGCCGGGTGGCGGAGAGGGTCATCGGTCGTCTCCTTGCAGGACGACGGTGCCGGGTCGGGGGAACGCGTTGAGGTTGACCACGAAGTCGGCTGCCCCTTCGCTGTCTGCGGGCTCCTCGGTGTCCCAGAAGCGCGCGATGACCGCCTCGATGCCGTCGAGCAGCTCCTCGGCCCGCGCCGGCGTCAGCCGGAT
Organism: Nocardioides sp.; assembly: GCA_036271155.1. Lineage (GTDB taxonomy): Bacteria > Actinomycetota > Actinomycetes > Propionibacteriales > Nocardioidaceae > Nocardioides. The sequence continues at coordinate 5,804 of DATBBE010000103.1, read as the reverse complement.
GTGCCAGTCGCTGGTGGTGCTCGCCTCCTGCCACGGGACCGGGAGGAAGCGTCGCTCGCCGACGGCCTGCATGAGGGTCTCGGTGTACATCAGCGCCACGGACTGCAGGTAGGCGTCGGCGTCCTCCACCTCCTCTTCGGGACGCGCGGCGAGCCCGACGCGGGTGCTCTGGTGGGCGGCCTTCCACCACCGGTCGCGGGCGTCGCCGCGCTCGGCGTCCTCGACGATGAAGCCGTGCTCGGCGAGCTGGCGGAGGTGGTACGACGTCGCGCCGGTGTTGAGCTTGAGCTCCTGCGCGAGCTGGGTCGCGGTCGCCGGCCCCTCGAGCCGGAGCATCATCAGCATCTTCAGGCGGGTGGGGTGCGAGAGCGCGCGCAGCCCGGCCGCAGTCGGGGTCACAGAGGATGAGGAGGCCATATCCCCAACATACCTTTGCAAAGATCCCTTTGCAAAGGGTTGCTTGCGATGGGTGGATAGTTCGCAGCAGTTCGCACCCCTTCCCCGGCGTGTCCTGGTGCCAAACGCTGCGAACTATCCAGAGGTCGGCTGGGTACGGGCGCAGCACTAGCGTCTGAGGGGTGGGTGGTCAGATCCGGGTCGGCATCTCGGGGTGGCGCTATCCGGCCTGGCGCGGTGACTTCTACCCCGCCGGGCTGCCCCAACGACGTGAGCTCGAGTACGCCGCCGAGCAGCTGACCTCGATCGAGGTCAACGGATCGTTCTACTCCCTCCAGCGCCCCACGTCGTACGCCGCGTGGAGGGCGGCCGCGACGGCCGCGCGGCCCGGCTTCGTCTTCGCCGTCAAGGGGCCGCGCTACGTCTCCCATCTGAAGCGGCTCAAGGACGTAGAGATCCCGCTTGCGAACTTCTTCGCTTCGGGACTGCTCGCACTAGGCCCCACCCTCGGCCCGGTCCTGTGGCAGCTGCCCGAGAACCTTGCCTTCGACGCCGGCGTCCTCGACGACTTCCTCGGTCGGCTGCCACGGACGACGTCCGAGGCCGCAGAGCTGGCAGCCCTGCATGACGACAAGGTCCCCGAGGACCGCGCGTTGACGAGGGCCGAGGACGTCCGGTCCCTCGTCTATGCCCTGGAGTTCCGGAGCCCGACCTTCGCCAGCCCGGTGGCGCGCGACGTCCTCGGCCGGCACGGCGTCGCGACCGTGTACGCCGACACGGCCGGCCGGTGGCCCAAGGTCGACCAGGACACGGGGCCCCTGCGCTACGTCCGCCTGCACGGAGACAAGGAGCTCTACGCCAGCGGCTACACCGACCGCGCCCTCGACCAGTGGGCCGGCCGCTGCCTGGCGTGGGCCGAGGCGGGTCAGGACGTCTTCGTCTACTTCGACAACGACGTCAAGGGCTACGCCCCCCACGACGCGATGCGTCTCATCGACCGGCTGACGAAGGGATAGTCCCCCACCTCAGGCGGTGACCACGACCCGACCACGCAGGCCGGGCTGGGCGGCTGCCTCGTGGGCCTTGGCCACGTCGTCCAAGGAGTACGTCGCTGCCACCCGGAGCCGGAGCACTCCGCTCTCGACGAGGCGTACGAGCTCGGCCTGCTGCTCGGCGTCGTGGTGCACGTGCACCGTGGCCACGGTGATGTCGCGCTCGGCAGGCGGCTCACTGGGGTCCGAGACCGCGACGAACGACCCGCCGTCACGCACCGCGGCCAACGCGGTCTGGCCGACCTGGGCAGCATCGACCAGCCCGTCGGCCCCTTCGGGGAGCAGAGCGCGCACGGCCTGGCCGATCTCCGACCCGGTGGCGAAGTCGGTGGCGCCGTTGGCGCGCACGCCCGCCTCGTCGTCCGCGCGGGCGACCCCGATCACCCGCAGCCCCCGCCGCGCGGCCAGCGCCACGAGGTAGTCGCCGACGCCGCCGGCTGCTCCGGTGACGACGACGCTCCGGCCCGGCTCGAGCCTCAGGAGGTCGAGCGCCTGGTGGGCGGTCAGGGTGTTGAGGGGGAAGGTCGCCGCCGCCTCGGGCGAGACCCCGGCGGGCGTGGTCGCGACGGCGTCGGCCGGAAGTACGACGTGCGAGGCGACGGCCCCGGTGGGTCCGACGAACTCGTCGCGGAGTCCGACGACCTCGTCGCCGACGGACCAGCGCGTGACCCCCTCGCCGACCGCCTCGACCGTGCCGGCGACATCCCAGCCCAGGCCGAGCGGGAACGGCTCACCGATCGCGGCGGCCATCCCGCCCGCCCTCATGGCCAGGTCGACGGGGTTCAGGGCGGCCGCCCGGACGGCGACGAGCACCTGCTCCGGGCCGGGCGTGGGGGTCGGGAGCTCGACGACCTCGAGCACCTCGGGGCTGCCGTAGCTGTTCTGGACGACGGTACGCATCGGTGGACTCTCCTTCGAAAGTGGACGGCTTGACTTCACCACCCTACGAAGAGTTACTCTCTTTTGGAAAGTAGGCACCCAAGAGTGCGTAACTCACCGACAGGAGGGCCGCGATGCCCACCATGACCGCGGCCCAGCGGCGCGAACGCGACCGGCTCGACTTCAACGTCTTCCTCGCCCAGTGTCCGAGCCGCCAGCTGCTGGACCGGCTCTCCGACAAGTGGGTCGGTCTGGTGATCTGCGTCCTCGAGGACGGCCCGCGTCGCTACAGCGAGGTCGCCCGTGAGGTCGCCGGCGTCAGTCAGAAGATGCTGACGCAGACACTGCGGTCCCTCGAGCGCGACGGACTCGTGGAGCGCGAGGTGACCCCGAGCGTCCCGGTGCGGGTCGACTACACCCTCACCGCCCTGGGCAGGTCGCTGCTGCCCGTGATGGAGGCCGTACATGCGTGGGCCGAGCGCCACATGGACGAGGTGAACGCGGCCCGCGACGAGTTCGACGTGCGCTGACCGCGACGTACGCCGTCAGCCCTCGCCGTGGTGCGACCGGTCGACGAAGTCCTTCTGCCGGATCAGCGCCAGTGACAGGACGCCGGCGGCGAAGGCCAGCACCGCCGCGATCAGGGTGATGTGGTTGAGGGCGTCGACGACCGCCGACGTCCCGACCGAGTGCACGAGGTCGTAGGCCTGCTGCCCCGCGCTCGCACCACCCCGCGCGGCCGCCGCCTGCTGGGCTGCCTGCGCCGCCGGCACGACCTGGCCCCCCGACAGGGCCGCGGTCAGGCCGTCGACCGCCTGAGCGGGCACATGGCCCGCCACGAGCTCGGGGCGTACGGCGGCGGAGATGCGCTGGCTGAAGATCGAGCCCAGGGCGGCGATGCCGGTGGCGATGCCGACCTGGCGGAACGTCGAGTTCACACCGCTGGCCATGCCGGCCCGGGCGACCGGTACGACGCCGACGGCAGTCGAGGCGAGCGGCGGGTTGATCAGCCCGATGCCGACGCCGCACACGAGCAGACCCGGGATCAGATGGGTCCAGGAGGAGTCCGCGTGAATGCCGTGGATCAGCAGCAGGCCCACCCCGAGGAGCAGGAACCCGGGCGCGATCAGCCACTTCACCGGCACCCGCTCGGTGAGGCGGCCGGCGGCCGCCGCGGCGAAGAAGGACGCAACGGACAGGAACAGGAACCGGACGCCGGTGGCGACCGCGGAGTAGCCCAGGACGTTCTGCACGTAGATCACCAGATACGTCAGCAGCGAGAAGATCGAGGCCGAGACGCCGAACGCCGCCACCAGACCACCGGTGAACGTCGGCTTGCGCAGCAGGCCGAGGTCGAACATCGGCTTGTCCTGGACCAGCTGGGTGACCACGAAGACCACCAGCAGAGCCGCCGACGCGACGAGCGACCCGACGACGCGGCCCTCGCCCCAGCCGTCCTTGCCGGCCTCGATCAGGCCGTAGACCAGCGCACCGAGACTGAGCGAGAAGCTGACGAACCCGAGCCAGTCCGGCCGTCCGGCGTTCGGGTCCTTGGACTCCACGACTCGCAGCAGCGAGACGGCGAGAGCCACCAGGCAGATGGGGATGTTCACGAAGAAGATCCACCGCCACGACAGCCCGCTGGTCAGCGCCCCTCCGAGCACCGGTCCGATGGCGACCGCCACGCCGGTGGTCGCGCCGAAGACGCCGAACGCCGTACCACGGTCCTTGCCGTGGAAGGCAGCCGCCAGCAGGGCGAGCGCCGTGGAGAACATCGCAGCCCCGCCGATGCCCTGGAAGGCGCGCGCGATCTGCAGGAAGAAGATGTCCTGCGCCGCCCCGCACGCGATCGAGCCGACGGTGAAGATCACCAGGCCGATCACGAAGACCCGCCGACGTCCGAAGAGGTCCGCCAGCGAGCCGGCCGTCAGCAGCAGGGCGGCGAGGCTCAGCGCGTAGGCGTCGATCACCCACTGCAGGTCGGAGAGAGAGGCGTCGAGCTGGTCCTGGATGTCCGGTAGCGCGACGTTCACGATCGTGATGTCGAGCAGCAGCATGAAGACGCCGAGGCAGACCGCGGTCAGGGTCCACCACTTGGGGTCACGCGTGGTGGTCTGCGCCGCGGGGTGTTCTCCGGCCGGGTGGGACATGGGATCTCCTGTGCGCGCCTGCGAGGGATATCATCACTTGCCTAACGATTACCCTCGGTACGATACTCGAGACGAGACGATCGTCAAGGGGTTAACGATCAGGAGAGTGAGTGACGTGGGTCGTCAGGTGCCGGGTGCCCCGCAGGTGATGCTGCCCGCCCTCGCCGACCTGTCGGGCCACGTCATCTGGCGAGCCCACGCCCGGGTCGCTGCGGCCGTCGAGTCGGTTCTGCCCGAGAACGTCGACATCCACGCGTACGCCGCGCTGGTGGCGCTGGGCGACGGTGTGCCCCGCTCCCAGCAGGACCTCGCCCGCAGCATCTGTGTCAGCCGGACGACCGTCATGCGCGTCGTGGCCGACCTTGCGGACCGGGGCCTCGTGCAGCGTGTGCGCAACCCCACCGACCGGCGCTCCTACCTCCTCACCCGCACCGCCCACGGCGCCCTCGCGGCCCGCACCTGGCGTCGCCACGTCGACGAGCTCGAGGAGGCGATCATCGCCGGGCTCACCCCCCGCCAGCGCGACGACCTGCGCGGCCTGCTGCTGACCGTGGTCGGTCCGCTCCTCGCCCCCGACACCCCCCAGGCGCTGCGCGACGGGATCGGGTTCCTGGTCACCCGGCTGCACGTCCCGATGCGGTCCGACTTCACCGCCGCGCTCGCACCGCTCGGGATCGAGCCGCCGCACGTCGGCGTCCTGACCGCGCTGGCGGCCACCGGGCCGATCTCGCAGTCGGAGATGGCACGGATCTTCGCGGTCAGCGGGGCTCACATGGTCCAGCTGGTCGACGAGCTCGAGGAGCGCGGCCTGGTGGAGCGGCGACGGCTGCCCACCGACCGTCGTACCCAGGTGCTCCACCTGCGACCGGGCGCCGAGGAGCGGCTGGCGGCCGCGCTCCCCCTGGCTGCGGCCGTCGTCGAGGCCCGGCTCGCCCCCCTGACGGCGGCCCAGTCGCGGCGGCTGCTCGACCTGCTCCGCCTGCTGATCACGACGTCCTGAGCGCCGATTCGGCGTACGACGGGTGACGGAGGGTGGATTGGCCCGGGTTCGACCGCGACCGGTAAGTTGGGGGGGCATCATTGTGGTCCCAGTCACATCGGCGTCGCTGCGCACCACCCCGCGTCCTACGCCGTCCCGACAGCAGGCAGGCGGCGACCCCGCGAGCCCTGAGCCCAAGGAGCAACAGTGACCCAGCCCGGCTTCGGCCCCGACCTCGCGGAGGTCTTCGGGCCCGCCCACCAGCCGTCGTCCGACACCGGCCCTCTGGGCCTGGTCCAGCTGCTGACGCCTGAGGGCGAGCGCGTCGAGCATCCCGACTTCTCCTTC
>DATBBE010000102.1:0-5487 GCA_036271155.1 Nocardioides sp. | reverse complement strand
GGTGTGCCTGCGCGACGGCCATGCCCTGGCCGCCGCCGCCTGCCGCACCACCGGCGGACGCCCTGAGCCGCGCTGACGCCTCCTCCGAGCCTGCGCTCCACCGGGTAACGTCGCAGGCTCGGAAGAGCCCTTGTCCACAGGTGGTGACGCGCCATGTATGAGGCCGGCGGCTACCGGGAATCGTCTTCTCATGCCCATGGATCCGCTCGCTGCCGCCGTTTCCCGGATCCTGTCGGCGCAGAACGGCGTCATCTCCCGTCGACAGGTGCTCGCCGCGGGCGCCGCTCCCCACGACATCGCTCGGCGGGTACGCCGACGAGAGTGGTCCCCTCTGCTCCCTGGCGTCTTCGTGGCACACACCGGCGAGCCCAGCTGGCGGCAACGGGCCTGGGCCGGCGTTCTGTACTACTGGCCGGCCGCTCTCGCGGACGAGTCGGCGATGCAGGCCGTCGAAGGATCCGCCTGGAGCGACCCACGCGGTGACCGGGCGCCGGTCGTCATCGCGGTCCACTCGGCACGCAACGTGCGCGCCAGGTCCGGATACCGCCTTCGATGGGTGAGTGGCTTCGAGACTCAGGTCCAGAGCCATGTCTCTCCACCGCGGATCCGCTTCGAGGACGCCGTTCTGCACGTGGCAGCTCGAGCGAGCGACGACTGGTCGGCGATCGAGACCCTCGCGTCGGCCTGTGGCTCGCGGAGGACGACTCCGGGACGCCTGGGCGAGGCCATGGCGCGACACGCGCGACTGCCTCGCCGCCGGTGGCTCGCGGCCGTCATCGACGACCTCGCGGAGGGGACCTGCTCGGTGCTCGAGCACGGCTTCCTGACCCGCGTCGAGCGCCCACACGGCCTGCCGCGTCCACGCCGGCAGCCAGCTGGTCGGCTGGGCGACCGTCGGATCTACCGAGACGCCGGCTACGAGGAGCTCGCACTTTTCGTCGAGCTGGATGGTCGCCTCTTCCACGAGTCCGCGAGCGTTCGGGACGCCGATCTCGACCGCGACCTGGAGGCGGCCGGCGACGGTCGCCTCACCGTCCGCCTGGGATGGGGACAGGTGTTCGACCGTCCTTGTCACACGGCCGCACGACTGACGACCCTCTTCCAGGGTCGCGGGTGGAGTGGGCAGCCCCGCCGTTGCGGTCCGGCTTGCGTGCTCTGACAGCCTTCTCCGAGCCTGCGCTCCACCGGGTGCGTCGCAGGCTCGGAAGACCGGCGGGTCAGGTGAGGAGCATGGAGCTGCGCATCTTCATCGAGCCTCAGCAGGGCGCGACGGGAGTCACGTTCGGGTCGGTCGGCACGCGACGGTCGATGCCGGTGCCATGGAGGGGGTGGCTGGCGGGCACGTGCACGTCGTACGCCGTGGCGATGGCGACATACAGCCGCAGGTCGCCGCCGCCACTCAGCTCGTCCTTCGTGAACGCCCGGCCGCCTCGGGACGGATCGAACGCCTCGCCCAGGAGGGCGTCGGTCAGCTCGTCGACGGGGACCTCTCGCGCCGACGCAGCGGCGTACACGGCCTCGCCGTCGCCGGGCGGACGCGACGAGTCGAAGACGACGACCTGGACCTCCGGCCTCGCCTGCACGTTGTGGGAGTGCTGGGCGTCAGGAGAGGAGACCCAGTAGAAGTCTCGGTATCGCGCCGGCGTGTAGTAGACCGGGGACAGCCGCGGTCGCCCGTCATCCTCGACGGTGCCGAGCACGAGGTAGCGGTTGCCGTCGATCACCCGCCGCGCCATCGCCGCCAGGTCGTCGTCCGCCATGCCCCCCACCCTGCCACCGTCGTGACAGGGTGGGGAGCATGGAGCTGCGCATCTTCATCGAGCCTCAGCAGGGGGCGACCTACGACGACCAGCTGACGGTCGCTCGCCTGGCCGAGGGGCTGGGCTTCGGGGCGTTCTTCCGCTCCGACCACTACCTCGCCATGGACGTCGACGGCCGTCCAGGTCCGACCGACTCGTGGGTGACCCTCGCCGGCATCGCCCGTGAGACCGACACCATCCGGCTGGGCACGTTGATGACCTCGGCGACCTTCCGGCACCCCGGGCCGCTGGCCATCTCGGTCGCGCAGGTCGACCAGATGAGCGGTGGCCGCGTCGAGGTCGGCATCGGTGCCGGGTGGTACGACGCGGAGCACGCGGCGTACGCGATCCCCTTCCCGCCCGTCGGTGAGCGCTTCGACCGGCTCGAGGACCAGCTCGCCATCCTCACCGGCCTCTGGTCGACCCCGGACGGCGAGACGTTCTCCTACGCGGGCCAGCACCACAGCGTCACTGACTCGCCGGGCCTCCCCAAGCCCGTGCAGCAGCCGCACCCGCCGATCATCATCGGCGGCAAGGGCGCGACCCGCACTCCCGCCCTGGCAGCGCGGTACGCCGCGGAGTTCAACCTCCCCTTCGTCGGGCTCGCCGAGACCGAGCAGCAGATCGGTCGCGTACGCGCGGCGTGCGAGAGGATCGGCCGCGACCCCGACGAGCTCGTCTACTCCAACGCACACACCGTCTGCGTCGGCCGTGACGACGCCGAGCTCCGGCGCCGCGCCGAGTTCATCGGCAGCCCGGTCGAGGAGCTTCGCGCCGAGGCCCTCGCCGGAACGCCGGCCGAGCTCGTCGACACGATCGGTCAGTACGCCGCGCTGGGCTCGCAGCGCGTCTACCTCCAGGTCCTCGACCTCCACGACCTCGACCAGATCCACCTGATCGCCGACGAGGTCATGCCCCACGTCTGATCAGGCTCCGGCCGAGCGAACCTGGGGTACTCTCCCGGCGTCCTACAGAACGTCCGCAGCACTCACACTCGGGGGTATCACCCATGCGCAAGACGTTGACGGTCCTCACCGCACTGGTCGGTCTGGTCGCTCCGCTGAGCCTGCTCGGCTCGGCGCACGCCGACATCACCGGCTTCGGCGACAGTCTCCGCAACCGCCAGATCAAGCACCTCAACGTCGCCTACCAGCGCGTCTGTCCGTCGTGCAAGGAGGGTGCGCAGCCGCGCAACGAGATCCCCAAGGTCGCCTCCGGCACGGCGAAGTTCGACGTGGCGACGTACAAGATCCTCGACCAGAACCAGAAGTACGACTTCTACGCTCTCGACGTCTCCTCCGACCTCGTCAAGCGCACCGGCGACCAGGACTGGGGCTGGATGGACGTCACCGTGCGCAGCACGGGTTCGACCAGGATCGTCGACAGCTCCTTCTCGCGCGGAGTGGCGGTCCAGAACGTCTCCAGCTGCACGCGCTTCCCGATCAACCTCGGCGTGAGCTTCAAGGGGGTGGGGGTCTCCACGACAGTCGGCCACGTCTCCTTCTGCCATCACGGCTCGAAGATGACCGACTCGCACGTCAGCGACGGCCGGATGTACCACGCGACCGGGCTGTCGGGCATCGCCTCGCTGACCGGGCAGCGCTACGTCCAGGTGCCGCAGGGGGCCACCCCGACGTTCCGGGTCAAGGTCAGCACCAACGCCGACACCTTGCAGTGCCCCTCGGTCTCGAACGGCACCCAGTGCTTCGTGGGCCACGGGATGCACGCCCAGCACCTCGACATCGGCACCACCGTCCAGCACTAGGTGGCACAGCGTCACCGGGCCGAGCCCGGATCGGGAGCAGGTGCCTCGCGGGGAGGCCCGCTCCGAGTAGCCTGACGCCATGACGGCCCCGGCGCCCTTCGGGCGGATGCTGACGGCGATGGCCACGGCGTTCACCGACGACGGCGCCGTCGACCTCGACGCGACGGCGGCCATCGCGGTCCATCTCGTCGAGCACGGGCACGACGGCGTCGTGGTCAGCGGCACGACGGGCGAGAGCCCGGCGACCTCGGTGGCCGAGACCGGCGACATCCTGCGCGTCGTGAAGGACGCCGTCGGCGACCGGGCGACGGTGATCGCCGGGGTCGGCAGCAACGCGACGGCCCACAGCGTCGAGCTGGCGCGACAGGCCGAGAAGCTCGGTGCGGATGCGCTGCTGCTGGTCACGCCGTACTACAACAAGCCCGGTCAGGCCGGCGTCCTGCACCACTTCCAGCAGGTCGTCGGAGCGACCGGCACGCCGGTCGTCCTGTACGACGTGCCCAGCCGCACGGGCACCCAGATCAGCCTCGAGACCTACGAGCGCGTCAAGGGCGACACCGTGGTCGCGGTCAAGGAGGCGGTGGGTGACTTCGCCCGCGGCGTACGCCTCCAGCAGCTCGGGTACGCCGTGTACAGCGGTGACGACGTGTCCAACCTCGCCTGGCTGGCTCACGGCGCCGGAGGCGTCATCAGCGTCGTCGGCCATGCGGCGGGCCACGCGATCCGCTCGATGATCGAGGACTTCCTCGAAGGCAACACCACTGCCGCCCGCAAGACCTACGACCGCCTCCTTCCCGCGACCGAGGCAATCATGGGCGTGCCGAACTACGGCGCGACCACCGCGAAGGCCTGCCTGCAGCTGCTCGGCGTCTTGGACAACCGCAACGTCCGAGGTCCGCTGGTCCCGCTGACCGACTCGGAGCTCGACGCCCTGCGCGTCGGCCTCGAGGCGTCCCAGCTGCTCTGACCACTCACTAGAGAGAAAACCCTTTGAGCCACCCTCATCCCGAGCTCTCCGCACCGGCCGAACTGCCGAAGGGGGGCTTACGGCTCTACCCGCTCGGCGGGCTCGGCGAGGTCGGTCGCAACATGACCGTCTTCGAGTACGCCGGCCGCCTGCTCATCGTCGACTGCGGCGTCCTGTTCCCCGAGGAGAGCCACCCCGGGGTCGACCTGATCCTCCCGGACTTCGACGCGATCCGTGACCGGCTCGACCTCGTCGAGGCGCTGGTCCTCACCCACGGCCACGAGGACCACATCGGCGCCACGCCCTACCTCCTCCGCGAGCGCGGCGACATTCCCCTGGTCGGGTCCGAGCTGACCCTGGCCCTGCTGGACTCCAAGCTGCGCGAGCACCGGCTGCGCGAGACGGTGCACCACAAGGTCAAGGCCGGCGACCGCCTGACGCTGGGTCCCTACGAACTCGAGTTCGTCGCGGTCAACCACTCGATCCCCGACGCGCTGGCCGTCGCGATCCGAACCGGCACGGCGCTGGTCCTGCACACCGGCGACTTCAAGATGGACCAGCTCCCGCTGGACGGGCGCATCACCGACCTCCGGGCCTTCGCGCGGCTGGGGGAGGAGGGCGTCGACCTCTTCCTCACCGACTCGACGAACGCCGAGGTGCCCGGCTTCACCACCTCGGAGCAGACCATCGGGCCCGTCCTGGACAGCGTGTTCAGCAACAACGACCAGCGGATCATCGTCGCCTGCTTCGCCTCGCACGTGCATCGCGTCCAGCAGGTGCTCGACACGGCTGTCCGGCACGGACGCAAGGTCGGCTACGTCGGGCGCTCCATGGTGCGCAACATGGGCATCGCCCAGGACCTCGGCTACCTCCACGTCCCGCCCGACGTGATGGTCGACGCCAAGGACCTCGCCGACCTGGCGCCCGAGCGTCAGGTGCTGATCTCGACCGGCAGC
>DATBBE010000101.1:0-10089 GCA_036271155.1 Nocardioides sp. | reverse complement strand
TCCGGGCCAGCGCCGACCCCGCCGCTGCCCACGCCGAGTGGGTCGAGGGCCGCACCACGCTGTTCCACGACCACCCCGCGACCGCGCGGCAGCCCGGGCAGGAGCTGCACCACGCGGCGTACGACCCTGCCTACCGGTTCGTGCTGCCGCTCGAGCCCGCGGACCCGGAGACCTGGGACTACACCACGGGCACCGACGGGGTGGTTCCCTTCCAGCGGGCCGGACGCTTCGACATCCCGGGCCTCGGCAGTCTCGACGTGTGGTGGCTCGGCTCCTACGGGAACGGCATCTTCGTGCCGTTGCGCGACGCGACCGCGGGCCACGCGACGTACGGCGCCGGGCGCTACCTGCTCGACACGGTCAAGGGCGCAGACCTCGGCCGAGACGGCCACTCCTGGGTGCTCGACCTGAACTTCTCCTACAACCCCTCGTGCGCCTACGACCCCGAGTGGGCCTGCCCGCTCGCGCCCCTGGGCAACCGGCTGAGTGGCGAGGTGCCGGTCGGCGAGCTGACGCCCACCGGCGACTGATCCCACCCCGGCTGGTTGAGGAGGGCCGCAAGGCCCGTCTCGAAACCCGGCGACGCCCGCGCGAGTCAGTGCAGCTCCACGCCGCTCTCGACGACGTACGTCGCGAAGGCCGCGACGTCGCGACCGCGCTCGGCGAGGTCGGCGTACTGGGTCTCGAACGCGTTCTCCCGGATCGCCAGCGACTCCCGCAGCACCCGGTGGAACCGTTCCGGGTAGTACGTCAGGCCCCAGCGGACGGCCAAGGACTTCGCCGTCTGCTGGCCGGTGACCAGCAGGTGGTGGAGGCGGGCGACGCCCGGCACGACCCACTCGCAGGCGAAAGGCACGGACGCGCGGTCGGTGTCTGCGGTGCAGGTCTCGGCGTGCCCTCGCCAGTAGGTGTCGAGGTTGTCGAGGGTGTAGGCCCGCAGGACGTCGTCGTCGGTCCAGATGCCGAGCGTCGAAGCGGGTGGTCCGGTCACCGTCACCCCGTGGCGTGCCAGCTCGTGCCATGAGACCGGACTGAGATCGAACCTCCCGGCCTCGGCGAAGTCGTGAAGGAAGACCCTGGGGCGATCGGGACACTCCTCGGGGCTCCGGGTCAGGTCGTCGGCCAGCACATGGACGCCGTCGAAGCAGGGCGAGTCGCCATGGGCCAGTGCTACCACCGCGTGTGCCTCACCCAGGCCCGCGATGTCGGCCGCGGAGGGCACCCGAGCCAGCGTGGCGGTGAAGTCGACGTCGCTCTTGCCTTCGACCCACTCACCGAAGGCGATCCCACCCCGGAGGTACAACCCGCTCACGATCCCGTCGGGCGCGGCCGAGAGGAACGTCGAGCAGACGCCCCGGACCAGACCCGGCAGGTCGGACATGGAGTCAGGCGGACAGCGACATCGGGCCGTAGACCTCGCGGTCGTGCTCGAAGAGGATCACGGCGGCGACGCCGGCCGCGGAGAGCTCGGTCCACACCTCACCGACCCAGGACTCCGCGTCGGCCTGCGAGGCGAAGCGCTGGTGGGCGTACTCCTCCGGGACGGTCGCCTCGTCGCCGGCGGTGTCGACGAGCTTCCACCACCAGGGCCGCTCGGCGGGTGAGGGCTGACGGAACGTGGCCGGCTGCTCGGGCAGGTTCATGACGTCAGGACTCCCGCACCGAGGTGTCGACGAACGGCAGCTTGGTCGAGGCGAAGATCTCGCGACGCGTGCGGACCTGCACGCCGAGCTCGGCCTCAGGATCGACGAAGGTCGGCACGAGGGCCATTCCGATCCCCTTCTTCAGTGTCGGTGAGAACGTGCCGGACGTGATCTCGCAGAGGGGTACGTCGGCCGCCAGGCTCACGATCATGCCCGGCCGTGGGATGCCGCGCTCGAGGGCGACCAGTCCTCGGAGCCTGCGCTGCGGCCCGGCGTCCTTCTCCCTGACCAGCGCGTCGCGCCCCCAGAAGGCGTCCTTCTGCCAGCCGACCGCCCAGCCCAGACCCGCCTGGTTGGCGGTCACATCGAGGGTGATGTCCTGGCCGTGGAGCGGGTAGCCCATCTCGGTGCGCAACGTGTCGCGTGCGGCGAGCCCACAGGGCAGGATCCCGAGCGGCTGACCCGCCTCGAGCAGACGGTCCCACAGTGCTCCCGCGACCTCGTTGCGCGCGATCAGCTCGTAGCCGCGCTCGCCGGTGTAGCCGGTCCGGCAGACGACGACGCCGGTGTCCTCGAACTCCGCCTCGGCGAACGACATGTAGGCGTGCCCCGACGGGAGGCCCACGGCGTCGAGCACCTCGTCGGACTTCGTGCCCTGCACCGCGAGCACGGCGTACTGCCGGTGGTGGTCGAGGACCCTGACGCCCTCGGGCGCGTCGGCGGAGAGCCGACGCGCGACCTCGGCCGAGTTGGCGGCGTTCGGGACGAGGAGCACGTGCTCGTCGTCGTGGAAGTAGGCGATCAGGTCGTCGACGATGCCTCCGGTCGCGGCGTCGCAGCAGAGGGTGTACTGCGCCCTGCCGTGCCCGATCCGACCGAGGTCGTTGCTCAGGGTGGCGTTGACGTACGTCGCGGCTCCACCGCCGGTGATCATCAGCTTGCCGAGATGGCTGACGTCGAAGACCCCGACGGACTCGCGGACGGCGGTGTGCTCCTTGACCACGCCGGTGGGGTACTCCAGCGGCATGGACCAGCCGCCGAACTCGGCGAACTTCGCTCCGAGCGCCACGTGCCGGTCGTTCAGCGGCGACTGCAGGAGCGGCGGCCCGACAGCGGAGTGGTCACCCATGATCGCGAACCTACACCGGCCCGGACCTCGTGCCGGGGACCTCGCAGCGCTCGATCCGGGCTCGAATCGTGCCCGGATCGTGACCCGCCAGCCGCAGCGGTAGGTGGCTAGGGTGACCGGGTGACCACCTACCACCTGCGGGGCGCGAGCCCGGCCAAGACTCGGGCCGACGCCGTGGTCGTCGGGGCCTGGAAGGGCGCCCAGAGCGTCACGCTCGCAGCGGGAGCCGAAGAGGTCGGCGCGGCCTTCGGCCGCCGGCTCCGACCCCTGCTCAGCACGCTGGGCTTCACCGGCAAGGCCGGTGAGGTCGCCCGCGTCCCCGGCACCGACAAGCTCGCGACTCCCCTGCTGGTTCTGGTCGGGATGGGCAAGGAGCCTGCCGACCGGGCCGCCCGGCTCCTCGCCGTACGCCGTGCCGCAGGGGTGGCGGCCCGCTCGACCGCCAACGCCTCCTCGGTCGCCCTGGCGCTGCCGGCCGACGATGCCGCCGCGGTGCGCAACGTCCTGGAGGGCTACCTGCTCGGCGGCTACACCTTCTCCCGATACCTGTCGAAGGATCCCGACCAGCGCGCCGGCACCGTGACCGTGCTCAGCCCGGCCGCCCGCCGTCAGGAGGTCGCGGCCGCGTTCGACGAGGCCCAGGTGGTGGCCGCCGCCGTGCTCGGCGTTCGCGAATGGGTCAACACCCCGGCCGGTGACCTCACCCCGCCGATCTTCGCCTCCGAGATCACCAAGGCCGTCAAGGGCACCAAGGTCAAGGCGACGGTTCTCGACGAGAAGAAGCTGGCCGAGCTCGGCTGCGGAGGCCTCCTCGGGGTGGGCGGTGGATCGAGCGCGCCGCCGCGACTCGTGGAGCTGCGCTACTCCCCCGCCGGCGCGGTGGCTCACCTCGCGCTGGTCGGCAAGGGCATCACCTTCGACTCCGGGGGTCTGAGCATCAAGACCGCCCGTGGCATGGAGACGATGAAGTGCGACATGGCGGGCGCGGCGACGGTCACCCAGGCGACGCTCGCGATCGCCGGGCTCGGCCTGCCCGTGCAGGTCACGGCGTACGCCTGTCTCGCCGAGAACATGGTGTCGGGCAGCTCGATGCGTCCCGGCGATGTGCTCTCGATCTACGGCGGGAAGACCGTCGAGGTGCTGAACACCGACGCGGAGGGCCGGCTGGTGCTGGCCGACGGCCTGCAGCGCGCCGTCGAGCAGGACCCCGACGTGATCGTCGACGTGGCCACGCTGACCGGACACATGATGCAGGCTCTCGGCAGCCGGGTCGGCGCGGTCTTCGGCAGCGACGAGGTGGTGGCCGCACTGCTCGAGGCGGGCCGTGAGTCGGGCGAGAAGCACTGGCGCATGCCGATGCCACCCGACATCGTCGAGCGGGTGCACGGCAGCAAGATCGCCGACCTCGCCCAGCACGACTGGAACCGCTGGGGTGGTGGGCTCTTCGCCGCCGCGTTCCTCAAGGAGTTCACCGGCGACCGGGCCTGGGCCCACCTCGACATCGCCGGCCCCGGTTTCCACAGCGGCTCCGCGACGGGCCACTGGACCCCCGGCGGCACGGGCTTCGCGCTGACCACGCTGGTCGACTACGCGCGAGCCCTCAGCAGTCGTTAGAGGGCAGTCGCTGGCTGGCAGTGGCTAGAGGTCTCCGCGCGCCTTCTTCCGGCTGATGTACTCGCGCATCCGCGGCGGAATGCCCACGACGCCGGCTTCGTACGCCGCGATGCCGCGGCGCTGGCAGAACTTGTAGGCCCACTCCGATGAGGGCACGCGCCGCCGGGTGAACTCGCCGTCCCAGGCGACCAGGAGCAGGGTCACGTCGTTGACCGCGGTGCGCGGCTCGACGAAGCCCTCCACTCCTTCTCGGCTCGACACGAAGTCCTCGAGGTGGCGTTCGTCCTCGCTGCTCGACGCTCGGACGCGCGTCGAGCCGGTGCGCGCAGTGTCTCCGCTGGGGCGCCGCAGTCGCGGTCCGCGGCCGCGTCCGAAGAGTCTCATAGGCCCATGATGCCTGGTGCCGGAAGACGACGCAGGGCCTTCTCGCCCTCCTTGGCGACGGCCTGGGAAAGAGTGCAAGGATGAAGGGGTGACCGACGGCGAGTTCGACGTACTCATTCTCGGGGCTGGCTCCGGTGGCTACGCGTGTGCGCTCCGGGCCGCCCAGCTCGGCCTGTCCGTGGGTCTCGTCGAGAAGGGCAACCTCGGGGGCACCTGCCTCCACGTCGGCTGCATCCCCACCAAGGCGCTGCTCCACGCTGCCGAGATCGCCGACCAGACACGTGAGTCGTCCCAGTTCGGCGTGTCGGCGAGCCTCGAGGGCATCGACATGGCCGGCGTGAACTCCTACAAGGACAAGGTCGTCGCTCGCCTCTTCAAGGGGCTGACCGGGTTGATCAAGGGCCGCGGCATCACCGTGATCGAGGGCGAGGGCCGCATGTCGGGCCCGCGTCAGGTCACGGTGGGCGACTCGACCTACTCCGGTCGGCACCTCGTGCTGGCCTCCGGGTCCTACAGCCGCTCCTTGCCCGGGATCGACATCGACGGCGAGCGGGTGCTGACCTCCGAGCACGCGCTGCGGCTCGACCATGTCCCGGCGTCCGTCGTCGTGCTCGGTGGGGGTGTCATCGGCTGCGAGTTCGCCAGCGTCTGGGCGAGCTTCGGCGCGGAGGTCACCATCGTGGAGGCGCTGCCTCGCCTGGTCCCGGTCGAGGACGAAGCCTCGTCCAAGGCGCTCGAGCGCGCCTTCCGCAAGCGCAAGATCCAGGTCCGCACCAACACCCCGTTCCAGAGCCTGAAGGTCACCGACGAAGGCGTGGCCGTCACCGTCGAGGGAGGTGACGTGATCGAGGCCGAGCTGCTACTCGTCGCGGTCGGCCGCGGACCCACCACCGACGGGCTCGGGTACGCCGAGCAGGGCGTCGCGACCGACCGCGGTTTCGTGCTCGCCGACGAGCGCTGCCGGACCAACCTCGAAGGCGTGTACGCCGTGGGTGACATCGTTCCCGGCCTGCAGCTGGCCCACCGCGGCTTCCAGCAGGGGATCTTCGTCGCCGAGGACATCGCCGGCCTCGACCCCGCTCCGATCGACGAGACCGGCATCCCGCGGGTCACCTACAGCCACCCCGAGGTCGCCTCCGTCGGGCTCGACGAGGCCGCCGCTCGAGAGACCTACGGCGACGACGCGGTCCAGACGGTGACCTACGACCTCGGCGGGAACGGCAAGAGCCAGATCCTGATGACCCAGGGGTTCGTGAAGCTGGTCCGACACAAGGACGGCCCCGTCGTCGGCGTCCATATGGTCGGCGACCGGGTGGGCGAGCTCATCGGCGAGGCCCAGCTGATCTACAACTGGGAGGCGCACGCCGAGGACGTCGCGCCCCTGGTCCACGCCCACCCCACCCAGAACGAAGCGCTCGGCGAGGCCCACATGGCTCTGGCCGGCAAGCCACTGCACGCGCACTCCTGAGCAGACCCCAGACCCCACCGACCGGACCCCAGACAGGAAGAGCCCCACGCACATGGCCACCGAAGTCAACCTCCCCGAGCTCGGCGAATCCGTCACCGAGGGCACGGTCACCCGATGGCTCAAGCAGGTCGGCGACGAGGTGGCGGTCGACGAGCCGCTGCTCGAGGTGTCGACCGACAAGGTCGACACCGAGATCCCCTCGCCCGTCGCCGGGACGCTGCTGGAGGTCAAGGCACACGAGGACGACACGGTCGAGATCGGTGCGGTGCTGGCGGTGATCGGGGCCGCGGACGAGGCGACCGGCGAGGCGACCGGCAACGGCGGGTCTGGCGGGGAGTCAAGCAGTGAGTCTGGCGGGGAGTCAGGCGGTGCGGAGTCCGAGCAGCCTGCGCAGCAGGAGCCGGCCGCGACGCCGCTCGACGAGGAGGCCGCCGAGCGGGACGAGGCCCACGAGCAGGCCGAGCAGGCCGACACCCCCGACGACACGTCGGACAGCTCCGACGAGGGCTCCGACGGGGGCACGGGCGCCAAGGACGAAGCGCCCCGCCAGGAGGTCGCGCAGGCCACCGCGGGTGCCGCTGAGTCGTCCGGTGAGCAGACCGTGGTCCGGCTGCCGGAGCTCGGCGAGTCCGTGACCGAGGGCACCGTGACGCGCTGGCTCAAGCAGGTCGGCGACCAGGTGGCGGCCGACGAGTCGCTGCTGGAGGTGTCGACGGACAAGGTCGACACCGAGATCCCCTCGCCGGCCGCCGGCACCCTGCTCGAGATCAAGGTCCACGAGGACGAGACGGTCGACGTCGGTGCCGAGCTGGCGGTGATCGGCTCGGGTGCCGCCCCGTCCGGCGACTCCGGCGGCTCGGGTGACGCCGCGCCACAGGAGTCGGCGCAGGAGTCGGCGCAGGAGTCGGCGCAGGAGTCGGCGCCGGCGCCCGAAGAGCAGGCCGCCCCGGCGCCGGAGGAGCCCGCTCAGGAGCAGTCGGCGGAGCCCGCCGCGGAGCAGTCCGAGCCCGAGCCCCAGCAGCCCACCCAACCCGAGCCCCAGCAACCGGCCGCCGAGGCGGCGCCGGCCAGCGGTCGCGACTCGTCGGCGTACGTGACTCCGCTGGTGCGGAAGATGGCCGCCCAGCACGGGGTCGACCTGGCCGCGATCGTCGGCACCGGAGTCGGTGGCCGCGTCCGCAAGCAGGACGTGCTCGACGCAGCCCAGCAGCAGGGCAAGGACACGACCCCGACCCAGCCGGCCACCGCGGCGGCTGCGGCCGCGCAGCCCTCGGCCCCGGCAGCTCCGGCGGCCGCTCCGGGCGCGCCGGTGCCGTCGCCCCTGCGCGGCAAGACCGAGCCGATGTCGCGGCTGCGCAAGGTGATCGCCCAGCGGATGGTGGAGTCGCTGCACGTCAGCGCGCAGCTGACGACGGTGGTCGAGGTCGACGTCACGGCCATCTCGCGCCTGCGCGACTCGGTGAAGGCCGACTTCGCCGCGCGCGAGGGCGTGAAGCTGTCGTTCATGCCGTTCTTCGCCAAGGCGGCGATCGACGCACTGAAAGAGCACCCGAGCCTGAACGCCGCGATCGACACCGAGAAGGGCGAGGTGACCTACTACGACCGCGAGAACCTCGCGATCGCCGTCGACACCGAGCGCGGCCTGCTCACCCCGGTCGTCAAGGAGGCCGGTGACCTGTCGATCGCCGGTCTGGCTCGCAAGATCGCCGACGTGGCAGAGCGCACCCGCACGAACAAGATCACCCCCGACGAGCTGTCGGGAGGCACCTTCACGCTGACCAACACCGGCAGCCGTGGAGCGCTCTTCGACACCCCGATCATCAACCAGCCCCAGGTCGCGATCCTCGGGACGGGCTCGGTCGTCAAGCGCGCCGTGGTGATCGACGACCCGAACCTCGGCGAGACCATCGCCGTCCGGCAGATGGTCTACCTCGCCCTGACCTACGACCACCGGCTCGTCGACGGCGCCGACGCGGCGCGGTTCCTCAGCGACGTCAAGGCTCGCTTGGAAGCCGGTCAGTTTGAGGTCTGAGCAACCGTCGTTGCACGTCGTCGTGGGTGGAGCCTCGGGGTTCCTGGGACGACACCTGCTCGAGGCTCTGCACGCACGCGGACACACCACGACGTCGCTGGTCCGGCGTACGCCGACCCGCGAGGGCGAGTCGCAGTGGGACCCGGCGGCGGGGCGCCTCGACGCCGTCGTCGTCGAGCGAGCGGACGTCGTGGTCAACGTCGCCGGCAGCCCCACGATCGGCAACCCGCACTCGAAGCGCTGGGCCCGCACCCTGCGCGAGTCGCGGGTGACCACGACCCAGACCCTCGCCGACGCCATCGCCGCCTCCGAGCGGAAGCCGGCCTTCCTCGCCGGCAACGCGATCGCGATCTACGGCGATCATGGCGACGCCCAGGTGACGGAGGCCGGCGACAGCCGGGGACACACGCTGATGACCGAGGTGACCCGGGTCTGGGAGGCCGCGGCGCGGCCGGCGGTCGAGGCGGGCGCTCGCGTCTGCGTCCTGCGCACCGCGCCGGTGATGGACCACGAGTCCGAGCCGCTCCGGCTGCTGGGTCGCCTCTTCCGGCTCGGCCTCGGCGCCAAGGTGGGCAACGGGCAGCAGTACTTCCCGATGGTGTCGCTCCGAGACTGGCTCGGCGGCGTCGTCCACCTCGCCGAGCACCCGGACGCGAGCGGTCCGTTCAACCTGTGCTGCCCACAGACGCCCACCAACGCCGAGTTCACCCGAGCACTCGCCCGCGCGGTCCGCCGTCCTGCGTTCCTGCCGGTGCCCTCGGCCGCGATCAAGCTCGGTGCCGGCCCGCTGGCGCCCGAGCTCCTCGGGTCGGTGAACCTGCTCCCCCAGGCGCTGGTCGACACCGGCTACGAGTTCCGAGACCACGACGTGACCGACGTCGTCGCCGCCGGGCTCGCCGGAAAGCGCTGAGCCCTCATCCGGTCGACCGGGCCCGTGCGTCGACCACCTGCCAGGCACCCGCCTCGCGACGCAGAGAGACGCGCTGGGTCGCCCAGGCGCTCTGCGGGACCGGCGTACGCCGACCCCTTCCGACCGCCACGCCGTCGACGGTGCGGTCGGTGACCAGCACGACGATCCTGGCGGGGCGCACCTGGCCCTGCCGGACGAGCCGCAGGGCCAGCACCTGCTGTCGGAGACCGACGACCCGCAGGCCCCGCCGCCTCCACCGCAGGAGGTCGGCGACGTCACGGCGACCCGCGCGAGAGCCTTGGGCGTACAGCGCCCCCAGTGCCGCCGGGTCGCCGCGACGCCAGGCAGCCGAGCGACGTCGGTCCCACGCCCGCAGCACCGCCAGCGCCCGCTCCGCTCCCGGCGAGGCAGCAGCCGTCGTCGAGGTCGCCCTTGCCCCACCGGCAGCGCTGCCTGCCGGGGCACTGCCGCCGGCGGCGAGCCCGACCAGCCAGACGGGCACGACCGTGGCCAGGATGGCCGACAACAGGAGCGTCCGAGTGCGCATCCCACCACTGTGACGTCACCGGAGCGCTCGCCGCAGTCGTTGTCCACAGGCGCTGGCCGTGGGGGCGGGTCGGTGACCCGACGCGGCCTGTTGGCCGGAGCCGGCGCCGTCGTGGCTCTCGGCGCCGCCGGCGTCGCCGTCGACGAGGGCTGGCTGACGGGCCAGGCCCGGCTGCGTCGCGCCCTCGGGCAGACCCGACCGGCCGGCCACATCCCCGACGTGACGCCGGGACGCGTGGTGAGTGGCGCGTTCTCGTCGCGCCTGCGCCTCGGCGCGCAGACCGGCTGGTCGGTGATCTACCCCGGTGCCCGCCCGGAGCCGCTGCCGGTCATGGTCGCTCTGCACGGCCTAGGCGGGAGCCA
>DATBBE010000100.1:0-2111 GCA_036271155.1 Nocardioides sp. | reverse complement strand
GACGACGTCACCCTCGACCGCGACGGGCGAGTAGGTCGCGTCGTAGGTCCCCGCCTCGTCGCGCGTCGAGCCCTGGCTGTCCGTGTCCTCCGCCAGCCAGCTGGCGACGACCGCGTCGCGGCCGACGACCCAGTCGGCGTGCGGGTAGTAGCGGTATCGCACGTCGTCGCTGAAGAGCTCACCTATGTCGTGGGCGTCGTAGGACTTCCAGGCGGCGACGTAGCGGTCGAGCCAGGCCTGGGCGCGGTGGTGGTCCACGCGCTCAAGGTAGCCCCGGGACGTCATCCGTTCCGAGGGCTATGGGCCACGAAACGCATGACGTTGCGTCACTCCCGCAGCCACTCCGGACGCTCGAGCAGCGCCACCAGGACGGCTAGCCAGCGGGAGGCCTGCACATCGTCGACGATGCCTGGGCGCACCGAGAGGGTGAGCGTGATCAGCTTGCCGGGGACCACCGCTCCCCCGTCGATCACCGGCTCGTTGCTGACCCCGCCGACCGCGAGCGCGGCGGAGTGGCCGGTGGGTACGACGACGACCGCCTCCTCCACGCCGAAGCGCCCAGGGTGGCTGACCGGGATCCCCGGCGCAGCCCCTCGGCCGGCCGCCGTGTGCGCGACGGCGAGCTGCGGCACCTGTCGGTGGGCGGCCAGCACGGCCCGGTCGACCAGGTCGGTCACCCCCGAGCCGGGACGCTCGCGCTCCAGCTCCGACGACAGGGCAACCAGGCGGTCGGCGCGGACCCGCGCCCGGAGGTAGTGGTGGTGCAGCTCCGCGACCTCCGCTGCGTGGGTGCCGCGACGCGGCTCGGGAGCGGGCTCGACCGGGTCGAGAGTGGGGTCGAGAGTGGGGTCGAGGGTGGGGTCGAGCATGGTCAGCTCGGCGACGACGGCGAGCTCGGGCGATGGCTGGGCCCGGTGACCCGACACCGAGGCTTCGAACCACGAGGGCTCCATCACCCGCTCCACCACATGCTCCGTGGGCGCGACGCCGAGCTCGGCGAGGAATGGGTCGAGGTCGTGGACCTGCTCCCACGGCTCCCCCAGTACCCCGATCGGGGTGCCGGTGGCGACGCGCGTGCCCGGCTCGACCAGGGTCTTCAGCAGCACGCCGGGTCGCCCGGCCTCGACGCTGAACAGCTCGTCCTCGGTCTCGACGTACGCGATGGTCTGGGCAGCATCGAAGCGCGCCGACTCCTCGACCAGCCAAGCGGCGAGGAGGCCCTCGTCGGGGCCGGCGGTGACGTCAGGCATGCGGAGCACCCGAGGCAACGGAATTTCTCCCAGCGATCTGCGGATGCACCCAGCTCGGCAATGCCAGGCGCTGCGAGGTCCGGAGCCAGGCTAGGGGAGCCTTCCGGGAGAGACCACCCCGGGTCATCCGGGCCAGGGGTAGAAGACTGCGTCTTGGAGGGCACCTGCCCCCCAAGACGCAGAGGTCAGGGCACCAGGACGCAGCGCGCACCGCTCTCGCCCGCAGCGATGCGCGACCAGACCTTCTCGACCTCGGCGAGTGGATGCACTGCGTAGGCCAGCCGGATCCGGCCGGCCGCCGAGTGAGCGAGGACAGCGGTGATCGCCTCGCGCCGCTGCTCGGCCGTGAGGGCGTTGTTGGTGTAGCCCAGGATCGAGGCCGTCCGGGCGCGCAGCACGGCGGAGGAGTACGTCGCTCGGTCGCCGGCGGCTCCGCCGAGGTTCACCAGCCGGCCGTGCTCCGCCAGGCACCGGGACGCCGCTTCCGCGGCGATCCCGAAGACCGGGTCGAGGACGACGTCGAAGGGGCCATGGGCGGCCAGGGCTTCGGTCAGCGCATCGACCTCGCCCTCGAGGGGGACGACGACGTCGGCGCCGGCGGTGCGCGCGCGTTCGACCGATGCGGGCCGCGTGACTGCGACCACCGACTCCGCGCCCAGCACCCGCGCGGCACCGATGCCCACCTGCCCCACCGCACCACTACCGCCGAGCACCAGCACCCGCTCTCCCGGCTGGAGCCGCGCTCGCGACGCCAGCGCCATCCAGGCGGCAACACCGGAGAGACCCACGGCAGCGGCGAGCTCGTCGGGGACACCGGCCTCGAGGGCCACGATGTCACCGTCCGGCACGACGCAGGTCTCG
>DATBBE010000099.1:0-14272 GCA_036271155.1 Nocardioides sp. | reverse complement strand
CGTTCACGATCTACTCGGCCACCTTCGACGGAAGGCTGACCAAGGTGGCGGACGACGTCGCGGTGATGTCGGCCGGAGACGGCCGGGTCGCCTGGGTGACCACCCAAGGTGAGGTGATGACCGAGACAGCGGACGACCCCTCACCGCACCGGGTGCCCGTGCCGCTGTCCGCGGGCTGTCACATGGCTTCGACGATCGATCTCCAGAGCGGTCTCGGTGCCTTCGCCGCGAACCGCTCGGTGATCGCCATGACTGAGCGGTGCGGCAGTGGGGGCAACGCCGGGGACGAGCTCCTCGCCTTCGATCCCTCGGGCCGGATGCTCGTCCACCTGGCCGGAGGCCCGGCTTACGAGCTGTCCCTCACCCCGGATGCGATCCTCGCCGAGACCTCTGGTCGCACGTCATCGGACTTCGACGTGGTGCGCTATGACCTCGTCACGGGACGACTCGCCGACCTGGGGGGCGTCGCCAAGTCCCGTCCGCCGGCCCAGGGAGCCGGCGACTACGTGCTCTGGTACGACACGAAGGGGGGTCACGTGGCGCGGATCCCCGGTTAGCCCGATGCGGCAGACTCGCCGACATGGACATCGTCAGCCCCGAGATCAACCACTACCTCCTCGCCCACTCCGAGCCTGCCGACGAGGTGCTGCGGGACCTCACCGAGCTCACCCATCGAGACCTGGCCCGGCAGTCGGGCATGCAGATCACCCACGACGAGGGGGAGCTGCTCACCATGCTGGTGCGGCTCACCGGCGCCCGGCAGGCGGTGGAGGTCGGCACGTTCACCGGATACTCCTCGATCTGCATCGCCCGCGGCCTCCCGGCCGACGGACACCTGCTGTGCTGTGACGTGAGTGAGGAGTACACCTCGATCGCCCGAAGCCACTGGGAGCGCGCGGGTCTGTCCGACCGGATCGAGCTGCGGATCGCGCCCGCTGTCGAGACGCTGCGGTCTCTCCCCACCGAGCCGTACCTCGACTTCGCCTTCATCGACGCCGACAAGACCGGCTACCCGGCGTACGTCGAGGAGATCCTGCCGCGCCTGCGCCCGGGTGGCCTGATGGTGCTCGACAACATGCTCCGCGACGGGCGGGTGCTGGCTCCCGAGAGCGACGACGACCACGCGATCCACGACCTCAACGAGTCCCTGGTCGCCGACGACCGCGTCGACGTCGTCCTGCTCCCCGTCCGCGACGGCGTGAGCCTGGCCCGCAAACGTTGAACGGCGCCTTCTGACCGTCGAGCCGCGGGTCGTGGCGGGCTGTGCCCGGCGCGACCCGCGGCTCAACGGTCAGAAGGCGCCGTTCAACTTCGTCAGTGATCAGCCGACGTGGACGCCCTGCTGCTCGGGCGCGTCGGTGGCCAGCTCCTCGTGCTTGACGTCGAGGAAGATCCACACGATCGCCGATCCGGCCAGCATCAGGAAGACGCCGACGAGGAAGGCGTGGGTCGCGCCGGTCGGGAAGCTCCCGACGTAGGCGAGCGCACCGGTCAGCCCGTCCGGGGTGCTGACCCCCAGCTTGGCCATCAGCGCCGAGCTGATGTGGGGGTCGAGGGTGGAGATCCCCTGACCGATCGTCGGAGCGATCTTGTCGATGTGGTTGTTGGTGAAGTGGGACCCCACCGTCGACAGGATCGCCAGACCCAAGGCGCCACCGATCTGCTGCATCGTGTTCAGGACGCCCGAGCCGATGCCGGAGTCCTCGGCCCGCACGTGGTGCACGGCGGTCAGGGTCAGCGGCACGAACACCGCGCCCATGCCGAGCGCCATCAGGCAGACGTAGGGCAGGATCTGCGTCCAGTAGCTGACGTCGGAGCCCAGGGCGTGACCCTGGCTGACGGCGCTCAGGACGTCGCTGCCACTGTCGGGCACGCTCAGTCGCGAGAAGCCGAACAGCGCGGCCGACGCCATGAGTGTGCCGACACCCGCGATGTAGCGCGGGTCGATCCGGTTGGCCAGGCTCGAGACGATCGTGGCGCTGATGATGATGCAGATGCTGAACGGCAGGAACGCGAAGCCGGCCTTGAGCGGGCTGTACCCCATGACGTTCTGGATGAACAGGCTCAGGAAGAAGAACATCGCGAACAT
This sequence comes from Nocardioides sp., assembly GCA_036271155.1. Classification (GTDB taxonomy): domain Bacteria; phylum Actinomycetota; class Actinomycetes; order Propionibacteriales; family Nocardioidaceae; genus Nocardioides. Next base: position 12,183 of record DATBBE010000099.1, on the reverse strand, counting down.
CGCGGCCGGGAGCAGCATCATCGCCACGAAGCTCGCCGCACGCGTGCGGTTCATGAAGATGCGGAACGGCAGCAGCGGGTGCTCGACCCGGAACTCCACCATGAAGAACAGCACCAGGAGCACGACGCCGGCGGTCAGGGCGGCGATGGTGCCGCCGTTGCTCCAGCCGTACGCCGCGTTGCCGGCGCGGGTGAGCCCGTAGACCAGCGCGAGCAGACCGCCGGTGCCGGCCAGCGCACCGGGGATGTCGAGCTGGCCCGGTCGTGACTCCGACTCCCTGAGGAAGCGGGGCGCGAGCAGAGCCGCGATCAGCCCGATCGGCACGTTGATCAGGAAGGTCAGGCGCCAGCCGTCCTGGGCGTTGAACATGTGGACGTTCAGCCCGGTCAGCCAGCCGCCGAGGATCAGGCCGACGGCCGCACCGGCGCCGGACATGGCGGCGTACACCGCGAACGCGCGGTTGCGCGCCGGTCCGGCCGGGAAGGTGGTGGTGATCAGCGCCAAGGCGGCAGGCGACGCGAGGGCGGCACCGAGGCCCTGGATGCCCCGTGCACCCAGCAGGAGCGTCTCGTTCTGCGCGAGGCCGCCGAGCAGTGAGGCGACGGCGAAGATCGACAGGCCGATCATGAAGACCCTACGCCGGCCGTAGAGGTCACCGAGGCGACCGCCGAGCAGCAGCAGGCCGCCGAAGGCGAGGGAGTAGCCGGTGACGATCCAGGTGAGGTTCGTGCCGGACATGTGGAGGTCCTTGCCGATGAACGGCAGGGCGATGTTGGCGATCGTGGCGTCGAGGACCACCATCAGCTGGGCGATGCAGATGAGCACCAGGGCCCAGCCCAGGTGTTGCTGCTTCCCGTCGGAGGTGTCGACCTCCGGCTGGGGAGCGCCGACGGTCTCGGTCAGGTCGGACATGGCTTTCCTTACTTCTGGACACTTCTGGACGTGTTGATGTGGTGGCTACGTGCTGGGGTGCTACGAGTGGGCTCGCGAGTGGTTGACGTTTCTCAGGCCTGCGGCCTGACAGCCGGCAGGATGATCTGGTCGATCACGCGCTCGATGAGCGCCGAGTCGGGCTCCTCGCCGAGGACGAAGACGCGGTGCAGGACGATGCCGGCCAGGGCCGGGGCGACGAGGTCGAGGTCGACCCCTTCGCGGAGCTGCCCGCGGTCGCGTGCCCGCTCGAAGACTCTGCGTGAGACGCGCGACTTCGGGCCGACGACCTGCTCACGGAACTCCGCGGCGAACTCCGGGTCGGTCGTCACCGCGGTCACCACGGCGCCGAACGTGGAGGTCGTGTCGTGGTCGGTGAGCCCACCCATCCCGCAGAACGCGGTCAGCAGGTCGGCCCGCAGGTCTCCGGTGTCGAGGACCTCGGGAGTCGTCTTCATCCGGGCGAGCGACTCGACCACCAGCTTCGCCTTGGAGTTCCACCGGCGGTACAGCGTCGCCTTGGAGGCCTTCGCCCGCTGGGCGACGGCGTCCATGGTGAGCCGGTCGTAGCCGACCTCGGCGAGCACCTCGAGCGCGGCGTCGAGGATCTCCTGCTCGCGGTCGCCCTCGACGCGGGGTCGGGCGGCGGCGACGGCTGCTTCGGCGGGGGTCATGCGGTGGTCACTTTCGATCGCTGGTCGAGCCTGTCGAGACCCAAGGATGAAACGGAACGGTTTCGTTCCATGACGACGATAGCAAGCCGAAGCGGATAGAACAAATCGGTTTCATCCGGGGTCCGGACGAAGGGGGGCCTCAGCCCAGGAGGCGGCGTACGCGGTCCTCGGCGAAGCCGTTCCAGGCGTGGACGCCGGTCAGCAGGTAGTGACCGCGGTCGCCCATGTCGGTGAACGAGGCGGCCGTGGCCACCTCGGTCGCCCGCTCGACGTAGGCGCGCGTGTCGGCGGCCCGGGTGATCCGGTCGCGCCGGCCGTGGGCCGCGTGCAGCTCCTTGCCGCGCAGAGCGGTCACCGACTCGTCGGGCGGCAGCCAGGGGGCGAGCGCCACGACGCCTCGGACCAGCGGGTGGTCGGCGGCGTGGCACGCCGTCCGCCCGCCCATGGAGTGCCCCACCAGGGCCACCGGCAGCTCGCCGAGCTCGACGCGGATCTGTTCCAGCGCCCAGCCCGCGTCGGCGATCTTGTCGGCTCCGTCGCCGTTCCATCCCACGCTGCGATAGCGGAGGAGGCGGACGGCCACGCCCTGCGCGTGCAGGCGCCGGCCGAGCGTCCGCCCCAGGGCGGCACCGCGCTGCCACGACAGGCTGCGGCCGGTCACGGGCGAGCGCGAGTGGTCCTTGCCGCCGTGGAGCACGAGCACTGCCGCGACGGGCCGGCTCACCGAGTCGTGATCGGTGAGCTGCGGGCCGAGGTCGGACAGGGAGTCGGGCAGGGTGCTCTCCACAGGACGGGTTCGGTACGCCGCGGGGACCGGATGGGTCGTCGCCCGGGGCGGGTGGGAGATGTCGGCGGTCGTTGGCAGGATAGGCGGCATGGGCGAACCGAAGTCGGCGACTCCCGAGGCCAGGGAGCGTCACCGTCAGCTGAGCGAGCAGATCGAGGATGCGCGCTGGCGCTATTTCGTGCTCGACGAGCCGACCCTCTCCGATGCCGACTACGACGTGCGCATGCGCGGCCTCCAGGACCTCGAGGAGGAGTTCCCCGAGCTGCGCACCCCCGACTCCCCGACCCAGAAGGTCGGCGGTGCCGTCTCCACGGAGTTCACCGCCGTCGACCACCGGCGACCCATGGAGAGCCTCGACAACGCCTTCTCCTACGACGAGCTCGCGTCGTGGCATGCCCGGCTCGCGCGCGACGGCGTCGACGACCCGGCCCTGCTCTGCGAGCTCAAGGTCGATGGCCTGGCGATCAACCTGCTCTACGAGCGCGGCCGGCTCACCCGTGCGCTGACCCGCGGTGACGGCCGCACCGGCGAGGACGTCACCCCCAACGTCAAGACGATCGAGGCGATCCCCCATCAGCTGACCGCGTCGCAGGACTTCCCGGTCCCCGAGCTGCTGGAGGTGCGTGGGGAGGTGTTCCTTCCGGTCGAGGCCTTCGAGCGGCTCAACGAGTCGCTGACCGAGGCCGGCAAGCCGCCCTTCGCCAACCCGCGCAACTCCGCGGCGGGGTCCCTGCGCCAGAAGAACCCACGCGTCACCGCCTCCCGGGCGCTCGGCATGGTCTGCCACGGCATCGGTGCCCGTGAGGGCTTCGAGCCCACCGCCCAGTCCCACGCCTACGAGGCGCTGGCCGCCTGGGGCCTGCCCACGTCGAGCCAGGTCCGGGTGTTCGGCACCCTGCAGGAGGTCGAGGGCTACATCGAGAATGCCGGCGAGCACCGCCACTCGATCGTCCCCTACGAGATCGACGGCGTCGTGGTGAAGGTCGACGACGTCGCGCTCCAGCGCCGGCTCGGCTCGACGTCGCGTGCGCCGCGTTGGGCGATCGCGTTCAAGTACCCGCCCGAGGAGGTCAACGCCAAGCTGCTGGACATCCTCGTGAACGTCGGCCGCACCGGCCGGGCCACGCCGTACGGCGTGATGGAGCCGACCAAGGTGGCCGGGTCCACCGTCGAGAACGCCACGCTCCACAACGCCCACGAGGTGCAGCGCAAGGACGTCCGGCCGGGCGACACCGTCGTGCTGCGCAAGGCCGGAGACGTGATTCCCGAGATCGTCGGCCCGGTGCTCGGGCTGCGCCCGAAGGGTCTGCGGAAGTGGGTGATGCCCACAAGGTGCCCTTCCTGCGACACCGAGCTGGCCCAGCAGAAGGAAGGCGACAAGGACCTCCGGTGTCCCAACCACCGGTTCTGTCCGGCCCAGGTGCGCGAGCGGGTCTTCCACGTGGCCGGCCGTGGCGCCTTCGACATCGAGGGGCTCGGCTACGAGGCGGCGGTGGCGATGCTCGAGGCCGACGTCATCGAGGACGAGGGCGACGTCTTCGACCTGTCTGCCGACAAGCTGCTGCGCACCGACCTGTTCACCCGGGCCGCGAAGAAGGGAGAGGAGGGCGACCGCGTCCTGTCGGCGAACGGTCAGCGGCTCCTCGACAACCTCGCTCGGGCCAAGGGCGTGCCCCTGTGGCGGGTGCTGGTCGCGCTCTCGGTCCGACACGTCGGACCGACGGCGGCGCGGGCGCTGGCGACCGAGTTCGGCTCGATGACCGCCATCCGGGCCGCCTCCGAGGAGGCCTTGGCCGCTGCCGAGGGGGTCGGGCCGACGATCGCCGAGGCCGTGATCGAGTGGTTCAAGGTCGACTGGCACGAGGCGATCGTCGACAAGTGGGAGGCGTCCGGCGTCAGCATGGCCGACGTGCGCGACGAGTCCGTCGCCCGCACCCTGGAGGGTCTCACCGTCGTGGTGACCGGGTCGCTGGTCGACTTCTCACGCGACTCCGCCAAGGAGGCGATCCTGTCGCGCGGCGGCAAGGCCGCGGGGTCGGTCTCGAAGAAGACGGACTTCGTCGTGGTCGGCGACAACGCCGGATCCAAGGCAGAGAAGGCCGAGCAGCTCGGCGTCCCGGTCCTCGACGAGGGCGGGTTCAAGGTGCTCCTGGAGAGCGGGCCTACCGCTCTGTGAAACCCGCCAGGATCCGGTCCCACGACCGCATCAGCGACCCCAGGTGCCCCTGCCCGGGCAGCACATCGAGGGTGGCGTGTGGCAGCCGGGCGGCCAGCCAGGTGCCATGGTGCGCGGGTGCGTGGGTGTCCTGGTCGCCGTACCACAGCCGTACCGAGCATCCGACGTCTGCCAACCCGAGCGGCCAGGGGCCGAAGAGCAGGCTCACGTCGGCGAGGTAGCCGTCCGGCACCAGGATCGCCTCGCGTGCGGCGGCCGCGACCTCGGCGGCCGGTCCGTCCACCAGAGAGCGATCGTCGGCCGGAAGCTCGGCCAGCCAGCGCGCGGCCAGACCGGCGTCGTCGGGATCCTCGGGGTCGATGGCCGCGCGGTACTCCAGGAACTCCGGCCGTACCTGATCCAGAGGCAGGTCCGGCGTCTCGCCCGGGGTCGCCACGACCGCGGCGGTGGTCACCCTCTCCGGGAGCAGGGACGCGCAGGCCAGCGCGAAGGTGCCACCCACCGACATGCCCAGCACTCCGAAGCGGTCGATGCCGAGTGAGTCGGCGAGCTCGGCGGCGTCGTCCACGACCCGTCGGTACGACGCAGGAGCGGGCGTGGAGGCGCCGTACCCGGGCCGGTTGGCCGCGACCAGGCGGACACCGGCCGCTCGGGCGGCGGCGTACCCGCTCCACGCCGCACGCCGGGTGTCCGGGCAGCCATGGAAGAACAGGACCGGCGTGCCCTCGGGGTCGCCTCCCTCAGACCACGCGAGGGTCCGCCCGTCACGCAGCGTGGTGAGCGGCACGACGGCCCTAGGTCGTCGCCGAGGGCGTCGCAGACGGTGGCGGTGACGATGCAGAGACCGGCGAGCGCTCGGCCTCGGTGCGCCACAGGTGGGCGCCGAGGGCGGCCGCGAGCAGGACGAGCGCGACCCCGACGATGCGGTGACCGGCGACCAGGGCCCACGCCGCCAGCACGGTCACGACGGCGAGCATCGAGGCGAGCCCCGCACGGGTGTTCGCGAACCGGCCGAAGGCCACCGCCGCGCGCTCCGTGGTGCTCATCCGGTGGAAGGTCACCAACCGGTCGGACATCGGGACCTGAAGCTCGGTGGGCACCGCCGCATCCAGCGCCTTGGTCAGGTCCTTGCCGCGCATCCACTCGCGTGGCTCCATCTCGAGGACGGACCCGTCCTCGCCGATCAGGTGTCGTGCGCCGTCGCGCCAGGCCAGCAGGGCGACGATGTCCTTGATGCGCATGGCACGACACATCGTGCCGGTGACGCGCTCCGCGACCAGCTCGTCGGCGGAGAAGGTCGTCAGGTCGGCCGGCCAGTTGACGTGGCTGTGCTTCTGGCCGGCGCCGCTCGGGCGAGCGTCGGGGAAGGTCACCGCGGGGAGCGTCCGCCCCAGCGGTGCGGCTTCGGGGAGACCGACCAGCAGCGAGGCGTGCAGCTCGCGGGCCGCCTGGTCCACCCGTGCCGGGTTGGTGTCGTGCAGCTGCTCGCGGAGCTCGTCGTAGCTGACCGGGACCTGGTCGCGGAGGACGGCGTACGCCGCCTCGAGAGCGGTCTCGACCATCGCCGCGGGCGACTCCAGGACCCTCAGCCGGGCGTCGACGGCCTCCTGCACCCACTCGCGGGGGACCCCTTCGTCGCTCAGGCGCTGGGTGACCTCCAGGGATGCCCGGGCCAGGCTGGGGAGCATCTCGGGGACGACCTCGGCCCCGGCCGCCACCACGGCCTGTCCGTTGTCGACCTCGGTCATGCCCGACCACAGTCCGTAGGCGCCACCGGTGTGGTGGCGCAACCCGTCGTGGAGGCAGCGCTCGAGGATGTCCGGCAGGAAGCCCGCCTCGTGCGTGCGGGCGACCGCGCCGCTGAGCGTGAGCCCGGCTTCGTCGCGGTACGCCGACGGGAGCGGTCGCGGCAGCGGCGTCGCCACCGGCGCCGGCAGGTACTCCCCGGCGGGGAGAGGCAGCTTGAGGTCGGCGGGCGGGGGGCCGTCCAGGACCAGGACCGCGTTGGAGGCCGTGAACACCTGGCGCGAGCGCTCGGTGAGCAGCTGCTCGGTCGCCCGCACCGAGCCGACCTCCGCGTAGCTGGCGACGCCGGGACCGCGGGCGCCGTACCGCCAGGTCAGGGAGCTCACCAGCCCGTCACGGGGCCCCTGTGCGCGGGACTGCAGCACGCCTCGCTCACGGGCGAGCAGACGCAGGTCCGGCTCGCTCAGCCAGCCGGCGAGCGCGCCGAGGTGCTGGGTGATCGCCTCGGGCTCGCCGAAGGCGGCGAAGTGGGTGAGCAGCAGCGACAGCCGGCCCTCGATCGGCCGGGTGAGCGTCTCGCGGTCGAGCAGGGCGAGGTGCTCGAGCAGGTGCAGCCAGCCCGTCTCGTGCAAGGGCTCGTCGGCCGTGCCTTGGCGGAAGAGCAGATGGGCAGCCGAGGCCGCACGTCCCATGTCCACGTAGAAGCACAGGACGCCGTCGACCTCGGTTTCACGAACTGTGGAGAGTGCTGTGTTCATAGTCGGCCTGACTGGTGGCGTACATGTCAGTTCAGCTCAGAACGGTAGTCGCGACCTGCCCCCGATGGAGGCGGTTTGGCCAAGCTCGTCCTGTCCTCATCCGGTCACACCGATCTGGACGGCGTAGCCGGACTCCCCGGGCAGCGCCAGCTGTCGCCCGGACGGGTACGCCGTGCCCGTGCAGTCGCCGTCGACCGGGTCGCAGGTCACCAGGCGCGAGTCGTCCGAGACCAGCCCGAGGGGTCGCCCGTCGGGGGTCCAGCCCCAGACCCCGAAGGTGGCCGACATGCGCACCCGGGTCCCGGTCTGCACGTCGTAGACGACGATCGCGCCACTGTCCCGGGTCACCAGCACGTAGCGACCGTCGGGCGAGAGGCTGCCGTTGCCGTGAGGTCCGATGTCGAGAAGGAGGCGTCCGGTCGCGACGTCCTTCACCTGGTGGGCTTGGTAGTCCAGGACGCGTCCACCGTGCACGCCGACCACCCGGCCGATGCTGAGGAGCGGTGCGTCCGTGACGTCACCGGTGCGCCAGTCGATGGCGTACCCGCCGCCTTGGGCCGTCGCGTAGACGGTGTCACCGTCCAGTGAGATCACCAGGCCGTGGTGGGACGGCATCGGGTGGCGGCCACGCACGTCGACCGGGACCTGAGCGACGTCGCGACCGGTCGTCAGGTCGCGGACCACGACCTCGAAGCCGTGCGTGGTCGGGACCGCCCAGGCAACGTACGGCTGGTCGTACTCCGCGCTCACCCAGCTCGTCGAGAGCGTGACGCCGAGGTCGTTCCTCGTGCCCTGGGCATTGATCAGGCTCAGGTGGTACGGCGGCCGCTGGTGCGGGTCGTCGGGCGGCGAGGTGAGCACGACGAGCCCGGCCGAGCTGTAGAGCTGGATCACCGGCCGCTGCTCGAGCGTCACGGAGACCTGGGGAGTGAGGCGGATGGTCTTCGCCGTGAAGGTCGGCTCCGTGCCGCTGAGCACGCCCGCGTCGGCCGGTTCGAAGTGGTCGGAGCCGGAGTGGTGACCCCAGGAGAGCCCCGAGGCGAAAATGCCGACCGCCGTGACCAGGCCCGCGGCGACGACCGCCCGTGCCGCTCTGCGGCGTCGCCGACGCCGCTGCCCGGCGCTCACGATGTCGTACGCCGGCGCGCCCGGGACGTGAAGGGCGTCAGCCTCGTGGCGAAGCAGGGTGGCGAGGTCGTCAGTCATGAGTGGGCTCCTGAGTCGAGCGGAACGACGGTCTCGCCGAGCAGTGCGCGCAGCGAGGACAGGGCGTCGGAGGTCTGGCTCTTCACGGTGCCCTCGGCGCAGCTGAGGGCCCGAGCGGTGTCGGCGACCGAGAGGTCGTCGTAGAACCGCAGGACGATCACGGCACGCTGCCTCGGCGGCAGCTGGGCGAGCGCCTGCATCAGGGCCGGGCGCACGCTCGGGTCCTCGTCGTACGCCGCCTCCCGGAGACGCTCGGTCGGTCGCTCGTTGCGCCAGCCCTTCCTGCGGAACCAGCTCGAGGCGGTGTTGACCAAGGTGGTGCGTGCGTAGGCCCGTGCGGCTCGCAGCTCGCGCAGCTTGCCCCAAGACGCGTAGGTCTTCGCCAGTGCGGTCTGGACGAGGTCCTCGGCCAGGCCGGTGTCGCCCACGAGGAGGTAGGCCGTGCGGTACAGCGCCGGCCACGCTGCATGGACGAACTCGGTGAACTCGGCGTCCGACTGTCGTCGTGCCATGGGCTCTCCCGAGGTGCTCGGTGTGCGGTCACCTCGTCAGATGCTGCGACAGAGCCGAATGGTTGGGTAGGTCGCCTGCTCAGGCCTCGTAGAGGATGCCGGGATAGCGCACGCTCGGCTGCTTCGGGAGGGCGGGCACCCGCGTCGCGTGGCAGGTGCCGGTCCTGGCGGCGCACGTGGTCATCGTGGAGCCCTCCACCCGGTAGACGTTTCTCCCGTTGGCGCTCCACCCGTAGCCCCAGTCGGTGCCCGGCAGGCGGACGGAGGTGCCCCGCCGGAGGTCGTAGACCTTGAACGGGCCGGTGACGCCTTCACCCATGCCACCCGAGGTGGTCGCGAAGCGGCCGTCCGGGGAGAGCTGCACGAACACGAAGCGTCGCTTCTGCGAGACCTCGAGCAGAACCTTCCCGGAGGCGACGTCGATGACCTGCGTCGCGTGTGCCCGGTCCACCACGGCATGCCTTCCGAGCACGTCGGGGAAGTGCGAGCCGGGGACCGTGTGGCTCGCCTTGGCCCGACCCGTGCGCCAGTTGACGACCTCCGTCTTGTCGTTGGTGCCGACGTACACGCGATGACCCACCAGGCTCACCGGCGGCGCGCTCCAGCCACCCCAGTCGAAGGTGCCGGGCACGGCGACGTTCGCGACGTTGCGGTCCGTTCTGACGTCGCGGACGACGACGCGGATCCGTCCGCCCTTCATCTTCGCCCAGGCCAGGTAGGGCTCGGTCGGGTCCGTGTCGGGGACGACCTCACCGAGGGTCAGGCCGAGCCGCTTCGTCTTCCCGTCGGCCTTCACGAGCTGGAAGTGGAAGGGCGCACCGCCGTCGGACGAGCCGTCCTTGTTCGTCCGCACGAGCAGTCCGGCCGAGGTGTAGTAGAGCGACTGCGCATATTGCGGCAACCCGACGGTGGTCGAGCCGTGTCCGAGATGGAGGGTCGGGCCGACGGCGTAGGACTTCTGTGGGACCGCCCCGCGGGCCGATGCCGCGTCCGAGGCCCCTGGGAGACTCAGCGCGAGGGCGCCGGTGACGGCGACGGCGAGAACACCCGCGCCACTGCGTCGGATCCAGGTCGATCGTCGTGTCATGGGGTTCTCCCGAGGGCTAGGTGGATGGTCACTACTACGTCGAACGTGGTGAAGGAACCGAATGGTTGCGTCGGACGCCGTCTCCCTAGGATGAGCACATGCCCGACCCTTCCGAGCACGCGATCTCACGCGACGAGGTGGCCCACCTCGCCGATCTGGCCAGGATAGACCTGACCCCCGCCGAGCTGGACCACCTCGCGCCTCAGCTGACGGTGATCCTGGAGTCGATCGCCTCGATCCAGGGCGTCGCAGGCGACGACGTGCCCCCGACGTCCCACGCGCTCCCGCTGACCAACGTCTTCCGCGAGGACGTCGTGCAGCCGTGCCTGACCGCCGAGGAGGCTCTCAGCGGCGCCCCCGAGGTCGAGCAGCAGCGCTTCAAGGTGCCCCACATCCTCGGAGACGAGCAGTGAGCGCCTCGGCGCCGGACCGGCGGACCGCCGCGGCCCTGGCCGAGGCCCTCGCGAGGGGCGAGACGTCGAGTGTCGAGATCACCCGCTCCCACCTCGACCGGATCGCGGCGGTCGACGGTGCCGTGCACGCCTTCCTGGAGGTCGACGCCGAGGGTGCGCTGCGCGACGCGGCCGCCTCCGACCGGCGGCGCGCCGACGGGTCGGCGTACGGGCCCCTCGACGGCATCCCGATCGCGGTCAAGGACGTGATCGCGACGCGCGGGCTGCCGACGACGTGCGGCTCGCGGATCCTGCAGGGCTGGGTCCCGCCGTACGACGCGACGGTCGTCGCCCGTCTGCGCGCTGCCGGTCTGCCGATCCTGGGCAAGACCAACATGGACGAGTTCGCGATGGGCTCCTCGACCGAGCACAGCGCCTATGGTCCGACCCACAACCCGTGGGACCTCGACCGGATCCCCGGTGGCTCGGGCGGTGGGAGCGCCGCGGCCGTCGCGTCGTACCAAGCGCCGCTGGCGATCGGCACCGACACCGGTGGGTCCATCCGGCAGCCGGGGGCCGTCACCGGCACCGTCGGGGTGAAGCCGACCTACGGCGGGGTGTCGCGCTACGGGCTGGTCGCCCTGGCCAACTCCCTGGACCAGGCCGGCCCGGTGACCCGCACCGTGCTGGACGCCGCGCTGCTCCACGAGGTGATCGGGGGGCACGACCCCCTCGACTCCACCTCGATCGACCAGCCGCTGCCCGCGGTGGTGGACGCCGCCCGGCGCGGCGCGGACGGCGACCTGAGCGGCGTGCGCATCGGGGTCGTCCAGGAGCTCGGCGGGGAGGGGTACCAAACCGGCGTCCTCGCCCGCTTCGAGGAGTCGGTGGAGCTGATGACGAAGGCGGGCGCGGAGGTCGTCGAGGTCTCCTGCCCCCACTTCGTGCATGCACTGGCGACGTACTACCTGATCCTCCCGGCCGAGGCGTCGTCCAACCTCGCCCGCTTCGACGCCATGCGATACGGCTTGCGGGTCACTCCCGACGACCACCCGACCGATCGGCCGAGCGCCGAGGACGTCATGCGCGCCACCCGCGAGGCGGGCTTCGGCGACGAGGTGAAGCGACGGATCATCCTCGGCACCTACGCCCTGTCCAGCGGCTACTACGACGCCTACTACGGCCAGGCCCAGAAGGTGCGCACGCTGATCACACGCGACTTCGAGGCGGCGTTCGAGCAGGCCGACGTGCTGGTGAGCCCCACCGCGCCGACCACGGCGTTCCGGATCGGGGAGAAGATCGACGACCCCCTCGCGATGTATCTCAACGACCTGGCCACCATCCCGGCGAACCTGTCGGGCGTTCCCGGCATCTCGGTGCCCAGTGGCCTGGCCGACGAGGACGGCCTGCCGGCCGGCGTCCAGATCCTCGCTCCCGCGATGGCCGACGACCGTGTCTACCGCGTGGGCGCGGCGCTCGAGGTGCTGCTGGCCCGACAGTGGGGCGGTCCTCTCCTCGACCGTGCCCCTGAGCTGAACGGAGCCGGAGCATGACCGACGCCCTGATGTCCTACGACGACGCGCTCGAGCGCTTCGACCCGGCGTTCGGGCTCGAGGTGCACGTCGAGCTGAACACCGCGACCAAGATGTTCTGCGGCTGCCCCACGGAGTTCGGTGCCGAGCCGAACACGCAGACCTGCCCGACCTGCCTAGGCCTGCCGGGCTCGATGCCGGTGGTCAACGCCCAGGCGATCGAGTCGGCGATCCGGATCGGCCTGGCGCTGAACTGCGAGATCGCCGAGTGGTGCCGGTTCGCCCGGAAGAACTACTTCTACCCCGACATGCCGAAGAACTTCCAGACCTCGCAGTACGACGAGCCGATCGCGTTCGAGGGATACCTCGACGTCGCGGTCCCG
>DATBBE010000098.1:0-2589 GCA_036271155.1 Nocardioides sp. | reverse complement strand
TGACGGGCGGGATGTTGAGGCCGCCGTACGTCGCGACCTTGCCGGTCTTCGACATGGCGGCGGCGAGGTAACCACCGAGGAAGCCGCCCTGCGCGGTGTTGTACTGCAGGCCGTAGACGTTCTTCAGGCCCTGGTTGCTGTCGTCGATCTCGGCGTAGTGCTGCTTCGGGTTGGCCTTGGCCGCCTTGGCGACCGCCGTGCCCATCAGGCCGCCGACCGCGATCACGGTGTCGCAGCCCTTGTTGGTCTCGGCGTTCAGGTTGGGCGTGTAGTCGTTCTGCGAGTTGGAGCCGACATAGGAGATCGTGAGGTCGGGGTTGGTCGCCTTGGCGGCCTGCATGCCCGCCCACGACGACTGGTTGAACGAGTGGTCGTCCACACCGCCGATGTCGAGCACCATGCAGGCGTTCAGCTTGCCGCCCGCGGATGCCGTGTTCGAGCTGGTCGGCGACGACGGGGTGGTGGTTGCAGTCGAGCTGCTGGGCTTGCCGCAGCCGGCGACCAGCAGCGACGCGGCACCCAGTGCCGCGACGATCTTGATGGTGTGGCGCAAGAGTGATCTCCTCGTTCGTCCCACCCTGGCGGGGCGGGAAATGTGGAGCCACCCTAGTGCACGCGAACCCCTCCGGTCGCTACCCGGCGCCCAGCGCCAGGAGTGTGACCGAACGGTGACCCCCCACGGCCACGAGGGCGTCGTCGCACGGTCATCCGAGCGTCACCAGCAGGTCACAGGGACGCGACCGCGGCGCCGGCGAGCACCTTGGCGCCGATCGCCGTCGCGCGCTCGTCGACGCGCAGGTTGCCCTGGTGGAGGTCGTACGTCGCACCGCCGGGCTCGCGGGTGCCGAGGCGTCCCATGGCGCCGGGGACCCGGGTGAGGTACCACGCGAAGTCCTCACCCCCCAGGCTCTGCGAGGTGGGTGCGCGGCCGGCCGTGCCGAGCATCTCGTCGACGGCCCGGCCGAGCACCGCGACCGAGGCCGCGTCGTTGACGACCGGCGGGACACCGCGGCGGTAGTCAACGACGGCGTCCACGCCGTACGGCGCGACGATCTCGGCCACGTGCTGGCGGATCCGCTCCTCCATATCGCTCCAGGCGACGGCGTCGAGCATCCGCACCGTGCCGGCCAGGGAGCCGAGGTCCGGGATGACGTTCAGGGCGCGGCCTGCCTCGAGCCGCCCCCAGACCACGCTCACGCCGGCCCGTGGGTCGACTCGGCGGGACAGCACGGCCGGCAGCTCGGTCACGAGCTTGCCCAACGCGAAGGTGAGGTCCTCGGTCAGGTGGGGCCGGCTCGTGTGACCGCCCCCGCCGCTCAGGCTGATCTGGAGCGCGTCGGCGGCGCCGGTGACGGGCCCCTCGCGCAGCCCGACCCGGCCGACGTCGATGGTGGGGTCGCAGTGGAGGCAGAAGATACGGCTCACCTCGTCGAGCGCATCGAGCTCCATCAGCCGCAGAGCGCCGCCGGGCATGACCTCCTCGGCGGGCTGGAAGAGCAGGCGCACCCGGCCCGACAGCTGACCCGAGGCGTGCACCTCGGCCAGCGCGAGGCCGGCGCCGAGCAGGGCCGTCGTGTGGACGTCGTGTCCGCACGCGTGGGCGACGCCGGCGACCTGGCTGCGCCAGGAGTCACCCGTCGTGTCGTCGACCGGCAGGGCGTCGAGGTCGGCCCGCAGCGCGACCCGGAGGCCGTCGTCGCCGAGGTCGGCGATCAGGCCGGAGTCACCGGTGCGGGTCAGCCGCCAGCCCGCGGCATCGAGGTGGTGGGCGACCAGATCGGTGCTGCGGCGCTCCTGCCAGGACAGCTCGGGGTGGGCGTGGAGATCGCGGCGTAGGTCGACGAGCTCGTCTTCACGTTTGTCGACCACCGTCTCGACGATCGCGAGCGCTTCTTCCGTGGACATGTCCGTAGGAGATTAGTTCACAGTGCCCTCGACGCCGGAATCGTGCTCCCCTCCTCCACCCCTCGCGTCGTCGTACGCCGCGAGGATCCGGTCGGCGGCGGCGACCGCGGGCAGCCTCCCCTCCAGCACCAGATCCCGCACCTCGCCGCGCACGCGGCGGACCGGCTCGGAACGCCGCAGCCGCTGCTCGAGCTCGTCGCGGACCAGCGCCCAGGTGAAGTCCAGCCGCTGGTGGGCCCGCCGCTCGGCGAGACCGTCTGCGCCGAGGACCCCGCGGTGGTCGAGGACCCGCTGCCAGACGTCGTCGACGCCGGCGCCGGTCAGGCCCGAGCAGGTGACGACCGCCGGCGCGCGCTCGCGACCATGGACCATCCGTAGCACGCCGCTGAGCTCGCGAGCGGCGGACCTCGCCTCGGTCTCGCGGTCGACGCCCCCGATGTCATCGGCCTTGTTCACCGCGATCACGTCGGCCAGCTCGAGGATGCCGCGCTTGATGCCCTGCAGCTGGTCGCCCGTGCGGGCGAGGGTGAGGAACAAGAACGTGTCGACCATGCCGGCCACGGTGGTCTCCGACTGCCCGACGCCGACCGTCTCGACCAGCACCACGTCGTACGCCGCGGCCTCCAGTACCAGCATCGCCTGGCTGGTGGCCCGGGCGACCCCGCCGAGGGTCCCGGCGCTCGG
>DATBBE010000097.1:0-8498 GCA_036271155.1 Nocardioides sp. | reverse complement strand
CGCCAGGTGCGTGAGCGGATGCCGGAGGCGTTCTTCTGCTTCCTGGCGCCACCGTCGTGGGAGGAGCTGGTACGCCGCCTGGTCGGCCGTGGCACCGAGGGGGAGGCCGAGCGCGATCGGCGGCTCGCCAGCGCCCGGCTGGAGCTGGCCGCGGAGGCGGAGTTCGACACGAAGATCGTGAACACGGAAATTCACGATGCCGCCGAGGAGTTGGTAGCCTTGATGGTCGGGCGACCTGGCCCTGTGTGAGCGTGGGTGAACCCACGCGCGCATCCGTGTGTGTCCCGAGTGACTCCGACTCTTTGTGAGGCTGTTGCGTGTCTGCCCCCACTCCCGCTGCCGAGGGCGTGACCAACCCCTCGATCGACGATCTGCTGACCAAGACCGACAGCAAGTACCGCCTGGTCCTCTACAGCGCCAAGCGCGCGCGGCAGATCAACGCCTACTACTCACAGCTCGGCGAGGGCCTGCTGGAGTACGTCGGACCCCTGGTCGAGACGCACGTCCAGGAGAAGCCGCTGTCGATCGCGCTGCGCGAGATCAACGACGACCTGCTCACCTGCGAGGACGTCGACCCGGCCGAGCTGGCCGCCGAGGAGGAGGCCAAGAAGGCTGCCGCCCTCGAGTCCGGCTTCTCGCGCGACAGCTGACCCACGTCCGACCATGACGGACCCGGCCGCGACCAGCGCCCCTGAGGGGGGCGGGCCGCGGCCTTCGGTCGTGCTGGGCGTCGCGGGAGGCATCGCGGCGTACAAAGCGGCCGAGCTGCTGCGTCGCCTCACCGAGGCGGGCTACGACGTGACCGTCGTCCCGACGCCGTCCGCGCTCCACTTCGTGGGCGAGGCCACCTGGGCAGCGCTCTCCGGCAAGCCGGTCACCACGCAGGTCTGGGAGTCGGTCCACGAGGTGCCCCACGTGCGCATCGGACAGACCGCCGACCTCGTCGTGGTCGCTCCGGCCACCGCCGACCTGCTGGCTCGGGCAGCACACGGCCGAGCCGACGACCTGCTCACCAACGTCCTGTTGACCGCGCGATGCCCGGTGGTCTTCGTGCCGGCCATGCACACCGAGATGTGGGAGCACGCCGCCACCCGGGCCAACGTCGCCACCCTGCGCGGCCGTGGAGCGCTGGTGGTCGAGCCTGCGGTGGGCCGCCTGACCGGCGCCGACTCCGGCAAGGGCCGGCTTCCCGACCCCGACGAGATCTTCGCCGTCTGCCAGGACGTCCTGGCCCGCGGCATCGGCGCAGCCGACCTGACCGGACGCACCGTCGTCGTCTCCGCGGGCGGCACCCGCGAGCCCCTCGACCCGGTTCGCTTCCTGGGCAACCGCTCCTCCGGCCGGCAGGGCGTCGCGCTCGCTCGCGCCGCGGTCGCCCGAGGAGCTGAGGTGACCCTCGTCGCCGCCAACGTCGCGCTGCCCGACCCGGCCGGCGTGAAGGTCGTGCGGGTCGAGACGACCGAGGAGCTGCGCGACGCCGTGGTGTCGGCGGCGGTCTCGGCCGACGCCGTCGTGATGGCCGCGGCACCCGCGGACTTCCGCCCGGTCACCACCACGGAGACCAAGATCAAGAAGTCCGCGGACGGCTCCGTGCCGGCTCTCGAGCTCTCCCAGACTCCCGACATCCTCGCCGAGATCTCCCACGACCGGCTCCGCCCGGGTCAGGTCGTGGTCGGCTTCGCGGCCGAGACCGGCGACGACACCGGCTCCGTGCTCGACCTGGGCCGCGCCAAGCTGGCCCGCAAGGGCTGCGACCTCCTCGTGGTCAACGACGTCCGCGGGGGAGCCGTCTTCGGTGCCGACGACAACCAGGCCGTGATCATCGGCTTGGACGGAGCCCAGGTCGACGTGCCCAGCGGCCCCAAGGTCGCCCTCGCCCACGCTGTGTGGGACGCCGTCGCCGCCCGCCTCGGCCCGCCCGACTAGGGTGACTGCCGATCGCCCGCCCCGCAGCCCTGAACCAGGAGCACCAGACACTGTGACCGGACGCCTGTTCACCTCCGAATCCGTCACCGAAGGCCATCCCGACAAGATCGCCGACCAGATCAGCGACTCGGTCCTCGACGAGATGATCCGGCAGGACGCCCACAGCCGCGTCGCCGTGGAGACCCTGCTGACGACCGGGCTCGTCGTGGTCGCCGGCGAGGTCAGCACGACGGGATACGTCGACATCAAGCAGATCGTGCGCGACCGCATCCTGAAGATCGGCTACGACTCCTCCGAGAAGGGCTTCGACGGCGCCTCGTGTGGCGTGATGGTCGCCATCGGCGGTCAGTCCGGCGACATCGCCCAGGGGGTCGACTCCGGGCACGAGTCCCGCACCGGCTCGGTGGACGCGATGGACAAGCAGGGTGCCGGAGACCAGGGCCTGATGTTCGGCTATGCCTGCGACGACACCGACGTGCTGATGCCGCTGCCGATCGTGATGGCCCAGCGGCTCGCCGAGCGTCTGACGGCCGTGCGCAACGACGGCACCCTGAGCTACCTGCGGCCCGACGGCAAGACCCAGGTCACCATCGAGTACGACGCCGACAACCATCCGGTACGCGTGAACACTGTGGTGCTCTCCACCCAGCACGCCGAGGACGTCGACCTGGTCGACACCCTCGAACCGGACATCAAGAAGCACGTGATCGACCCCGTGCTCGCGACGTTCCCGATCCCCAGCGACGGCTACCGCCTCCTGGTCAACCCGACCGGGCGCTTCGTGGTCGGCGGCCCGATGGGCGACGCGGGGCTCACCGGCCGCAAGATCATCGTCGACACCTACGGCGGGATGGCCCGCCACGGCGGTGGGGCGTTCTCCGGCAAGGATCCCTCCAAGGTCGACCGCTCCGCGGCGTACGCCATGCGCTGGGTGGCCAAGAACGTCGTCGCCGCGGGGCTGGCGACGCGCTGCGAGGCCCAGGTCGCCTACGCGATCGGCAAGGCGCAGCCGGTCGGGGTCTTCATCGAGACGTTCGGCACCGGTGTCGTGCCTGACGAGGAGATCCAGCGGGCCGTGCTCGAGGTCTTCGACCTCCGTCCGGCCGCCATCATCGAGGACCTCGACCTGCTGCGCCCGATCTACGCCCTCACCGCCGCGTACGGCCACTTCGGGCGCGAGCTGCCCGAGTTCACCTGGGAGCGCACCGACCGGGTCGAAGAGCTCCGCAAGGCAGCCGGCGTCGCCGGCTGAGCCGCTCACCCACCTCCTGGGACCGTGACCGGTTCGTGACCCCGCGATCCCCGCACGGTGACTAGATTGCCCCGAAGACCATCCGGCGAGACGGAGGCGATCGGTGATCCGCAGGATCTCAGCACTCGGGGCCACGCTCGCCCTCGCCGCCGCCACCGGAGCCCCCGTGGGGTCGGCGAGCGCGACCGGAGCCGGTGAGTCGGCCCGGAGCACCACGGCTCACACCCTCGGGACCGTCCGGGTCACCCGGGGTGCCGACGGGCTCGCCCGGGTCGTCGCCGTCACGGGGGCCCGCAACCCCGAGGTGTCGCCGACCACCTCCGCGCGCGCGGCCGCCCGCTCAGCCCTCAGCCGGTACGCCGGGCTGGTCGGCGCCGGTGATCCCGGCACCCGGCTGGTCGCGGGCACAGTCTCCCGTGCCGTGACCGGCGACACGGTGGTGCGCTTCAGCCAGACCCGGCAGGGCCTGCCGGTGATCGGGGGGTCGGTCGCGGTCGACGTCCTCCCCGACCGGCAGCTGGGGTCGCTGACCGCGTCGGTCTCCCGAGCGACCGTGCCGCGCGCGACGTACTCGTCCGCCGCGGCGAGACGCGAGGCGCTCGCGGTCGCCACCAAGCGCCTCGGGTCGACTGAGGGTCTGGTCGCGGACCCGCCGCAGCGGAGGCTGTACGACCCGGCCGTCCTCGGCGTGCCACGCACCGCCGACCCGACGACGTGGGCGCGAGGCGTGTGGTGGGTCGAGGTGCACGCCGGGCCGGCCTTCCACCGGCTCGTCCTGGTCGACGACCGCAGCGGGGGCGTGGTGCTCGACCTCGACCTGGTCGAGCAGGTGAACCGGGTCGTGTGCGACAACCACAACTTCATGACCGAGCCCCAGGTGCCCTGCACGCAGGACTTCGCGCGCACCGAGCACGGGCCGCGCAGCCACGTCAGAGACGTCGACCGGGCGTTCGACCTCGCCGGGGCGGTCTCGAGGTTCTACCGGCAGATCGGACACATCGACCTGACCCGGCTCCTCGGCGTGCCCGAGGGCGGACACCGGAGCCTGTCGTCGACCGTGCGCTACTGCGACCCCTTCCAGCCTCCTGCCGCGTGTCCGTTGGCCAACGCGTTCTGGAACGGCTTCGGGATGTTCTACGGCCAGGGCTATGCCTCCGCCGACGACGTCGTGGGGCACGAGATGACCCACGGCGTGATCCAGCACAACGCCGACCTCTTCTACTGGGGCCAGTCCGGCGCGATCAACGAGTCACTGGCCGACGTGATGGGAGAGATCATCGACCACCGTCACCACAGCCGTGGCGACTCACCGCACAGCTGGACGATCGGCGAGGACCTGCCCCATGGAGCGATCCGGAGCATGAAGGACCCCGCACGCTTCGGCCAGCCCGACTCCATGACCAGCCGGCGCTACGCGGCGAGCGGCGACCCCGACGACGGCGGCGTCCACACCAACAGCGGTGTCGGCAACCGCACCTTCTACCTGATCTCCCAGGGCGGGAAGCAGCACGGCCGGACCGTCCACGGCATCGACGGCAAGTCCCTGAAGAAGTCCGCCACGCTCTATCTCGACGTGATCGAGCACCTCGTCTCGGGCAGTGACTACACCGACCTCGCGGCCGTCCTCGACCGGAGCTGCCACGACCTCGCCCGGCACCACATGGTGGGCATGACGCGGGACGACTGCCGCAACGTGCACAAGGCCACCCTGGCGACCCGGTTGTACACCTCGCCACGGCACGCGAGGCAGCCCGCGAACGCGCCCATGACCTGCCCGAAGGGGACCGGACGGGTGCGGGTGCTGTTCGACTCCGAGAAGGGCAGCCCGCGCAGCAAGTTCGCCGCCGGCTCCACCTGGGTCCGGGCGCCCTCCTCGGCGGTGTTCCCGCCGGTCTCGGCCAACGCGACCTCCGGGCACCGGTCCTGGTTCTCCGTCGAGCCACAGGACACCACGGTCAGCTCCTTGACGATGCATCCGGTCAGGCTGCCGGCCGGTCGCCCGGCGTACCTGTGGTTCCAGCAGTGGCGCCTCCTGGAGGCCGGTACGAACATCGACGGCACCCAGGTGAACTACGACGCGGGCACCGTCGAGGTCTCGGACGTCACCGACGGACACGGCCCCGCTCCCGCCGAAGGACTCCGGTGGGTGAACGGGCCACGCGACGTGATCACCGACCAGTTCGGCAACCCGTCCGCCGGACGGGTCGGGTTCAGCCGTGACAGCCACGGGTACCTCGCCAGCCGCGTGTCGCTGAAGCGGTACGCCGGCGACAGGGTCTCGCCGCAGTTCACGATGAACACCGACAACGACAGCACCGAGGTGGGGTGGTACCTCGACGACATCCGCGTGTACACCTGCCGCCGCTGACCGAGCCGGGCATGCTCGGGAAGGGTCGGCGCGTACTGGTAGAACAGCCGCCGTGGCCGACCGCGGTGAGCTGAGTGCCGAGACCCTTCCGGGTCTGCGGGAGACCGTGCGCTCCTCGCGTCCCAGGCGAGTCGCAAAGTCGGAGCCGACGGCGTCCGAGCAGCCGGTGGCCCGGGTGCTCGTCGACACGCCCCTGGCCCATCTCGACCGGCCGTTCGACTACGCCGTCCCGCAGTCGATGGCGGACGACGCCGTGCCGGGAGCGCGGGTCAAGGTGCTCTTCGCCGGGAAGAGCCTCGGGGGCTTCGTGGTGGCCCGGGCCGAGCACACCGACCACACCGGCTCCCTCACGTCGTTGCAGCGGGTCGTGAGCCGCGAGCGGGTGCTGCTGCCCGCCGTCGCCGAGCTCGCAGCACAGCTCGCGGAGCGATACGCCGGCACTCGCTCCGACGTGCTCCGACTCGCGATCCCGCCGCGCCATGCGACCACCGAGAAACAGCCCTCGGCGCCCGAGGAGCCGGTCGAGGTGGACGTCCCGGGGGCCCTGGCCGGATGGGCCTCCTATCCCGCCGCGGAGGCCTTCCTCGGCCATCTGGCTCGCGGAGGCTCGCCCCGGGCGGTCTGGTCGGCGCTGCCGGGGGAGCACTGGCCGGAGCGCCTGGCGGACGCCGCGGCCCTGACCCTGGCGGGCGGACGCGGCAGCGTGCTGGTGGTGCCCGACCACCGAGACGTGGCCCGAGTCGATGCCGCCCTGACCGACCGGCTCGGACCCGGCCACCACGTCGTGCTGACGGCCGGGGCGGGCCCCGCCCGGCGCTACCGTGAGTTCCTGGCCCTCTCGAGGGGCACACGGCGCATCGTGGTCGGCACCCGGGCCGCGGCCTTCGCGCCGGTCCACGACCCGGGCCTGGTCGCCATCTGGGACGACGGCGACGACCTGCACGCCGAGCCCCGCGCGCCGTACCCCCATGCCCGGGAGGTGCTGCTCACGCGCTCCCATCTGGAGCAGACCGCGGCCCTGGTCGGTGGCTTCGCCCGCAGCGTGGAGGCCGAGCAGCTGCTCGTCTCCGGGTGGGCGCACGAGATCGCCGCGCCCCGCGACGCCCTGCGCGAGGCCGTGACCGTCTCGATCGCGGGCGCCACCGATGCCCAGCTCGACCGCGACCCGCTGGCCCGGTCGACCCGGATGCCCAAACAGGTCTACGACGCCGTGTCCGCCGGGCTCGAGCGCGGCCCCGTGCTGGTGCAGACCCCACGGCGGGGCTACGCCGCGTCCCTGGCGTGCGAGCGCTGCCGGACGCCCGCCAGATGCACGGTGTGCCGCGGCCCGCTGGCCGTGGCCGGTCCGGCCGCGCTCCCCGCCTGTCGCTGGTGTGGGGTCGTCGAGCAGGCGTGGGCCTGCCCCGAGTGCGGTCACCGCGGGCTTCGGGCACCCGTCGTGGGGGAGCGGCGCACTGCGGAGGAGCTCGGCCGGGCCTTCACCACGATCCCGGTGGTGGCGTCGGGCGGTGACCGCGTGGTCGCCTCCGTGAGCGCCCGGCCGGCCGTCGTGGTGGCCACCCCGGGAGCCGAGCCGGTCGCCGACGACGGCTACGCCACGGTGGTCCTGCTCGACACCTGGCTGGCGCTCGCGCGCCCCGACCTGCGCACCGACGAGGAGGCGCTGCGACGCTGGCTCGGCGCCGCAGGCCTGGTCGGGGCAGGTGGGAGCGTGGTCGCGGTCGGCGACCCGGCCCACCCGGCCCTGCAGGCTCTGGTGCGCTGGGACCCGGCCGGCTTCGCCCGGCGCGAGGCCGATGCCCGGTCCGAGGCCCACCTGCCCCCGGCGAGCCGGCTCGCCACGATCGTCGGCGATCCCGGCGCCGTCGACGACGCGGTGACCCTGCTCGACCAGCCCCCCGGCACCGAGGTGCTGGGTCCGGTCGACGTGGACGGCGGCGAGTCGAGGGTCGTGGTGCGGGTGCCTCGCGCCCATGCCCTCGCCCTGTCCCGAGCCCTCGGCGAGGTCCAGCGCGTGCGATCGGCCCGCAAGCTCGACCCGGTGCGGATCCAGGTCGACCCGCTGGGCTTGTAGGTGGCGTCGGCCTGTCGGGATACCCGGCTCACCGGGTATCCCGTCGCTTCTCAGGCGTTGCCACCCCTGAGAAGCGACGGAAGTGCCCTCCCGCTGTGACGCATGAGGCTCGTGAGCCCAGCATCGTTCCCGACGAGCTCGTTCCCCGGACGTCGTTGCCGGTGGTGGAGGCTTCTAGACTCTCGGCGTGGCCATCCTGCCGATCCGACTCTTCGGCGACCCGATCCTGCGCACCCAGGCGATCGAGGTCGTCGACTTCGACAAGGAGCTGCGCCGCCTGGTGCAGGACCTCACGGACACGATGCTCGAGGCACCCGGAGCGGGGCTCGCGGCGCCGCAGATCGGGGTCGGTCTCCGCGTCTTCACCTGGAACATCGACGGCGAGGTGGGCCATCTCGTCAACCCCGTCCTCGACCTCTCCGAGGAGATGCAGGACGGCGAGGAGGGATGTCTGTCCATCCCGGAGCTCAAGATCGACTGCAGGCGCGCCTTCTCGGTGGTCGCGAAGGGCTTCGACCAGCACGGTGAGCCGGTCACGATCGAGGGCAGTGAGCTGCTCGCGCGGGCGATCCAGCACGAGACCGACCACCTCGACGGCATCGTGTTCATCGACCGGCTCACGCCCGAGCTGCGCAAGCAGGCCATGAAGGAGATCCGCGAGTCGGAGTGGTTCGGCCTGTCCGGCTCGCCCACCGTCAAGGTCTCACCGCACCCGACCCGAGGTCTCGCGCTGTGAGCGCTCCCAGCTGATGCGGGTCGTGTTCGCCGGCACTCCTGAGGCCGCGCTCCCCTCTCTGCGCGCGGTGGCGGCGTCCGACCACGAGCTGGTCGGCGTCGTCACCCGACCGGAGGCCCCGGCCGGTCGCGGGCGGCGGCCG
>DATBBE010000096.1:0-6241 GCA_036271155.1 Nocardioides sp. | reverse complement strand
AGCTCACGAGTGGTCCGTTCAGTACAGCGAGCCGGCGTTGACGATGGGCGAGGCCGGCTGGTCGCCGCACAGCACGACCATCAGGTTGCTGACCATGCTCGCCTTGCGCTCCTCGTCGAGGTCGACGACCTCGTGCTCGGCAAGGCGGGCGAGCGCCATCTCGACCATGCCCACGGCCCCCTCGACGATCCGGCCCCGGGCCGCGACGACGGCGTTCGCCTGCTGACGGCGGAGCATCGCCTGGGCGATCTCCTGTGCGTAGGCGAGATGGGAGATCCGCACCTCGACGATCTCCACCCCGGCGATGGACACGCGCTCGGCCACCTCCGCCGCGAGCTCACCGGCGACGACGTCGGTCGCACCGCGGAGCGAGGTCCCGGCGGTGTCGGCGTTGTCATAGGGATGGATGTTGGCGACGTGACGCAGAGCGGACTCGGCCTGGACCGAGACGAAGTTCTCGTAGCTGTCGACGGCGTACGTCGAGCGGGCGGTGTCGGCGACCTGCCAGACCACGATGGCGGCGATCTCGACGGGGTTGCCGTCGCTGTCGTTGACCTTGAGCCGGTTGGTCTCGAAGTTGCGGACCCGGACGCTGACCCGACGACGGACCGACAGGGGGAGGACCCACCAGAAGCCCGGGCGGCGCACGGTGCCGACGTAGGTCCCGAAGAACTGGACGACGGAGGTCTGACCGGGCGGCACGACCACCAGCGACGTCGCGACCAGCACGAAGGCCAGGATCGGCAGCCAGATCCACCCCGGGGCGTTCGTCGCGAGCAGCCAGGCGAGGCCCCCGAGGATGAACAGCACGATCACGCCGATCCAGCCGTTGAGAGCCCACGCGGGCCGTTGGGCGATCTCGACGCGGGCGCCCTGGTGGCCGACCGGGGCGGGAGCAGAAGCGCCGGCCGGTGTCGAGGCCGGGGTGGGTGACGAGCTGGGCGAGTGGGTGTCGGACATGGCGTCCCTCCTGAGGGAAGAAAGTGATATCACATTGATAGCACTTTCCTGACGGCTTGCCAAGCCAGACCACGGGCGTCTCTTGCCAGCGGCCGTCGCCCCAGCGATGCTCGGCGCATGTTGTTCCACATCGAGCAGTCCCATGCGCCCGCCGACTGTCCCTACGGCGCGGGCGGATCCCGGTCGCTCCACGACGCGAGCGTCGACGGCGTCACTGTCGTCGGCGTGTACGGCGCGTTCACCGAGCACGTCGTCTTCATCGTCGTCGAGGCCGACGACCTCGACGCGGTGCACCTGTTCCTCGCCCCCGGGATGAAGACCTGCACCGCGAGCATCACCCCGGTCAGCGACCACCCGATGCCCACGACCTGAGGCTCCCGCGGTGAGCTCGGCCGCCTCGGCCGCCTCGGCCCCGCACCTGGGCGTCGCCGTCTCGCTGACGGACCAGGACGCGGGGATCGTGGAGGTGGCCGTCGCGGTCGAGGAGGTCGGCCTCGAGTCGCTGTTCCTGACCGAGCACAGTCACGTCCCGGTCAGCAGACGCGACCTGCTCGAGGACCCCTTCCACGCCCGTCACCGGCGACTGCTCGACCAGTTCACGGCCCTCGGGGCTGCGGCTGCGGTCACCTCACGGCTGCGCCTGGGTACGTCGGTCTGCGTCGTCCCTCAACACGACCCGATCCAGCTCGCCAAGCAGGTCGCGACCATCGATCACATCTCGGCCGGACGGTTCCTGTTCGGCGTCGCAGCGGGCTGGCTCCACGAGGAGCTGCGCAACCTGGGTGTCGAGCCGTCGCAACGCTGGGACCTGATGGACGAGCACCTTGCGGCCATGAAGGAGATCTGGACCCACGAGGAGGCCGAGTTCCACGGAAGCCTCGTCGACTTCGAGCCACTCTGGATGTGGCCCAAGCCGGTTCAGGCACCCTATCCGCCGGTGCTCGTCGGAGGCATGGGGCCTCGCAGCCTCCGGCTCGTTGCTGAGCACGGTGACGGCTGGCTTCCGGTCATCGAGGACGCCGACGAGCTCGAGACGGGACTGACGACGCTGCGACGGCTGTGCGACGAGCGTTCTCGTCCGATGCCCGAGGTCACGGTGTGCCTCGACGATCTCGACAAAGATCTGCTGCTCGCGTGCGGACGGCATCCGGTCGCTCGGATCGTCGTCATGGCGCCGACCGACGATCTCGCCGAGCTGCGTTCGTTCCTGACCACGGTCGCCGCCCTCCGTCATCACCTCAGCTGATGCGCGCGTGCCTGGCTCGGTGCCCACGGGGTACGGCTGGGACATGAGCCAGAGCCCCCTCCCCCATCACCAGATCCCCGATGGCGTCACCCCCGAGACGGTCGACGCGGTCGGCAAGCTGACCAAGGCGCTCGAGACCGCCGACCGGGCGCGCGGGCACCTGTACGCCTTCCATCAGCTCATCGGCGAGAGCGACCGGCGGGTCGAGAAGGCCATCTCGATGCTGCGAGCTGCGGGGCATCCCGACTGGGCCGACCGACTCGATCGTGAGCTCTGGGGCCGCAACGTGCTCGACGGGCGCTGGACCTTCCAGATCGTCGAGGAGTTCGACGACGGCTACTGGACGACATTCCGTGAGCTCGAGTCGGCCGCCCGGGACGACCTGCAAGCTGGTCGCCGGCACCTGCGCGAGGCGAGCATGAAGGAGGAGCAGCGCACCCACGGGGAGCCGGGCCACTCGGCGCAGCCGTGACTCCTCGGGTGGTCACAGCACCGGCCTGAGGTGGGTGACCGCCCACGCGGACAAGGTGCCGGGCGTGGTGGTCAGCGCCGAGCGAGACTGCTCCGGGACGAAGCCGTCGCTCTTGCCGGCCGCCATGCCGAGGATGCCCTCGACGGCGATCTCGCTCAGGCCGGAGTCACGTAGTGCCTTGCGCTCCTCGTCCTCAGGGATCCGGATCGCCTCGATCGTCGTGCCGGTCGCCACCGACAGGGCCCGCGCTGCCTCCGGCCAGGTCAGGTCGGCCGGCCCGTGCACGGCCTGCACCTCACGCCCGCTCCAGCCGTGGCCGAGCAGGCGGAGGGCGGCCATGGTGGCGATGTCGGTCGGATCGACCCAAGGCATCGGGTCATCCAGTGGCCGCGTCGTGGTCAATCGCCCCGCCCGCAGGCCCTGGAGGTCATGGAGGAGGTTGGTCATGAAGAAGCCACATCGCAGATGGACCAACGCGGCTCTGGTGTCGTCGCGGGCCGCGTCCAGCCTCTCCTCGATGCTGGCCAGCCCGTCGAGGAAACCTGCCCCGTTGCGGATCTCGGCGCCCACACTGCTCAGGAACACGACCCGAGGGATCCGGTGGCGACGCATGGCCGAGGCGAGGCCCTCACCCGTGCGGTCGGCGTCGGCGTTCGGGTCGGGCAGCGACCAGTCGTCGGGATGCACCCAGAACACCGCATCGACGCCGTCGGTCGCCTCGGCGACGTAGTCGATGTCACGCACATCACCGACGGCCAGCTCGACGCGGTCACGGAGCTCGATGTCGAGCCGATCTGGATCACGCAACAGCACCCGGGGTCGCTCGCCGGCCTGACACAGCAGGCGCACGACCTGCGATCCGACATGGCCGGTCGGTGTGGTCACCGCGATCGTCACGACGGCTCCTCTCCTTCGCCCGCGAACTGCCACCTCCGAGTGAAGCGGAGCCCACCGACATCACGCCGGCCGCTGGTCCGGCAACGACCCGGGCCCGTCAGCCCTTAAAGATGCAGGTGGCGTCGTCGTCGTACTCGGCCAGCAGCCGCTCGATCGGCTGATCCGGCTCGAGCAGGTCGTAGGCATGGGCTCGGGAGTTGCGGTCGAACCAGTACAAGGTCCAGCCCCCGGTCTGCTCGTCGTACTTCATCCGAGCCTGCGGCGTGTCGGTCCACTCGATGCCCAGCGCCGGATTCCACGGCGGCCGATGCTCGACGATCGTGACGGTGCGACCCCGAACGCGATGCTCCACACGCACCTGATCCCGCATGTCGTCGGGGACCTGCTTCTCGCAGAACTGCTGGATCCGCGCGAGATCCGTCTTGGGGACGGCCATGGGCTCAGTATCTGATGAGCGTTGCCGGTGCCGCCATGCGTGGCGGCTCCTCGATACTCTCCTCGCTTCCGACTGGCTCGGCAGTCCGCACGCTGACCTGCGGTTTTGCGACGTCAAACATTGAAGCGGAACTCCACGACGTCGCCGTCGTGCATGACGTAGTCCTTGCCCTCCATGCGCACCCGGCCGGCCTCGCGGGCCTTGAGGATCGAGCCGGCGGACATGAGGTCGGCGTACGACACGATCTCGGCCTTGATGAAGCCGCGCTGGAAGTCGGTGTGGATGACGCCGGCGGCCTCCGGGGCGGTCGCGCCCTTGCGGATCGTCCAGGCGCGGGTCTCCTTCGGGCCGGCGGTGAGGTAGGTCTGCAGACCGAGGGTGTCGAAGCCGACGCGGGCGAGCTGGTCGAGCCCGGACTCATCGATCCCCATCTCGGACAGCATCTCGTGGGCCTCCTCGTCGGAGTCGAGCTCGACGAGCTCCGACTCGAACTTCGCGTCGAGGAAGATCGCCTCGGACGGCGCGACGAGCTCCTGCATCCGCTTCTTGAGGTCGTCGTCGGCGAGCTCGTCGGCGTCGCAGTTGAAGACGAAGATGAACGGCTTGGCCGTCAGCAGCGACAGCTCACGCAGCAGCGAGGCGTCCACCGACGACGCGGTCAAGGGTGTCCCACCCTCCAGTGCGGTCACGGCCTCGCGGGCTGCCTCGAGGTTGGCGGCCAGCGACTTGTTG
Organism: Nocardioides sp.; assembly: GCA_036271155.1. Lineage (GTDB taxonomy): Bacteria > Actinomycetota > Actinomycetes > Propionibacteriales > Nocardioidaceae > Nocardioides. The sequence continues at coordinate 1,498 of DATBBE010000096.1, read as the reverse complement.
CCGCGGGCCTCCTTCTCCAGCCGCGGGATCGCCTTCTCCAGCGTCTGCAGGTCGGCCAGGATCAGCTCGGTCTGGATCGTGGTGAGGTCGGACTCGGGGTTCACCTCGCCGTCGACGTGGGTGACGTCGTCGTCGCGGAAGACCCGGGTCACCTGGCAGATGGCTGCCGACTCGCGGATGTGCGACAGGAACTTGTTGCCCAGCCCCTCACCCTCGGACGCCCCACGGACGATGCCGGCGATGTCGACGAACTCGACGGTGGCCGGCATGAGCCGGGCGGAGTCCATCAGCTGCCCGAGCGGCTCGAGCCGGGCGTCCGGGACGCCGACGACGCCGACGTTGGGCTCGATCGTGGCGAACGGGTAGTTCGCGGCCAGGACGTCGTTCTTGGTCAGCGCGTTGAACAGCGTGGACTTGCCGGCGTTGGGGAGACCGACGATGCCGATGGTGAGTGCCACGGGCGGGGAGTCTACGGAGCCGCGTGCCTCGCACCCGAATCGTGCGGTACGCCGGCATCGCCCGAGAGCAGCTCGCCACGACGGGTCCAGGCGAACCGGAGGACGGTCACCGAGAAGATCCACGTGATCGCCACGATCACGGCCTCGAAGGCACCACCGCCACCTCGGGTGAAGATGTCGTGCTCGAGGTCGTAGAGCAGGTCCATGCAGCCGAGGTAGAGCCCGGCCGCGCCGGTCGCCACCAGCCACAGCATCGCCGTCGGACGCCGGCGTACCAGCGTGATCAGCGCGAGCACGCAGGCCAGCCCGAGCCACAGGTCGGCCAGCGGGAACGCGTTCTCGAAGTCGTAGTAGGCCCGCGTCTGCTCACTGGCGATCCAGTCTCGCTGGGTGAACCAGATCGACCAGTACGCCGCGTCGAGCGCGATCGCGACCACGAGCATGACCATCACCACGCGCCTCATGGGCAGATCCAAGCAGGCCGCACGCCACGACGCCCGACCCTCGGGGAAGGGGTCGGGCGTCGTGGGGAAGGGGGGATCGGGGTTCAGTCGTCGCCGCCGTGGTGGCCGTGACCGCCGTTGTCGTCACCGCCGTGGTGGCCATGACCGCCGTTGTCGTCACCGGGCTCGTGGCCGTGACCGCCGTGGTCGTCGCCCGGCTCCGCCTCGTGGTGGCGGCCGTGGTCGTCGCCCGGCTCCGCCTCACCGTGGTGGCGGCCGTGGTCGTCGCCCGGCTCTGCCTCACCGTGTCGTGCCCGGTTCTCACCCGGCTCCGGCTCACCGTGGTGGCGGTGGTGACGCCCGTGGTGGTGCCCGTGGTCGTCGCCCGGCTCCGCCTCACCGTGATGGCGATGGACGACCCGCACCTGGGCGGTGTCCCGCGCATGGTCGTGGCCGGGGTTGTCGTCGGACGCCGCGAACGCCGCCCAGGCCCCCAGCGCCGGGGTGGCGACGAGAGCGCCGGCGGCGGCGAGGATCGTGATGCGCTTCATGGTGTGCTCCTTGGGTTCGTGCTCCGTTGTCACCCAGAGTCACCGA
>DATBBE010000095.1:0-7063 GCA_036271155.1 Nocardioides sp. | reverse complement strand
GCGGCCACCGAGGTGGAGCTCAAGGAGCGCAAGCACCGCATCGAGGACGCCGTCCGCGCCGCCAAGGCGTCGGTCGAGGAGGGCATCGTGTCCGGTGGTGGCGTCGCGCTGCTGCAGGCCGGCGCCCGCGCGTTCGACAAGCTCGACCTGACCGGCGACGAGGCCACCGGCGCGAACATCGTGCGCGTCGCGGTGAGCGCTCCGGTTCGTCAGATCGCGCTGAACGCCGGTCTCGAGGGCGGCGTCGTGGCCGAGAAGGTCGCGGGCCTGCCCGAGGGCCACGGCCTCAACGCGGCCACCGGCGAGTACGGCGACATGCTGAAGGCCGGCGTGCCCGACCCCACCAAGGTCGTCCGCTCCGCCCTGCAGAACGCCGCGTCGATCGCCGCGCTGTTCCTGACGACCGAGGCCGTCATCGCGGACAAGCCGGAGAAGGCAGCGCCGATGGGCGGAGACCCGTCCGGCGGCATGGGCGGCATGGACTTCTGAGTCCACCGCTCGCATCGCTTCACCGCTTGGCCCCGGGTTCGCCCGGGGCCAAGCTGCATTTCGGGCGCATGAGAGCGTGAGGACGTGACCTGGACGATCGCCCGGCCCACCCTCGACGACCTCGACGAGATGGGCCGGGTCCATGTCCAGGTGTGGCGTGAGGCGTACGCCGGCCTGTTGCCCGCCGACTACCTCGCGGGCCTGGACCCGACGTTCGGTCCGACCCGCTGGCGCGAGCGGTTCGGGAGCTCGCCGGAGGTCAGCTGGTGGCTGGCCCGCGACGAGGAGGGCATCGCGGGGATGGCCACCTCCGGCCCCCCTCGAGACGAGGATCCGCCGGCCCCGCTCGAGCTGTATGCGATCAACGTCCTGAGCCGGGCCCACGGCACCGGCCTGGCCGACGACCTGATGGCGCGCGCCGTCGGCGACCGACCGGCGTACCTGTGGGTGCTCGAGGGCAACGAGCGGGCGCTGGCGTTCTACCGCCGGCACGGCTTCTACGACGAGGGCGGGCGCAAGCCCGAGCCCGAGACGGGGGTCGTCGAGCTGCGGCTGGCCCGCGGCCACACCGCCTGATGACGGGCCGGTGAGGCGCCGATGAGCAGCACGGCCCTGGCGCTGGTCCTCGTCGCCGCACTCCTGCACGCCACCTGGAACCTCGCGGTCAAGGGGGTCAGCGGTGGCGCCGACCGGGTCGCCTTCGTATGGGTCTACATCGTGGCGAGCGCCGCCCTCTGGACGCCGATCGCGGTGGTCTGGGTGATCGTCGCCGGAGAGCGGCCGACCTGGTCGTGGCTCGTCGGCGCCGTGGTGTCGGCGCTGCTTCACATCGTCTATCAGCTGGTGCTGCAGCGCGGGTACGCCGAGGGCGACCTGAACCTGGTCTACCCGCTGGCCCGCGGTGCCGGCCCGATGCTGACCTTCCTGGTCGCCGTCACGGTGCTCGGCGAGCACCCCGGGCCGCTCGAGGTCGCAGGAGTGCTCGCGGTCGTCGCCGGGGTGGTGCTCATCTCGCTCGGCGGCCGGGCGACCCATGCGCGGGCCGGCGTCGTGTGGGGGCTGACGTCGGGCGCGACCATCGCGTCGTACACCCTGTGGGACAACCACTCGGTCAACGGGCTCGCGGTCCCACCGGTGCCGTACTTCGTCCCCGGCCTGGTGCTCCAGCTGCCGTTCCTGGCCGTGCTGCTGCTGCGCCGACGCGACCCGACGCCCGTGCGTGAGGTCTGGGCCACGGCGCGCCGGCCCGCCCTCATCGTGGCCGCGTGCTCGCCGCTGGCCTACATCTTCGTGCTGCGCGCGATGCAGCTCGCCCCCGTGGCGCTGGTGGCTGCCGGGCGTGAGTCGAGCATCGTGGTCGGGGCGCTGTTCGGCTGGCTGGTGCTCCGCGAGCCCCGGCCGGCGCGGCGGCTGGTCGGTGCGGTCGTCGTCCTGGCCGGGATCGGGCTCATCGCGGTCGGCTGACGCGGGGCGCACCGGGGCAGAAAGGAGCCACGCGGTGCCGGACATGTGTCAGCGTGGAGTCCGTGGACCGCGCCGACCCTCGGCCCGACGACGGGGACGTCGAGGCGCGAGCGCGCTTCGAGGCGGTCGCCCGCGAGTTGATCGAGCCGCTGCGGCGCTTCCTCGCGCGGCGTACCGACGCGGCCACCGCGGACGACGTCCTCGGCGACACGTTGCTGGTGTGCTGGCGGAGGTACGCCGACCTGCCGGCCGAGCCGCTGCCGTTCGCCTACGGCGTCGCGCGGCTCTGCCTGGCGAACGCCGACCGCGGAGCGCGGCGGCAGCGCCGGCTCGCCGGGCGGATCGCGACCCTCGACCCACCGCAGGAGCTGCCCGAGCCGGTGGGTGACGACCGCCTGGCCGCGGCGCTGGCCCGGCTCCCGGACATGGACGCCGAGGTGCTGCGGCTGTGGGCCTGGGAGCAGCTGACGGCCGGTGAGATCGCGACCGTCCTCGACCTCACGCCGAACGCCGCGAGCATCCGGCTGCATCGGGCCAAGGGCAGGTTGCGCAATCTGCTGCGAAAGATCGACGAGGCGGCCGGACATGAGGAGCCGAAGGGAGGGGGGACAGCGTGACCGACCACACACCGGACCTGGAGCTGCTCGCGCGGTTCCGGGCGGCCGATCCCGCCTCCTCCCTCTCCGCAGCCGACCCGCAGCGGGTCGCCGAGCTCCTGGAGGCAGCGATGTCCGACACCGCGACTCGCACCCACGAGTCCCGCGAGACCCGCACTCACGACCGCAGCCCGCTCACCTGGCTGGTCGCTGCGGCCGCCGTGGTCGTGATCGCCACGGCTGGCGCGGTCGGCCTGGCCCAGCGTGTCCACGACTCGACACCCGTCGCGCATGTCAGCGTGACCCAGCTGACGTACGGGTCCGTCCAGGGCCTGTGCATCACCCCGAACCCACGGGTGTTGCGGGTGCAGTCGATCGCCTTCCGCGGCTCCCTGGTCTCCCTGGTCGGCAGGACGGCGACGTTCGACGTCAGCCGGTGGTACGCCGGTGGTCCGACCGACTCGGTCGAGGTCACCGTGGCCGGGTCCCCCGGCCTGACCGAGCTCGTGCACGCGGCGGATCTGAAGGTGGGTCGGGAGTACCTCATGGCCGCCTCTGACGGCAACGTCACGGGATGCGGCTTCAGCGGACCCGCATCGGCCCCTCTGCAGAAGCTGTACGACCGCGCCTTCGGCTGAGGCTTCGAGCCGCCCGGTCTGACAGGCTGGCGGGTGTGGAAGGTCTGCTGCTCGCCGCCGGGGCCGGTCGCCGGATGGGGATGCCCAAGGCGCTGGTCAGCGACGACGACGGATCCTGGCTGGTGCGTGGTGTGACGACCCTGCGCGGTGGCGGGTGTACCCGCGTCACCGTCGTGCTCGGCGCCGAGGCCGAGCGCGCGCGTGCCCTGGTCGACGGGCTCGACGTCTCGGTGGTCGTCGCCGAGGACTGGGCCGAGGGGATGGGTGCCTCGCTGCGTACGGGTCTGCGGTCGCTGGCGAGGTCCGCCGAGGACGGTGTCGTGCTGTCGCTGGTCGACCTGCCCGACCTGGTGCCGGAGGTGGTGGCCCGGGTCATCGCCGCCGCGGCGCCGGACGGCCCCGCGGCCCTCGCCCGCGCGGCGTACGACGGGAAGCCGGGGCACCCGGTCCTGCTCGGTCGCGACCACTGGGCCGGCGTACTCGAGACCGCCGTCGGCGACCAGGGCGCCCGCGCCTACCTCTCGAAGCCCCCCGACGACCGCGTCGTGACCCTCGTCGAGTGCGGCGACCTCGCCTCCGGCCGCGACGTCGACTCCCGCTGACACCTCCCGATACTTCGCAGCACACGGCACCTCGACACGCCGTACGACGGGTGCGAAACGCTGCGAAGTATCGACCAGCCGTCACGTGGGGTTGTCAAGGTGGGTCAGGCAATCCTTGTCAGCCGACCGAGAACCAACGGAAGCCGAAGTAGATTGGAGGCATGCCAGAGCCGAGTGAGGTGACCTCTGCCGCCGACGTGGCGGAGCTGCTCGGGCGCACGGGCTACCTGTGCGACGACGAGCTGGCCACGGTCACCTACCTGACGCTGGCCATGCAGCGCCCGCTGCTGCTGGAGGGCGAGCCGGGCACCGGCAAGACGGCGCTCGCCGAGGCCCTGGCCGAGGCGCTCGAACTCCCCTTGGTCCGGTTGCAGTGCTACGAGGGCATCGACGCCTCCCAGGCGCTCTACGACTGGGACTTCCCGCGCCAGATCCTCCATCTCCGAGCACTCGAGGCCGCCGGTGGAGCGACAGGGGCGGGGGTCGAAGAGGCGGAGAAGAGCCTGTACGACGAGCGGTTCCTGCTCGCGCGGCCGGTTCTCGCGGCCCTCCAGCAGAGTCCCGCCGTGCTGCTGGTCGACGAGGTCGACCGGGCCGACGACGAGTTCGAGGCGTTCCTGCTGGAGGTGCTCTCGACCTGGCAGGTCTCGATCCCCGAGCTCGGCACCGTGAAGGCCGCGACGCCGCCGGTCGTCGTCCTCACCTCCAACCGCACCCGCGAGCTGCACGACGCGCTCAAGCGGCGCTGCCTCTACCACTGGATCGAGCACCCGGGCCTCGAGCGCGAGCTGAGGATCGTGCGCACCCGGGCTCCCGAGGTCTCCGAGACGCTGGCCCGGCAGGTCGTCGGCGTCGTCCAGGACCTGCGCGGTCGCGACCTGACCAAGCCGCCCGGAGTGGCCGAGACCCTCGACTGGTCCCGGGCCCTGCACTACCTCGGCACCGCCGAGCTCGACCTCGGGTCCGCCGCCGCCACGCTGGGCGCCCTGGTGAAGTACCGCGAGGACTCCGACCGGGTGAAGCAGGCGCTGGACCAGCTCCTGCGGACATGAGCCGCACCGTGATCTCGACCGAGGCGGACGTGCGCGGGGGCGACGAGATCCTGCTCGCGTTCGCCAGGGCCGTCCGGGCCGGCGGAGTCCCGGTGACCCAGGACCGTGCCCACGAGTTCCTCGCCGCGACCGCCCTCCTGGGTGCCGACGACCCGACCCAGGTGCGCACCGCAGGCCGGTCGACCCTGTGCACGAGCCCCGAGGACCTGGAGCGCTTCGACCAGGTCTTCGAGGCGTTCTTCAACGTCCGGCACGGCCTTCCACGCTCGCGACCGGTGGTCCGGCCCGAGACCAGCCCCCACCAGCTGCCGCTCGACGACAGCGACGGTGGCGAGCTTGAGGAGGCCGACGACGTCATCCGCGCCGCCGCGAGCGCGGCCGAGGTGCTCCGCCACCGCGACGTCGCGTCGTTGAGCGCGGGGGAGAAGCAGCGCCTCGCCGCGATGTTCGCGACGCTCCGCCCCCGCGCCCCCCTGCGGCGTACGGCGCGACACCAGCGCTGGCACAACGGCCAGGTCGACGCCTCCCGCACGCTGCGCGAGAGCCTGCGCCGGATGGGAGAGCCGGCCGAGATCGCATGGCGCCGCCGGGCGACCAAGCCCCGTCGGGTCGTGCTCCTGGTCGACGTCAGTGGCTCGATGTCGTCGTACGCCGATGCCTTGCTGCGACTCGCCCACCGGCTCACCCAGGGGATCGCCCAGGGGAACGCCCAGGGACCGGGCCGGGTCGAGACGTTCACGATCGGCACCAGGGTCACCCACGTGTCCCGGGCGATGCGGATCCGCGACCCCGAGCGTGCCCTGGTCGCGGCCGGCGACACGGTCCCGGACTGGTCGGGGGGCACCCGGCTGGGTGAGACGCTGCGCTTCTTCCTCGATCGCTGGGGGCAGCGAGGAATGGCGCGAGGGGCCGTGGTCGTTGTGTTCAGCGACGGATGGGAGCGAGGTGACACGACCGTGCTGGCAGAGCAGATGGCCCGCCTGAGGCGGATCGCGCACCGCGTGGTCTGGGTCAACCCGCACCGCGGGAAGGACGGCTACGAAGCCGTGCAGACCGGCGTCCTCGCTGCCCTGCCCTACTGCCACGACTTCGTCGCCGGTCACTCGCTCGCGACGTACGCCGACCTGGTCGAGGTGGTCGCCCATGCGTGAGGTGCTGCCGGAGCTGCTCGAGTGGTGGCGCGCGGGCGAGGAGATCGGCGTCGGCACGGTCGTCGCGACCTTCCGCTCGGCGCCGCGCCCGCCGGGTGCCTCGATGCTGGTCGGGCCCGACGAGACGGCCGTCGGCTCGGTGTCGGGCGGCTGTGTCGAGGGCGCCGTCTACGAGCTGGGCAAGGAGGTCGTGGAGTCCGGCGTCCCGGTGCTCACCCGCTACGGCATCTCCGACGACGACGCCTTCGCCGTCGGCCTGACCTGCGGCGGCATCCTCGACGTGTACGTCGAGAAGATCTCGCGCGAGACCTTCCCGGAGCTGGAGGACCTCGCGGCCGACCTGGATGCCGGCCGACCCGTCGCGGTGGCGACCGTGATCGAGCATCCCGACCCCGCCTGGCTCGGCCGGCGGGTGATCATCCATCCCGATCGCCCCGAGCAGGTCGGCACGGTCGGGTCGCCGCGCGCGGACGCAGCGGTGTACGACGACGCGCTCGGCCTGCTGGCCAGCGGCACGAACGCCACGCTCTCCTACGGTCCGGACGGCGAGCGACGTGGCGAGGGGATGCGGGTCTTCGTCTGGGCGTTCGCACCGAAGCCGCGGATGCTGGTCTTCGGCGCGATCGACTTCGCCGCCGCCGTCGCCCGCGTGGGCAGCTTCCTGGGCTACTACGTCACCGTCTGCGACGCCCGGCCGGTGTTCGCCACCCACACCCGGTTCCCCGAGGCCGACGAGGTCGTCGTGGAATGGCCCCATCGCTACCTCGAGAAGCAGCGCGACGCAGGAGCCCTGGACGCGCGGACCGTGATCGCGGTGCTGACGCACGACCCCAAGTTCGACGTCCCCTTGCTCGAGGTCGCGCTGCGCCTGCCGGAGGTCGCCTACATCGGCGCGATGGGCTCGCGGCGTACCCACGACGACCGCGAGGCGCGGCTGCGTGAGGCCGGCGTCACCGACGACGAGCTCGAGCGGCTCTCCAGCCCGATCGGGCTCGACCTCGGCGCCCGCACCCCGGAGGAGACCGCGATCTCGATCGCGGCCGAGATCATCGCCGGCCGTTGGGGCGGCTC
>DATBBE010000094.1:0-8729 GCA_036271155.1 Nocardioides sp. | reverse complement strand
TGCGCTGGGAGCCGCCTGTCGGAGTCGAACCGACGACCTATTCATTACGAGTGAATCGCTCTACCGACTGAGCTAAGGCGGCCTGCTGCACGTCCGTCGGGCGGTCGGGCAACGGCGGGAAGTATACGGAGCAGGGTCGGGGCTCGCGGAATCGGCGTACTCACCTCGGGACGTCATACGTGGCGAGGGGTACAGCCCACGGATCGTATGGCGTCCGGGGCCGACGGGGCGGAGCTCAGCAGGACAGGCCGGCTTTCGGGACGATGCCCGAGACGAGGTACCCGTCGACCGCGCCGTCGACGCAGGCGTTGCCCTCGTGGTAGCCGGTGTGGCCGTCGCCGTCGCGACTGACCAGGACGCCGGAGTCGAGCTGGTGGGCCAGCGCGACGGCCCAGCGGTACGGCGTGGCGGGGTCGCGGGTCGTGCCGACCACGACGATCGGCTGGGCGCCGGCGGCGTGGATGACCGGCACCGGCTCGTCGGAGCGCGGCGTGAACCCGTCGCACGAGGTGAGCCCCCACGCGTAGACCTTGCCGAACACCGGCGAGGCCCTCTCGAAGGCCGGGAACTGGGAGGGCACGTCGGAGTAGGGGGTGAAGGAGGGGTCGTCGAGGCAGGAGATGTCGTAGAACGCCTCGAGGAAGTTGCTCTGGAAGGTGCCGTCGGCGTTGCGCTCGGCGTAGGCGTCCGCCAGCTTCATCAGCAGTGTGCCGTCACCGCTCAGCGCCGAGCGCAGGGCCTGGCTCAGCAGGATCCAGTAGCTGCGGTTGTACAGCGTCGCGGCGATGCCGTAGAACGCGTCGCCCCCGGTCAGCCGCCGGCCGTCGCTGGTCGGCAGGGAGGTGCGCCCCAGCCGGGTGAGCAGCGCACTGACGGTGTCCTGGACACCCGAGACGCTCTTGCCGAGGAAGCAGCCGACGGACGACTGCACGCAGTTCGCGGCGTAGGCGTCGAAGGCCCTCTGGAAGCCCGCCGCCTGCTGCAGCGCCGAAGCCCGTGTGCCGAGGGTGGGGTCGACCGCGCCGTCGAGGACGAAGCGACCGACTCGGCGCGGGAAGAGCTGGGCGTACGTCGCGCCGAGCTTGGTGCCGTAGGACGCCCCGAAGTAGCTCAGCCGCCGCTCGCCGAGGGCAGCGCGCAGGATGTCCATGTCGCGGGCCGCCTCGACGGTCGAGATGTGCGCCGCAAGTGCGGGGTCGGTCTCGGAGCACCCACGAGCCAGACGCTGCTGCTGGCGCCGGAACTGCGCGATCTGCGTGGCCGTCGTCGGGTCGGGGTCGGAGGAGAGGTAGGCGTTGAACTGCCGGTCGTCGAGGCAGTCCACCGGCGAGCTCTGGCCGGTGCCGCGCGGGTCGAAGCCCACGATGTCGAAGTGGTCGAGCAGCGGGCTGCCGAAGTAGGCACTCCCGCCGGCGGCGTACGACGTGCCCCCGGCGCCGGGGCCGCCGGGGTTGACGACGAGCGAGCCGATCCGCGACCCCGAAGCCGGCACCTTGAGGACCGACAGCCGGATCGTGCGTCCGGCCGGATGGCGGTAGTCGAGGGGCACCGTGAGACGGGCGCAGACGTTGCCGTCGCCGCAGCCGGACCAGGCGAGCCGCTGGGAGTAGAAGCGCGCCAGCGTCGCCGCCGGCGGCTGCGTGGCCGGCGCTCCGCCCGAGGGAGCGACGGGCGTGGGCCCGGCATCGTCACCCGAGCCCCGGGTGGCGACGAGCGCGACCCCTGTGACGAGCAGGACCAACGCCACGACGACGACCGCGGCGACGAGCCGCCTCACCGGCCGCTCACCGGCTGGGAGCCTTCAACGCCACCATCAGCGACTCGAGGGCGAGCGGGACGGGGACGTTGAAGTCGAGCATCTGCTCGCGCGCCTCGAAGATCCAGCCGATCCGGCGCAGGTTGAGCTCGGGCCCCGACGAGCCCACGATCTGCTCGAGATCGCGGCGGAGCTCTTCGTTGACCAGCGCGACATCGCCGGCGGTGGCCATGGCGATCGCGTCGCGGTAGACCGACGCGAGGTCCATCAGGCTGCGGTCGACCACGTCGAGATGGCGCCGCTTCGCACGCGTCTTCTGGGCGCGCTCGAGCGCGCTGACGGCCGGTGCGTACTCGCGGGGACGGCGGCCACGCTCCACCACCCCGTACGACGCGTCGAGGTCGGCGCGCTCGCGGGCGTCGAGCTCGCCGGCGATCACCTCGGCCTCCTCCTGGGTCGTCTCCACGAGGTTGGCCGCGGCGTTCATGCAGGAGGCCAGGCTGGTGAGGCGGGCCGGGATCGACACGACCTCCTTGCGCCGGTTGCGGGCGCCTTCGTCGCGCGCGAGGGCCCGCGCCCGGCCGATGTGGCCTTGGCTGGCGCGCGCGCAGTACGACGCGAGGGCGCCGTCGATGCCGTCGTGGCGGACCAGGAACTCCGCCACCTCCCCCACCGACGGAGTGGCGAGGGTGACCAGCCGACAGCGCGAACGGATCGTCGGCAGGAGGTCCTCGACCGTCGGGGCGCACAGCATCCACACGGTGCGGTCGGTGGGCTCCTCGATCGTCTTCAGCAGAGCGTTGGCGGCCTGCTCGGTGAGCCGGTCGGCGTCCTCGACGATCATCACCTGCCATCGGCGGCCGACCGGGGCCAGCGCGGAGCGGCGCACGAGGTCGCGCACCTCGTCGACCCCGATCGACAGGCGGTCGGTGCGCACCACCGTGATGTCGGCGTGGGTGCCCGCGAGCACCGTGTGGCACGAGTGGCACACGCCGCACCCGGGCGGCTGCTCCTCGCACTGGAGCGCGGCGGCGAAGGCGATCGCGGCGTTCGACCGGCCGGACCCCGGCGGACCGGTGAACAGGAAGGCGTGGCTCATGCCGTCGCCCGCCGCCGCCCCGCGCAGCGTCTCGACCACCCGCCGCTGGCCGACCAGGGTGTCCCACACGCTGCTCGGCTCGGCTCGGGGCGTGGTCGGGAGGGCCGTCGTCGTCATCGCGCGGCCTGCGCGAGGAGCGGCTCGACGCGCGTCGCGACGACCTGGGCGATCTCGTCGGCCGACCGGCTCGCGTCGACGACGAGGTAGTGGTCGGGGTCGTCGGCCGCCAGGGTCAGGAAGGCCTCGCGAGCACGCAGGAAGAAGTCGGGCGACTCCCCCTCGATCCGGTCACGCTCGTCGAACCGGCCCAGGCCGTGCTGCGGGTCGAGGTCGAGGACGACGGTCAGGTGTGGGCGCAGGTCACGCGTCGCCCACCGGGCGACCCGGTCGACCTCTGCCAGGTCGAGGGTGCGGCCGGCCCCCTGGTAGGCCAGCATCGAGTCGACGTACCGATCGGTGATCACGACCTCGCCCCGCTCCAGCGCCGGCATCACGACGGTGTCGACATGCTCGGCCTTGTCGGCGGCGTACAACAGCACCTCGGTGCGGTGGGACAGCTCGCCGGTCGCGGGATCGAGCACGATCCGACGAAGCTCCTTGCCGACGGCTGTGTCGCCGGGCTCGAAGGTCAGGAGCGCGTGATAGCCCCGGTCGGTCAGCTCGCTGGCCAGGGCTCGCGCCTGGGTGGACTTGCCCGCCCCCTCGCCGCCCTCGAAGCAGACGAAGACCCCGGTGGTGGTGTGCAACGAACGCCGCCTTCCGCCGCTTCGATGTCCGGATCTCCCGGTGGCCGAGCGTAGTCGAGACCACCCACACCCTCGTCGGTAGCGTGACGCCATGACCGGCGCACCCACGGCCGCACCCGTCCTCGTCACCTCCGACAAGACGATCCTCGGCGGCAGCGCGCTGCTGACCGTGCTGGCCGGCGTGGCCGACTACGGCCACTGGAACTCCGTCGTCGCGTTCGCGGTGTCGGCAGGGGCGGTGTGCCTGCTCGCCTCGGTCGTGGGGCGCTCGGTGGAGCAGCTCGGCGACCGGTTCGGGCCCGGCGCGACCGGGGTCCTGCAGTCGGCCCTGGGCAACCTGCCCGAGCTCTTCATCTGCGTCTTCTCGCTCCGGGCCGGGCTCGTGGACGTCGTGCGGGCAGCGCTGATCGGGTCGATCCTGGCCAACCTGCTGCTGGTGCTCGGCATCGCGTTCGTCGTGGGCGGCCTCAAGCACGGCACCCAGCAGCTTGGGTCGGAGCGCGCCCGCACCATCGTGGTGCTGATGCTGCTGTCGGTCTCCGCGATGGCGATCCCGTCGTTCGCCCAGTGGCTCCACACGCCCGCGGCCGGTCACGAGACGACGTTCTCGATCATCGTGTCGGTGCTGCTGCTCGGGCTCTTCGCGCTGTCGCTTCCCTTCTCCCTGCGGCGTGTCGGCGGCGACTCAGTCGACGCCGCGCCCCACGAGGCCCCGCGCTGGCCGCTCCCCCTCGCCCTCGGCCTGCTCGCCGGCGCGGGGGTGGCCGCCGCGTTCGTCTCCGACTGGTTCGTCCACGCTCTCCAGCCGGCGATGGACTCGCTGTCGGTGAGCCAGACCTTCGCCGGACTGGTCGTGATCGCGATCGCCGGAAACGCGATCGAGAACGTGGTCGGCGTGCAGCTCGCGGCGCGCGACGAGGCGGCGTACGCGTTCTCGGTGATCCTCAACAGCCCGGTCCAGATCGCGCTCGTGCTGGCTCCCGCGCTGGTGCTGATCTCGCAGATCTTCGGGCTTGCGTCACTGACGCTGGTGTTCTCGCCGTTCCTCGTGGTGGTGCTGATGCTGTCGGTGGTCCTGGCTGCGTTCGTCGCCTTCGACGGCGAGTCGACCTGGCTCGAGGGCGCGTCGCTCGTCGTGCTCTACGCCATCGTCGCCACCGCGTTCTGGTGGGGGTGAGCGAGCACGTTCCGGAGGAGCGCAGCGAGTCCGGAACGAGCGGACCGAACTCCGAAGCGAGCTTGCTCGCGAGGAGGTCTGAACCTGAGCCCAGACCGTGACGGCACCTAGGACCGTAGGCATCGTCACCGGGTCTCGAGACGGGCGTAGCCGCCCTCCTCGACCAGCGGTAGGCCGGGTCTCGAGACGGGCGTAGCCGCCCTCCTCGACCAGCGGTAGGCCCTCGGCCAGCGATGGCTACTTCTTGGCGGTCGCCTTCTTGGCGGTCGCCTTCTTGGCTGTCTTCTTGGTCGCCTTCTTCGCGGTGGTCTTCTTCGCACCCCGCTTGGCGGTCTTCGTCGCCGGGCCCTTGGCCCTCCGCTCGGCGAGCAGCTCGGCGGCGCGCTCGAGCGTGATCGCCTCGACGGTGTCGTCCTTGCGCAGGGTCGCGTTGTACTCCCCGTCGGTGACGTAGTCGCCGAACCGACCTGACTTCACCACGACCGGAGCGCCGGAGACGGGGTCGGCTCCGAGCTCCTTCAACGGCGGAGCAGCCGCCGCTCGGCCGCGCTGCTTGGGCTGGGCGTAGATCGCGAGCGCCTCGTCGAGGGTGACCGACAGCAGCTGCTCCTCGGACTGCAGTGACCGCGAGTCGGTGCCCTTCTTGAGGTACGGCCCGTAGCGGCCGTTCTGTGCGGTGATCTCCACCCCCTCGGCGTCGGTGCCCACGACTCGTGGCAGTGACAGCAGCTTCACGGCGTCGTCCAGGGAGACCGTCTCGAGCGACATCGTCGAGAACAGCGAACCCGTGCGCGGCTTGGCGTTCTTCGGTGCGTCCTCCGGCAGCTGCTCGGTGACGTAAGGCCCGTAGCGTCCGTTCTTCGCCACCACCCGCAGGCCCGTGTCGGGGTGGCTGCCGAGCTCCTTCTCCTCGCCGGCAGGGTTGGCGAGCAGCTCCTTGGCCTTGGCGAGGGTCAGCTCGTCGGGCGGCAGGTCGTCGGGGACGTTGGCGCGCACCGGCGCGCCGGCTTCCCCGTCGGGGCCGTCGCCACCGTTGCTCGGGCCCTCGAGGTAGGGCCCGTAGCGGCCGACGCGCAGCACGATCCCGCTCTCGGGGCCGCCGACCGGGAATGTCGCGAGCTCCTTCGCGTCGATCTCGCCGAGCTCGTTGACCAGCTGGTGCAGGCCGATCACCCGCTCGGAGCCGAAGTAGAACTCACCGAGCTCGGTGATGCGGTCCTTGCGCCCACCGGCGATCTCGTCGAGGACGTCTTCCATCCCGGCGGTGAACTCGTAGCTGATCTGCCGGGGGAAGTGCTCCTCCAGCAGGCGTACGACGGAGAACGCGATCCACGCCGGCACCAGCGCGGTGCCCTTCTTGTAGACGTAGCCGCGGTTGAGGATGGTCCCGATGATCGAGGCGTACGTCGAGGGGCGGCCGATCTCTCGCTCCTCCAGCTCCTTGATCAGAGTGGCCTCGGTGTAGCGCGAGGGTGGCTTGGTCTCGTGGCCCTGCGGAGTCAGCGAGGCGGCCGAGACCGGGTCACCCTCGTGGAGGTCGGGCAGCGGAGTCTCGGCGTCGTCCTGGCGCTTGTCGTTGTCGGTGCCCTCGACGTAGGCCTTGAGGAAGCCGTGGAAGGTGATCACCCGGCCGCTGGCCGAGAAGACGATGTCGCGGCCGTCGGCGGCGAGGCCCCCGATCCGGATCGTCACCGAGTGACCGACGGCGTCCTTCATCTGCGAGGCGACGGTGCGCATCCAGATCAGCTCGTAGAGCCGGAACTGCTCGCCGGTCAGGCCGGTCTCGGCCGGGGTGCGGAAGCGCTCGCCGGACGGCCTGATCGCCTCGTGCGCCTCCTGGGCGTTCTTCACCTTCGAGGCGTAGGTGCGCGGAGCGTCAGGGAGGTACTCACCACCGAACAGCTCCCGGACCTGCGACCGCGCGGCGCCGACCGCGGTGCTCGACAGCGTCGTGGAGTCGGTACGCATATAGGTGATGTAGCCGCCCTCGTAGAGGCGCTGCGCCACCGACATCGCCGCCGAGGCGGTCATGCCGAGCTTGCGGCTCGCCTCCTGCTGCATCGTGGTGGTGCGGAACGGCGCGTAGGGCTGGCGGCGGTAGGGCTTGGACTCGACCGACCGCACGTCGTACGACGTATCGCGCAGCGCGGCGACCAGGGACTCGGCGGCGTTGCGGTCGAGGTGGACGCGGTCGGACTGGCGCTTCCCCTTCAGCTCGGCGTCGGTGCCGAAGTCGGAGCCGCCGGCGACCCGCATCTCGTCGATGCTGTGCAGCTTGGCGGGGAACATCCGCGGCTCCTTGCCGGAGCCGGCGTCGAACGTGCCCTCGAGGTCCCAGTACGACGCGACCCGGAACGCGATCCGCTGGCGCTCGCGGTCGACGACCAGCCGGGTCGCCACCGACTGCACCCGTCCCGCGGACAGTCCGGACATCACCTTCTTCCACAGGACCGGGCTGACCTCGTAGCCGTAGAGACGGTCCAGGATGCGGCGCGCCTCCTGGGCCTCCACCAGGTCGTCGTTGATCTGACGCGGGTGCTCGACCGCCTCGAGGATCGCGGCCTTGGTGATCTCGTGGAAGACCATCCGGTGCACGGGGATGTTCTTCGGCTTCAGCTCGTCGAGCAGGTGCCAGGCGATGGCCTCGCCCTCGCGGTCCTCGTCGGTGGCGAGGTAGAGCTCGTCGGCGTCCTTCAGCAGCCCCTTCAGCTTGGCGATGTGGCTCTTCTTGTCGCGCGGGACGACGTAGTACGGCGTGAAGCCGTTGTCGACGTCGACCGCCAGCCGGCCCCAGGGCTTGTCCTTGATCGAGGCCGGGGTGTCGGCCGCGGAGTTCGGGAGGTCGCGGATGTGGCCGACCGAGGACTCGACGACGTAGTCGTCGCCCAGGTAGCCGCCGATCGTCCGCGCTTTCGCGGGCGACTCGACGATCACCAGCTTGTGTGCCACTGCTTCTCCTGACTAGAAATCTCCGGTGAGCCGGCGTCTCACCGGCTCACGGCCGCTCACGGTAGCGCGTCGGATCCAGCCTCTTGTTCCCGAGTGGTCCTCAGGCCGGGGCCAGGAACCCCTCGCGGACCAGCCTCGAGACCGCCGGCAGGTACGCCGTGGCAAGCTCCTCGGGGTCGCGATCCAGCAGCAGCGCCAGCGCGTCGAGGATCTGCCCGACGGTCAGCTCACCGTCGCTCGCGCCCGCCAGCGCCGCCTCGACGGTGTCGACCTGCCGGGCCCGGCACAGTCCGCGTCGCTGGCGCAGGACGATGGTCTCGGGGTGCTCGGCACCGGCGTCGCCGTGGGTCTCCTGCACGACGTCGACCCGGAGCAGCAGCCTGGTGTCGTGGGAGACGTGGCTGTGCTGGGCGGCGCCCCACGCCTCGACCGCCGCCGCGATCGGCTGCTCGACGGCGTACGGGTGGTCGAGCAGCTCGCGGGCGGACTCACCAGCGCGTCCGCCCTTGTGCAGGTTGAGCCACCCGAAGCCGACCCCCTCGATGCGCTGTCGGTCGAACCAGCCGAGCCACGCGTCGTACGCCTCGAGATAGCCGGCCGTCCCGTGTCGGCCGGCGTCCTTGAGCCAGAGCTCGACGTACGCCGGTGGGTCGAGCACCTCACGCTGGACCACGAGGGCGTCGCAGTCGTCGGGAAGCCAGTCGGCTACCCGGTCCGACCAGGGCTGGTCGGCGCGGATCGCCCAGTTGGCGACGACGTGGCACCAGCCGCCGTCAGCCAGGTGGGCGGACGCGCCGGTGACGATGTCCTCCACGACCTGGTCGCCCGGGAGCCCCGAGTCGCGGTAGACCAGCCGACTACCCGCGCGCTCCGTGGCCGGCGAGATCACGAACGGTGGGTTGGTGGTGACCAGGTCGAAGGTCTCGCCGTCGACCGGCTGCCACAGCGAGCCGCCGCGGACCTCGACTTCGATGTCGTTGAGGGCGGCGTTGAACGCCGTGA
>DATBBE010000093.1:0-18711 GCA_036271155.1 Nocardioides sp. | reverse complement strand
TCCCGGTCTGGTATCCCCTCGACGCCCAGGGCGAGCCGGACTACGACCACCCGCTGACGCCCAGCGAGGCCGAGCTCCCGGTGGATCCGTCCACCCAGGCACCGCGGGGGTACGACGAGAGCCAGCGCGGCAAGCCGGACGGCTTCCTCGGCGATCCCGACGTGATGGACACCTGGGCGACCTCGTCCCTCTCACCGCACATCGCCGGCGGCTGGGAGCGCGACGACGACCTGTGGCAGAGGGTCTTCCCCTATGACCTCTGCACCCACGCCCACGACATCATCCGCACCTGGCTGTTCAGCAGGGTGGTCCGCGCCCACTACGAGAACCACGTGGTCCCCTGGTCGCACGCCCTGATCTCGGGCTTCATCGTCGACCCCGACCGCAAGAAGATGTCGAAGTCCAAGGGCAACGTCGTGGTGCCGACCGACATCCTCGAGAAGTACGGCGCCGACGCCGTCCGGTGGCGCGCCGCGATCGGCCGCCCGGGGCTCGACTCCCCCTTCGACGAGACCCAGATGAAGGTGGGTCGCCGGCTGGCGATGAAGGTGCTGAACGCCTCCAAGTTCGTCCTGGGCAACGTCGGTGCCACGACCCCCGACCCGGGGAGAGTCACCGAGCCGGTCGACCGCGCCCTGGTGGTCCGGCTCGCGACGGTCGTGGAGAGCGCGACCGCGGCCTTCGACGCCTACGACTACTCCACCGCGCTGGAGACCACCGAGAAGTTCTTCTGGGAGTTCTGCGACGACTACCTCGAACTGGTCAAGGAGCGGGCCTACGACGAGACGGGTGGCGACGCGACCGAGTCCGCGAAGGCGACGCTCGCCCTGGCGCTGCACGTCCAGCTGCGGCTTCTCGCGCCGTTCGTCCCCTTCGTCACCGAAGAGGTCTGGTCGTGGTGGCAGGCGGGCTCGGTCCACCGCTCGCGCTGGCCGGAAGCGGCCGAGCTCGGCGGGATCGAAGGCGACCCGGACCTGCTGGGAGCCGTCGCCGCGGCGTTGGTCGGCATCCGGGGTGCCAAGTCACAGGCCAAGGTCTCGATGAAGCACGAACTGTCGGCCGTGGAGTTCACCGGGCCGGAGGCGGCCCTGGACGCCGTGCGGGCCGCGGAGCGTGACCTGATGCGCGCCGGACGCATCACCGGGACGCCGACCTACGTCGCGACCACGGCCGGTGAGCTGGGCGTCACCGCGACCCTGGCCGCGCCTTAGTCTGTGCCCGCCCCGGGTGCGCGGCTGGTCCCGAGCGGCGTCGCGCGAGGCGCGCGTCGCGCGGGTCGGACCCAGCCGCACGTGCAGGCCCGGGCGGAGGTGACCGCTTGCGGAGAGCTGCTGCTGGGCCACCTCGCCGGACTCGGCCTGGCTGCGGACGGACGTCACCAACAGCACGGCAGCGATGATGGCGATGACGACGAAGGCCGCCAGCGGCCCCTTGCGATCGGCGCCCACGGACTGACCCCCCTCAGGACCGGTGACGATGCGTGCTCAGTGTCGCGGGTCCGGGGCACCTACCGCGAGCCGCGCTCGCCGTCCGGGGAGTAAATGACCTGGATGGACTACGTCCACCGGTCCCCCCGGCCAGACCGGCCAGGGGTCGAGGCCCGCGTGGGCCTCAGGCGGACTTCTTCTTCTTCGCCTCGGACTCACGTGGCACGAGGGTGGGAGCGACGTCGTCGTTGACGACCTGCTCGGTGACGATCACCTTGCCGATGTCGTCGCGGGAGGGCACGTCGTACATCACGTGGAGGAGGACCTCCTCGAGGATCGCGCGTGCCCCGCGTGCGCCGGTGCCTCGCTCGAGCGCTCGGGTGGCAACCGCCCGGATCGCCTCGTCGGTGAACTCCAGGGCGACGTCGTCGAGCTCGAAGAGCTTCTGGTACTGCTTGACGAAGGCGTTGCGCGGGACCGTCAGGATCTCGGTGAGCGCCTCGACGTCGAGCTTGTTGACGGTGGCCACCATCGGGAGCCGGCCGATGAACTCGGGGATGAGCCCGAACTTCGTGAGGTCCTCCGGACGGACCTGCGCGAACAGGTCGTCGGAGTTGCGCTCCTCGGCGCCGCGCACCTCGGCGGTGAAGCCGAGGGTCTTCTTGCCGACCCGCTGCTCGATGATGTGCTCGAGCCCGGCGAACGCGCCGCCCACGACGAACAGGATGTTCGTGGTGTCGATCTGGATGAACTCCTGATGCGGGTGCTTGCGTCCACCCTGGGGTGGCACCGACGCGGTGGTGCCCTCGATGATCTTCAGCAGCGCCTGCTGCACGCCCTCACCGGACACGTCGCGGGTGATCGAGGGGTTCTCCGCCTTGCGGGCCACCTTGTCGATCTCGTCGATGTAGATGATCCCGGTCTCGGCCTTCTTGACGTCGTAGTCGGCGGCCTGGATCAGCTTGAGCAGGATGTTCTCGACGTCCTCGCCGACGTAGCCGGCCTCGGTCAGGGCCGTGGCGTCGGCGATCGCGAACGGGACGTTCAACATGCGAGCGAGCGTCTGGGCGAGATAGGTCTTGCCACAGCCCGTGGGACCGATCACCAAGATGTTGGACTTGGCGACCTCGACGACCTCGTCCTTGGCGTGCCGGGCCGCGCTCGGCTGCAGCCCCGCCTGGACCCGCTTGTAGTGGTTGTACACAGCGACGGCGAGCGTCTTCTTCGCGCGCTCCTGGCCGATGACGTAGGAGTTGAGGAACTCGAAGATCTCGCGTGGCTTCGGCAGCTCGTCGAGGCTGACCTCACTGCCCTCGGCGAGCTCTTCCTCGATGATCTCGTTGCACAGGTCGATGCACTCGTCGCAGATGTAGACGCCGGGGCCGGCGATGAGCTTCTTGACCTGCTTCTGGCTCTTCCCGCAGAACGAACACTTCAGCAGGTCCCCTCCGTCACCGATACGTGCCACGGGCGGTCATCCTCCGGTTCGGCCGGCTTGGGGCCGGTGGTGTTCTCTGCGGGGGGCGAGTCCTTCGACGGTACCCTGTCGAGCCTGCCTTGACAGGACCCCACCCTCGATCTTTGCCTGACCGGCGGCCCTGACGAGGCCGACGCGCCGGGCATGGTCAGGCGAGTGCGGGCACTCCGGCTCGCGAGTTCAGCACGGCGTCGATGAGACCGTAGTCGACGGCCTGCTCGGCGGTCAGGATCTTGTCGCGCTCGATGTCGCGGCTCACCACGGCCTGGTCCTTGCCCGAGGCGTCGGCGATCATCTTCTCCAGCAGCCCGCGCATCCGGATGATCTCGTTGGCCTGGATCTCGAGGTCGGAGATCTGGCCACCCGTGCCCTCGGTGTAGGGCTGGTGGATCAGGATCCGGCTGTTCGGAAGGGCGAGTCGCTTGCCCGGCGTACCCGCCGCGAGAAGCACGGCCGCGGCGGACGCGGCCTGGCCCAGGCAGACGGTCTGGACGTCGGGCTTGATGAACTTCATGGTGTCGTAGATCGCCGTCAGCGCGGTGAACGAGCCACCCGGGCTGTTGATGTAGATCTGGACGTCCTGGTCGGGGTTCATCGACTCCAGGCACAGCAGCTGCGCCATGACGGCGTTCGCCACATCGTCGGAGATCGGGGTGCCCAGGAAGATGATGCGATCCTCGAACAGCTTGCCGTAGGGGTCGATCCTGCGGAAGCCGTACGACGTCCGCTCTTCCCACTGCGGGATGTAGTAGTTCATCGGGTGTCCTTTTCGGTTGCCGTGGGTGACCAGGTCAGCGGGCCGGCTGGCCCTCGTCGGCGGCCTCCGAGGCCTTGGTGATGACCGAGTCGATGAAGCCGTACTCCAGCGCCTGCTGGGGGGTGAACCACCGGTCGCGGTCGGAGTCGAGGTCGATCTGCTCGATGCTCTGGCCGGTGTGCAGGGCCTGGAGCTCGGTGAGCTGCTTCTTCAGCAGCAGGCTCTGCTCGGCCTGGATCTTGATGTCGGAGGCCGAGCCGCCGATGCCACCACTGGGCTGGTGCATCATGATCCGCGCGTGTGGCAGGGCGTAGCGCTTGCCCTTGGCGCCCGCGCACAGCAGGAACTGGCCCATCGAGGCCGCCAGGCCCATACCCACGGTCGCCACGTCGTTGGCGATGTAGTTCATCGTGTCGTAGATCGCCATGCCGGCGTCGACCGAGCCCCCCGGGCTGTTGATGTGCAGGAAGATGTCGGCCTTCGGGTCTTCCGCGGAGAGCAGGAGCAGCTGGGCACAGATCGCGTTCGCGTTCTGGTCGCGCACCTCGGAGCCGAGGAAGATGATCCGCTCCTTGAGGAGTCGCTGGTAGATGTGGTCGTCGAGGCCGTAGCCGGCTCCGCCGCCGTCCATCCGCAGGGGCTGCTGCGTGGTCGAGTAGTCGTTCACGTCAGCGACCCTAGCCGGATCGACCGACGCTTCCACGCCTGATCGGCCCCTGTTCGCCGACAGCGGATTCACTCCGCCGGGGCCCGAGCCAGTCCCGCAGCGCCTCGTGCACGCGCGGATGGTTGAGCAGGTCGAAGTGCCCGGAGCGGGGCAGGTGGAGCCGGTCGGCGTCCGGGAACAGCCCGGGGTGACGCCGCGACACGCCGTACGCCGAGGGCTGCCGCACCAGCAGGTCGCCGAGGGCCCGCCCGACCGGATGGCGCACCGACCGGGTGAGGGTGGCGGACACGAGGTGGTAGCGCACGTGCGGCAGCGCGGGTGCCTCGTCCCCGAGGCCGGCCACGAGGTCGAGCACGCCGACCGAGCGCTGGTCGAGGATCCGGCCGAAGGCGGCCGACTCGGGCAGCCGGCCCAGGACGCTCGCCCCGACGCCCACACCGCCGGCGAGCGGCGCCCCGAGGTGTGGGGTGCCGAGGGTGACGACGTCGGTGAGCAGGTCGGTCCACGGCTGGTCGGTGTCGGAGGCGACCGAGCAGGCAGCTCGGATCACCAGACCGCCCATCGAGTGCCCGACCAGTGTCAGCCGCGCGACCGGGACCGGCCAGGCCTCGACCAGAGCGGCGACGAGCGCGGCCAGGGCTACGCCGTTCTCGCGCAGCGCGAGACCGGAGTTCGCACGCAGCAGCACCGGAGTCCAGCCGAGCTCGGCGAGGGTGTCGGCGTAGGTCGCTCCGACGCGGTCGCGATGACGGTCGAAGGCGAGCTCGTTCTCCGCCAGGCCGTGCAGCAGCAGGACGACGTTGCCGGTCGCCTCGGGGAAGGCGGTCGCGAGGTCCCGAGCGCGCAGGGGCACGTCGCGACCGTCGCGGCGTACGGCGAACGGGACGGCGAGGCGTGGCCGCTCGCGAGCCAGCCGGTCACCGATCAGGCCGTTGGCCGCGGCGGAGAGGAACCGGCCCTGCGCCGTGTCCTCCAGAGCCGGCCCGAGGTCGCGCTCGGCCAGCATCCCGAGACCTCGTGAGGTGGCCCGAAGGCCCACGCCCAGCCCTGCGTACACACCGCCCGCGACGCCGCGATGGAGCGACCCGGCGAGCCGGGAGACTCCCGACGTCGGCCCGCCCCAGGCGCTCCGCGCGCGGTCGGCCCAGGCGAGGTGGGTGTCGCGCACCGTGCGGACGACGAGCTCGTCGGCCACCTCCGCCAGCAGCGCGGCGGCGTCGAGCACGCGCGGCCCCGGCACCGGCCTCAGGCCTCCGCCGGCTCCTCGGCCGCTTCCGACGCCTCGCCGGTGGCCTCGGGGTCGGCGTCGGGGTCGCCCAGGGTGCCGTCGGGGCGCAGGTTCTTGAGGTCCACGACGTTGCCGGAGCCGTCGGTCACGGTCGCGCTCTCCACGATCTCTGCCAGCGCCTTGCCCCGCCGGATCTCGGCGACCAGCTCGGGGATGTGGTTGTGCTCGAACATGTGGTTGGCGAACTCCTGCGGGTCCTGGCCGGCCTGCTGGGCACGCCGCACCATGTGCTCGGTGAGCTCCTGCTGGTCGACCCCGAGCTCGAGCTCGTTGGCGATCTTGTCGAGGACGAACTGGGCCGCCACGGCCTCTCGGACCCGGCGCTCGAGGTCGGCCTCGAACTCCTCCTGCGTCTGACCTTCGTCCTCGAGGTACTTCTCGAGGGTGATCCCGGCGTAGGCGAGCTGCTGCTCGACGCCCTGACGCCTCTCGGTGAGCTCGTCGGCGACGATCCCCTCCGGCAGCGGCACCTCGACCTGCTCCAGCAGCTTCTCGAGGACGGCGTCGCGCGCCGCGGCCGCCTGCTCGAGCCGCTTGCCGTTGCCGAGCCGGTCGCGGACGTCGTCGGTGAGCTCGTCGGCGGTGTCGAACTCCGAGGCCAGCTGGGCGAACTCGTCGTCGAGCTCCGGGAGCGCCTGCTCCTGCACCTGGGAGACCTTGACCTGCACCTCGACGTCCTGGCCGACCAGGTCGCCGCCGACCAGCTGGGAGGTGAAGGTCTTGTCGTCTCCGGCGCTCATGCCGGCCAGGGCCTCGTCCAGCCCCTCGAGCATGCCGCCTCGGCCGACCTTGTAGGACATGCCGCTGACCTCGGCGCCCTCGACCGGGTCGCCGTCCTGGGTCGCGACCAGGTCGATGGTCACGAAGTCGCCGTCGGCGGCCGGGCGCTCGACGTCCTCCAGCGTGCCGAACCGCTCACGCAGCGCCGAGACCTGGTCGTCCACGTCGTCGTCGGAGACCTCGGTGTCCTCGACCTCGGCGCTCAGGCCGCGCCACTCGGGAACGGTGATCTCTGGGCGGACGTCGACCTCGGCGGTGAACTCGATGCCCTCGTTGTCGTCGATGCGGGTGACCTCGACCTCGGGCTGGGCCAGGGGCTGGAGGTCATGGGACTGGAGGGCCTCGACGTACTTCTGCGGGACGACCTCGTTGATCGCCTGCTCGAGCACGGCACCGCGCCCGACCTGGCGGTCGATCACCGTCGGAGGCACCTTGCCGCGCCGGAAGCCGGGCACGTTGATCTGCTGGGCGATGTCCTTGTAGGCCTTGTCGAGGCTCGGCTTGAGCTCCTCGAAGGGCACCTCGACGGTCAGCTTGGCCCGGGTCGGGCCCAAGGTCTCGACGGCGCTCTTCACGATGGGTGTCTCCTCGCATGGGTGGAACTTGCGCGCGGCGTGCCCGGGCCTGGACCAGAGTGGTGGCGGCGGGGCGCGGAAGCCGCTCGCACGGCACTCCCAGCCTAGGGCACCGCCGGGAAGGCACCTAACCGAGCAGAGGGGCGTGAAACGCCCCTTACGCCTGAGGCTCGAGACGTCCCGCAAGGCCGCTGCCGTCAGGTCCCACCCGACGCAGCAGCTCTTCCATCCCGACCGGCTCACAGACCAGGTGGCCCTGGATCAGGCTGACGCCCGCCCGCCGGGCCCGCACCAGCTGCTCGGGTGTCTCGATGCCCTCGGCGACGGTGGTCAGCCGGAGCTCGCGCAGGGTGCGCACGACGTTGCCGAACACCAGCCGCGACTGGTCGTCGTCCGCGGTGATCAGGGACTTGTCGATCTTGACGACGTCCCAGCCCCACTTGTTGAGCAGGCTGAACGTCGCATAGCCCGCCCCGAAGTCGTCGATGGCCAGCCCCATGCCGCGCTCCTTCAGCCGCGCGGCCAACAGGTCGTGCTGGCTGGTCCACCGTCCGTAGCTGCGCTCGGAGAGCTCCAGGACCAGCTGGACGCCACGCTCCCCCAGGCTGCGGCTCAGGCGCTCGAAGACGGGGTTGTCCACACGGAACTGCTCGAACTCGAGGTTGACCGTGAGGTGCAGCGGTGACGACACGCGCTTCCCGAGCTCGTCCATCGCATCCAGGGCCTCGGCCCCGATCTTGGCGGTCAGCTCGTCCAGGGTCTGCTGTCGCGCGGCCGAGCTGACCAGGGTCAGCGGCGAGACGTCGCCGAGCTCGGGGTCGGTGGCCCGCAGCAGCGCCTCGCACCCCCAGAGGGCGCCCGTGCGGGCGTCCAGGATCGGCTGGAAGGCGACCGCGGTGGTCCCCTCCCCCAGCATCGTCGAGACCATGTCGCGCTCGTCGCGGGACGCCGATGCCGCGCGACCGGCACGCTTCGCCTCGCGCATGTTCTCCTCCGCCACCCGCATCACCTCCTCGACCGAGTCGTCGGCCGCGTCGCTGATACCGACGCCCACGCTGATGTGGACGGTCACGAGCCGGCCGGCCACGGCGATCGGGGCCGTGGTGGCCTCGACCAGCGCTTGGATCTCCGCGGCGAGCGTCTCGTGGTCGACTCCGTGCAGCAGCAGGGCGAACTCGTCACCGGCGAACCTCGCGACCGCCGACGTGGGCGGAGCGGCGTCCTGGAGCCGGGTGGCGATCTCGCGCAGGACCTGGTCGGCGTCGAAGTGGCCGAGCTCCTCGTTGAGCTGCTTGAACTTGTCGAGGTCGAGGAAGAGCAGCGCCAGCACCTCGCCGGGTGCGCGCTCACGGATCGCCTGGCTGGCGAGGTCGACGAACATCGGGTAGTTCCACAGTCCCGTCATGGCGTCGGTGATGCTGCGCAGCCGCAGCCCCGCCTCACGCAGGTCGACCGCACGGGACACGCTGGCCATCGAGGCCACCGCCTCGAGCAGCCGTTGGTCGGAGGCCGTGTACGGGCGGTCGCCCGGCATCCGTCGCAGGACGAGGTAGCGGACGGCGTCGATCGGGGCGCTCAGGGAGCCCGGTGGCCCTGAGCGGGGCACGATGTCGGCGGTGGCACTGCGGATCGCCGAACGGGCGAACGAGACCACGAACCGGTCGTTCTCCTCGGCCGGCCAGGGCAGCCCGGTAGCGGCCTCGGACAGCACCGACACCCCGCGGATGAGGTTCTGGCTCATGCTGTAGCCGATCAGGGTCGCCACGACGAGGCCCAGGCCCATCACGGCCACCTCGGCGGTGTTGCTGTCGCTGGGATCGGTGTAGGTACGCCGGAGCGTGGCGATGAACACCGAGGCGAAGTACAGGCCGAACAACGCCAGGGCCAGGGAGCGCGCGTCGAGAGACCGGCCCGGCTCGGACTGCCCGCGGAGGCGGCGGCGTACCCAGAACACGGCCGCGACCACCGCGACGAACGTCAGCAGACCCACGAAGGTGCGGTCGAAGGGGCGCAGCCCGAGGTCGATGTGCGGGGCCACCAGCACCAGCGCCCCACCGGCCACGACATCGTCGGTGGCACGCGGGATGCCGTGGACGAGCCCGCCCTTGAAGATCACCGAGCTGGCGACCACCAGGAGCGCCCACACCGGGAAGATGTGGCTCACGTCCTCGAAGGGGCTGCTGAACAGGACGGCGGCAACCAGCCCGATGACGTTGGCCTCGGCGTCGCGCGAGACCGTGATGCTGTAGCGGGTGAGCAGCGGGATGCTGACCAGTCCGAGCACCGACACCGGCTGCCAGGGCGGCGGGCCGTCCAGGTGCCAGACCCAGAACTGCTCCGCGACCACCGCGATAGCCACGATGCCGAGCAGCACCTCGAAGGCGAGGAGCCGCCGAGGACTGTCGGCGTCCACCACCGACTCGGGAGCGGCCGTCGCCACGACCAGTCCGTTGACGTCGGTCAGCTCGGTGCTCGCCCACGGGTGGGGGGTCTCGGAGCTGCGCGGTGCTCCCACCGTCCTCGGAGATGCCATGAGGGGGTCTTCTCCCGTTCGTGCGGGCCGAGGACCGTCCAGGGGAGCGCTCACCAGGCCGCGATGCAGTGCAGCAGCCAGTACACCTGATTCGGGACGGCGAGGGGGCCGATTCGCCAGTTGTGGCGCGCGGGTCAGCGTGGAGGTGGGTCGGGGCGACAGGACTCGAACCTGCGGTCTCCTGCTCCCAAAGCAGGCGCGCTAGCCACTACGCTACGCCCCGGTGGACGCCTCCGAGCCCGCCTGAGAGGGCCATGGAAACGCTTCCGAGCGGACGACGGGAATCGAACCCGCGTCATCAGTTTGGAAGACTGAGGCTCTACCATTGAGCTACGTCCGCGCACCGTCCGCGGAGCGGTTCTCCCGTCCCGCGCGACGCGCGAGGTCATGGTGCCACACCCCGCGCGAGGCCCCCGAATCAGTCCCGCCAGACCAGGAGCAGCGCCCGGTCGTCGCCACGGCTGCCGGTCGACTCGACCAGCGTCTTGGCTCCACCGGTGAACTTGCCGCGCAGCTGCCGGTCTGCCGCCCCGATCAGCCGGTCGATGCCGATCCCGATGTCGGTGTGGCGGGTCTCCACCATCCCGTCGGTGTAGAGCATCAAGGCGTCTCCGGGGCGAAGCACCCCACCGGCTTCGTAGAAGTCGGCCTCCGGGATCAGCCCGAGCATCGGCCCCTCCGACTCGAGCGGGGTCCACCGGCCGGCGCCCGCGCTCCAGTGGAGGGCCGGCGGGTGTCCAGCGGTCCAGACGCGGAAGGCCCCCGAGCGAAGGTTGACACTGAGGTGGACCGCGGTGGCGAACCCGTCCTGCCAGGGGTGGTTGATCAGGTAGGCGTTCGTGGCGGGCAGGAACTCCCGCGGCTCGAGCGCCGTGACCAGACCACCCATCGCGCCCGCCAGGAGCAGGGCGCGTGCGCCGGCTCGGTCGCCCTTTCCCGACACGTCGACGACCGACACGTCCAGCCGCCCGGACTCGATGTCGCCCACGACGACGAAGTCACCGGCGAAACGGGTGCCCCCGGCCGACCGGATCACCGACTCGGCGTGCCAGGGCGGCGGCAGGTCCGGCAGCACGCCCTGGCCCTGGATCCGGTCGCTGAGGTCGGCCAGCATCGACTCGCCCATGCTGCCGGCGATGCCCAGGCGGCTACGCCGGAACGAGGTGATCATGACGATGAACGCGAGCAGGAAGATCACCGCGATCGTGAAGATCGACCGACTCGTGAAGTTGGGGGTCTTGGGCAGGGCGAGGGTCAGGAGCACGAGGTTGTAGATCACGAACCACGGCAGCGGCCTCGGGCCCAGGAACAGACCGCCCATCACCAGCGGGAGCACGATGGTGGGCGTCGAGACGAAGTGCGGGAAGACCTGCATCAGGACGCCCACCAGGGTCGCGAAGCAGAAGAGGGCAGCGAAGACCAGCCGGTCGGGATGCGAGCCGGCCAGGAGCGCGGACCAGCGTCGCCGAGCCCGGTCGGCGGCGGGACGCTGCCCGGCGGCTGAGGTCATCGTGTCGGTCCCGTCCTGCGCTGGGAGGGTCTCACTGTAGAGCCCGCGAGCGGAACTTTCGCTGACACTGGGGACACCAGAAGATGTTGCGGCCGACGAGCACGTCGGTGCGGACCAGGGTGCCGCACACCAGGCACGGCTGTCCGGTACGCCGGTAGACGTACACCTCCCCACCGTGGTCGTCGACACGCGGCGCGCGCCCCATCGCCTCGGGTGTGTGCTCCGGGCGGACGGTGTCGATCCGGCCGGTGCGAACGCCCTCGGCCATCAGCACGACCAGATCGGCCCACATCGCGCGCCACTGGCTCGCGCGCAGCGTGCGCCCCGGGCGAAGGGGGTGAGTCTTGTGCCGGAACAGCACCTCGGCGCGGTAGACGTTGCCGACCCCGGCCAGCACGGCCTGGTCCATGAGGAGGTCGCCGATCGCGCGCGGGCTCTTGGCGATCCGCGCCCAGGCGCGGTCGGGGTCGGCGTCGGCACGGAGCGGGTCGGGGCCCAGCCTGCCGACGATCTGGTCACGCCGGGCCGCGGTGACCAGGTCGCACTGGGTGGCCCCGCGCAGGTCGGCGTACGCCAGGCGTGACTGCGTGTCGCCGCCGCCGACCAGCCGCAGCCGCACCTGGCCGACGGGCGGCGGGACCGCTTCCGCGTCGGGGTGGACGTCGAAACCGCCGATCAGGCCCAGGTGGACGTGCACCACACGGTCGGCGTCGAAGTCGAGGAACAGGTGCTTTCCCGCGGACTCGGCGACCAGCAGCGTCGAGCCGTCGAGCTGCGCGGACTCCACGGCGAACCTGCCCTGCGGGCTGCTCACCCGCACCGGACGGCCGGCGAAGGCATTGGTGAGCGCGGTGGCGAGCCGATGGAGCGTGTGGCCCTCAGGCACCGGCCCCCTCCGCGCTGGCCCCTTCCGCGCTGGCAGGGAGTGGGGGCAGGTCGCCGGTCTGCTCGTAGTCGGTGAGCATCGCGATGCGGCGCACGTGGCGCTCCTCGCCGGTGAACGCGGTCGCCAGGAAGACGTCGACGAAGTGGGTCATGTCGTCCAGCGAGTGCAACCGGCCACCGACCGAGATCACGTTGGCGTCGTTGTGCTGACGGGCCAGCACGGCGGTCTCCTCGCTCCACACCAGGGCCGCCCGCACACCCTTGACCTTGTTGGCGGCGATCTGCTCGCCGTTGCCCGAGCCGCCGATGACGACGGCCAGGCTGCCGGGGTCGGCCACGACGGCCTCCGCGGCGCGCAGGCAGAACACGGGGTAGTCGTCGACGGCGTCGTAGACGAACGCACCGTGGTCGACCGGGTCGTGGCCCTGCTCGCGGAGGTGGTCGATGAGGTGCTGCTTGAGGTCGAGGCCGGCATGGTCGGTGCCGAGGTGGACGCGCATGGCGACAGTGTTCCAGTCCGCGCCCACGCCGCGCACCCTGCGAAAGACCCGACCAGCGGTGATCTACTCTCCCCGCGTGAGCAGACCGCGACGGAGCCGCCGACTCGGGCTTCCGGTCCTGGCTCCGGTGCTGGCTGGGGTGGTCGCCGCGGCAGTGCTCCTCGCCGGCTGCGGGAGCTCCTCCTCAGCGGGCTCCGAACTTCCTGGGGGGTCCGGGGGCGACGCGGCGTACAACCCGACCCACCGCGACTTCGCCCAGGTGCAGGCCCTGCTCGCGCGCCGGGCCGCCGCCGTGCGCCATCACGACGAGCAGGCCTTCATGGCCACGGTCGACGACCGCACCAGTGCGCTGGTGGCGCAGCAGCGCACCGAGTTCGAGAACATGGACCAGCTCTCGATCGCCTCGCTGCGCTACGTCGTGGACCCGTCCTCCACGTTGGTCCCCGCCGCTGTGCCCGGCGACGACCCCACGCTCCGACCCGACGTCGTCGAGTTCCTCCAGATCAGCGGCACCATGCAGCACCCCGTCAGCAACGAGCTGGAGGAGACCTTCGTCAAGCGTGACGGCCACTGGCTGGTCGGTGCCGAGACCACGTCGAAGGACAACGACTCCTTCGACGCCGCCCAGGAGCGCCCGTGGTTCGGTGTGCCGATCGTGGCGCAGCGAGACGGAGCGATGACCGTGCTGGTCGACAAGGCCCGTGCCTCGACCCTCCACACCCTCACGTCCGCCGTCCACGACGACATCGGGGTCGACGCGGCCGCGCTCGGCATCAAGCCGTCCTTCGCCATCCTCGTCGACGCCACTTCCAACGGGAACGCGACGACGTTCAGCTCGCTGAGCACCGAGCAGGCCGCCGCCGTCACCTTCGCCCTGAGCGAGGCCGACCCGAAGGACACCAGCTCGTTCAAGGCGCTGGCCGGGCACGCGATCAAGATCAACCCGCACCAGTCGGGGACCTACGCCGATGACACCGGGCTGCTGCGCCACGAGCTCACGCACTTCCTGCTGCACGAGTACACGGGCAACAACCCCAAGTGGCTCGTCGAAGGCATCGCCACCTGGATGCAGTACTACCCCGACGTCTTCACCGACCTGAGCGTCCCGGCTGACCTCTACCACCGGCTGATGTCGGCCGACCGGGAGCTGCCGGTGGTCGGCCTCTTCAACGACGACCCCGACGTCAACTACCCGATCGCACAGGCCTCGGTGACCTGGCTGGTGAGTCAGTACGGGATGCCCAAGCTGCTCGCGCTGATGAAGGCCTACCAGACCCACTACCAGGGCGCGAACGTCGACGCCCTCACTCCACGCCTGCTCCGCCTTGTCTACGGCATCGACGAGCATGAGGTCGTCGCCGGCGCCTTCCACCTGCTCGCCGAGTACCAGCACTGAGCGTGAGCGCAGGCTAAGTAGTTGGACAGCCCGCTGGGGCTCAGGCTTTCCTTGAGGACATGGCCGAGGACGAACGCCCAGAGATCCGGGTCGAGCGCGCGACCGACGCCGCGCGGTACCTCGCGTCCGACAAGCTGGTGTGGTTCGACGGCCTGAGCAACGACCCGCTCGAGCTCCAGGTGCGCGGGGTCCCGCAGGACCAGCGGTTCGCCGCCGAGGTGGTCGGCTCACACGTCGACCCCGCGACGTACGCCGCCATCTACGGCGTGCGCCCGATGCAGCTGGCCGTGCCCGACGGCGCCGGGGCGGGTCGCGCAGTCGACGTGGCCGGCCTCACCTGGGTCGGCGTCCATCCCGACCACCGGCGGCGCGGACTGCTGACGGCGATGATGAGACACCACTTCGAGCAGACCCGGAGCGAGGGCGTGCTTCTGTCGGTCCTGCACGCCAGCGAGTCGGGGATCTACGGACGCCACGGCTACGGCATCGCCTCGCTCGAGCTGGAGACAGCCCTGGGGCGCGGCACCGCGTTCTCCGCTCCCCACCTCGACGACGAGGCGGCCGCGATCACGACCCGCTTCGGCACGCTCACCGACGAAGGCACCGCGGAGCGACGCCGGCAGATCGACCTCGACCTGCTGGCCACGAACGTCGGAACCATCGTCGGCGACGCTTCCTTCTACGCCGACCTCTCTCGCGTGGCGCCGGAGGAGACCCGCACCGCCGAGCCGCCCCGGATGATGGTCGCGCTCCGCGACGGACGCGACGTGGGGTACGTCGTGTTCAAGCGCACCCACAAGTGGCCGAGCTCGAGACCGGCGGCGGAGGTGGACGTCTGGCAGCTGTCGGGCGCTCCCGCGGCCCGGCTGGCCCTGCTCCGCAGGGTGGTCGACCTCGACCTCGCCGGAACTGTGAAGGTGACCGGCATCGCGGCCGGCGACCCGGTCCTTTCGTGGGTTGCGGGGCCGCGAGACTTCAGCTCGATGAGCCCCGTGGACGGCCTCTGGGTCCGACTGGTCGACCTGCCCGAGGCGCTCGCGGCTCGCGGCTACGAAGGCGCCTGTGACGTGGTCGTCGAGGTCGAGGACGTCTCGGCTCCGTGGAACGCCGGTCGCTGGCGCATCCGCGCGAAGGACGGCCGTGGCGAGGCGGTGCGATCCGACGAGACCGCCGAGGTCTCGCTGCCGGTGGCTGCTCTCGGGGCGGCGTACCTCGGTGGTGCCAACCTCTCCGAGATGGCCCGCGCCGGCGTCGTCGCTGAGCACCGGCCGGGCGCCGTCAGCGAGCTGTCGCGCGCGTTTCGTACCGACGTGGGCCCCTACGCCGCACGTGGCTTCTGATCGGTACCGTCCCGCTATGGAGGGTTTCGCGTGGGGCGTGCTCGGGCTGGTCTTCCTCGACGAGCTGCTCGCGATGGCGGCGTTCGGGATCTGGGGCTGGCAGGTCGGCTCGCCGCGCTGGCTGCTGGTCGTCGTCCTGCCGTTGCTGGCGATGACCGCCTGGTGGCTGTTCGCCTCCCCGCGGGCCCGCTTCGGCAGCGGCGGTCGTCGCGAGGTGGTCAAGGTGCTGGTCTTCGGGCTGGCCTCCTGGGCGCTGTGGGACGCAGGCCACCACGGCTGGGCGATCGGCCTTCTGGTGCTCTCGGTCGTCGTGAACGCCGTCGCACTCATGCCGCAGGTGGCGGCGGTGGCCGGCCGCGAACCCTGAACGACGTCCGGGTCAGGCGGCGCCCGGGGCCGGGACGTGGTCGGGCCAGGGGGCGGCGTACGCACCGCCCTGGTCCTGGCTGAGCCGGGCGTACCTCAGGAGCTCACGCAGGATCCCGGCGTTGCCCATCGCCCAGCCCGCCCGCGGCTCGAGGTCGCTCGGAGCGCCGCGGTGCTCGTGGTTGGACCAACGCGCACCCCGCGCGTCGACGGTGGCGCGCGCGGACAGGTCGTCGACCAGCACGTTGGCGAACTCGAACCCGTCGCCGTGTTCGACGATCCGGTCACACGCCAGCGCGAGGACACCCGCGGTGCCGCAGCACCGCCCGTTGTTGTCCCAGAAGCCTGGCCGCAACCGCTCGGGAAGCCCCGATTCCCGGATCGTGCGCCAGCAGCGGTCCTCCCAGCCGGCCCAGGAGGGGTCGTCGGTCACCTGTCCGAGCAGGCGGAACGCCTGCGCGTCACCCGCCGGGCCGTTGCACCAGCCATAGCTGTAGCGCTCGATGACGTCGGGCCGATGGGGCGGGTCCGAGTGTGGCACCAGGAAACCGTCCGGACCGTCCTCGTTGCGTCCGATGACGTCGGCTGCGCCGGCCAGCGCCAGCCGGATCATGTCGTCTCGACCCACCGCCTGACCTACCCGCGCCAACGCGGACACGATCCCGAGGGTGCCGTGGGCCAGGTGGTGGGAGCGGGCGGGCGAGGGACGAACCGCCCAGTTGACGCCGTTGGCCGTGCGGTCCGCCGTCGTGAGGTAGGGACTGACCGCCATGACCGCCAGCTCGAGATCGCCCGCATAGAGGGCACCGAGGGCGATGCCGGCGTTGCCCATGAAGAGCTCGTACATGGGGCCCCAGCGGGAGCCGTCGAAGCGGTCGCGGACCTTGCTCAAGGCGCGTGCGGCCGCGGCCGGTCTTCCCAACGCGGTCAACGCGACGGCCATGCCGGTGAGTCCGAAGTACAAGGAGCACTCGTCGTGCTCCTCGACGCGAGCCGCCAGGACGTCGGCCACCCGCGCGGCGGCGCGACCGGCGCTGTCGTCACCCAGGTGCACGTGCGCCTCGTGCAGCGCCAGCCCCACGCCGGCCATCCCGTGGTACAGCGACGGGTCTTCCTCGTCCATGCCGGCGCCCTCGATCAGCCACTGCGCGGAGGCCACCGCCAGGGCTTGTGCCGCCTCGCCGCGTGAGCGCTGATCCCGGGAATCCGCCACTTCTCGAGGCTACTGCGGGGGGCTTGGTGGTTCGTTTCCGGTCTGAGACATCACATTTCCGGGTTGTGGACTGTGATGTCTCAGGACATCGGTGACACTTGTGGGGGTCTTGGTGGTGACAGTTCCAGCGCGAGGCTACGGCGGTGGCTGTCCAGGAACCCATCGATCCCCGTGTCCGTCTCGCGATCTCGCAGTGGCCTAAGGACGCCCCGCGTGGAGCGGTCTCGACGTTTTGCTCCGAGCAGGGCATCTCGCGCAAGTCGTTCTACGAACTGCGTAGGCGTGCTCGAGCCGAGGTCCTGGTCGTCAGCCACGGCAGCCAGGTCGGCGACAAAGTCGTCATCACCGACATCGAGGACGAGATCTCGCCGAGCACACCAGACCCGCACCCGGCATCCGCTACGTCGGCAACGGCCGACGCCCCGGCCCCCGCACGAGGAACCCGGGAGCGTCACCGAAGTCCTGACACACCAACCGCTACCGATGTCTTGGTGCAGAACTGTCACCGATGTGCTGAGACATCACATTCCGGGTTGTGGACAGTCGATTGCTGGTTCGAACACGTGTTCGATAGCATACGGGTATGGCCATCACCCAGCTCGACCTGACCCCGGCGCCGCCGGTGGAGGCTGTTCCCAGCCCTGGTCTGGGCGAGCTGCTGGCCGAGGGCGTGGCGTGTCTGGACGGTGCGGGCCGGGTGGACTGGGCGCAGGTCGATGACACCGCGTTGGCCCAGGCGGTCACAGACCTGGCAGGGGTGGAGTCACGCGCGGTCGCGCTGCGGCTGAGCCTGTCGGCCGAGGCCGACCGGCGACAGGTCGCCCGGGCCACCGCTGAGACCGGGACCGATGCCTGGGTGGCCCGGCTGACCGGCTCGACCCGACAACAAGCCGCCGGCGGGCTACGGATCGCCCGACTGCTGGAAGACAAGTACCCCGCGACCCGAGCAGCCTTCGCCTCCGGAGCACTACGCGTCGAGCAGGTCACCGTCATCGTCAACGCCGCCGAACAAGCCCCCGCCGAGGCCACCGGTGCCCAGATCGCCGCCGCGGAGGAATGGCTGGTCGCCAAAGCCACCGGTGCCGGCACCCGGTCTGGACGCGGCCAAGACGCCCGACGACTCCGCCAGACCGCCCGCCGCATGTTCGCCCCCCTCGACCTCGACCTCGCCGACCGACACGAAGCGATCCTGCTGGGCCGCGAGACCCGCACCGCCCAAGCCGAGACCTTCTTCGCCCTCCACGACAACGGCGACGGCACCTACACCGGCCGGTTCCGCATCCCCGAGCTCACCGGCCACCTGCTCACCCAGACCCTCGACCGGCTCACCGCCCCCCGCCGCCTGACCCGCGACACCCACGGCGACCCCGTCCTCGACCCCACCGCACCCGGCACCGCCAACGGCTCCAACCTCTACCAGACCCGCGGAGCCGCCCTGTGCGAGCTCATCGAACACCTCCCCACCCACGGCTGGCCCGGCCACGGCGGCAACAACACCGAGATCATCGTCACGATCGACCACCACACCCTCCTGAACACCCTCACCCAAGCCGGCGCCATCGACCCAGGAGTGGCCACCCTCGACGGCGGGATCGCAATCACCGCCAGCCAAGCCCGCCGCCTCGCCTGCGGCGCCGCCCTGATCCCCGCCGTCCTAAGCGGCACCTCCATGCCCCTAGACCTCGGCCGATCCCGCCGCCTCCACACCCGCACCCAACGCCGAGCCCTCGCCCTGCTCCACCACACCTGCGCCATCGCCGGCTGCCAACGCCCCTTCGCCTGGTGCGAAATCCACCACCCACTCCCCTGGCACCAAGGCGGACCCACCAACCTCAACAACGCCCTCCCCCTCTGCGGACACCACCACCACAAAGCCCACGACCCCACCTACCACCTCCAACAAAGACCCCAAGGCGACTTCACCTTCCACCGACGCACGTGAGACACCTGCATGAGCCGGTCACGTCGCCTCTCCGACAAGCACCACGCCGAAGGCG
>DATBBE010000092.1:0-23071 GCA_036271155.1 Nocardioides sp. | reverse complement strand
GTCTCCACGTCGAAGTGGAGCTTCGGCACGATGAACAGGCTCAGCCCCTTGGTGCCGGGACCGCCGGCGCCCTCGACGCCCTCCGGGCGCGCGAGCACCATGTGGATGATGTTGTCGCTGATGTCGCTCTCACCCGAGGTGATGAAGCGCTTGACGCCCTCGATGTTCCAGGTGCCGTCGTCGTTCGGGGTGGCCTTGGTGCGGCCGGCCCCGACGTCCGACCCGGCGTCAGGCTCGGTCAGCACCATCGTGGTGACCCAGCGCCGGTCGACGATGAGCCGGGCGATCTTCTTGTCGCGCTCGTTGCCGTTGCGGTTGAGGACGCCGGCGAACATCGGGCCCGCGCCGTACATCCAGACGGCTGGGTTGGCGCCGAGCACCATCTCACCGACGGCCCACTCCATGGTCGAGGGGGCCGGTGTACCGCCGAGGTCGGCGTGGGTCGCGAGCCGCCAGTACTCCGCGTCCATCCACGCGCGGTAGCTCTTCTTGAACGACTCGGGCAGCGGCGCGGTGTGGGTCTCGGGGTCGAAGACCGGGGGGGTGCGGTCGGACTCCTCGAACGACGCCGCGAGATCCTCGCGGGCGAGCCGGTCGACCTCGGCGAGGATCTCGCGCGCGGTCTCGCCGTCCACCTCGGAGAACGGCCCGGTGCCGAGCACGTCGTCGCGGCCCAGCACCTCGAAGAGGTTGAACTCGATGTCGCGGAGATTGCTCTTGTAGTGACTCATGTCCCCTGCCCTACCGTGGCTACTCGTCAGTAACTTCATTCTGCCTGCCCGGCCGTGAGCAGGCAACCGGAACGGCGTACGACGTGCAGGGTCCCGCAGGCTCGGAGGCGGCCGATGTGACCGAGAGCACGCAGCAATACCGAGTTCGGGGGCGGGTTCTGCGAGACTGCGCGCATGCGAGTGTCAGCCAAGGCGGACTACGCGCTACGCGCCTTGATCGAGATGGCCGCCCGCGCGGACGGCGACGGTCGGCCCGTGAGCGCGGAGGAGCTCGGGCGCCTCCAGGAGATCCCACACAACTTCCTGCAGGCGATCCTTGCCGACCTCCGCAAGGCGGGCATCGTCCACGCCCAGCGCGGACAGTCCGGCGGCTGGCGACTCGCCCAGGCCGCCGAGGGCGTGTCGGTCGCCGACGTGATCCGGGCCGTCGACGGCCCGCTGGTCTCGGTCTACGGCCTGCGCCCGGAGGCCGTGTCGTACAACGAGCGCGCCGATGCGCTCCAGCGGGTCTGGATCGCCGCCCGCCACTCCTTGCGCGACGTCTTCGAGCAGGTCAGCGTCGCCGACCTTGCCTCGGGCGTCCTCCCTCCACCCGTCGCCGCCCTCACCGAGGACGAGGACGCCTGGCAGCCCCACTGACTCTTCGTCGTTCGAGGTGGTCGCCCCCCGCGACCCATGCCAGCGGCTGGAAGAGTGGTCAGTGGGCCTCGCACTCGTGTCGCACCTCGGCTCGACAGCGGTCGTGGCCGGTGCCGCCGTACACGGTGTCGTGGCCCTGCCCGCCGCGCAGGACGTCGTTGCCCTGGCGCCCGAAGATCAGGGTCGGCCCGGGGCCGCCGATGAGGATGTTCGGCCCGGCGGTGCCGACGATCCGAAGGTGGCCGCCGCTCAGCCGCGGGTCGCTCTGCTGCCGGACGTTCTGGATGTCAGTCAGTCGCGCGGAGTGGTGCGGTCCGGCGTCAACGATCCGTCGGAACAGGTCGACACGGTGCACGACGCGGATCGCCGACGGCTCGAGCACCAGCCAGTTGTTGCCTCGACCCCCCTCGGCGGCGCGGGCAGAGGGGCCCGATCCGAACTCGGTGGAGTCGGGGCAGGCGTAGTCGACGCCTCGGGCGAACAGCATCCGGTCGTTGCCAGGCCCGCCACGGAAGCGCCCGGTGCCGTCGGAGTCGAACGAGAGGACGTCGTTGCCGGGGCCACCGTCGACACGGGCATCACAGCTGTCCGAGATCAGGGTGTCGTTGCCCCCCTCGCCGAGGAGCTGGGCGACGCCGCAGTAGTTGTCCTGGAAGTGGTCCGGGCCCGGGCCGCCGATCAGGGTGTCGTGGTAGGGCCCGCCCTGGTAGGCCTCGAAGCCGCTGAACGTGTCGGCGCCGAGGCCGGTGACCGTCTGGTGGACCACGGACAGCACCGGCTTGGGAGTGGTCGCCGGGGCCCCGCCGCACACCTCCGGGTCGTTCTCGTCCTGGGTGCGCAGGGTCAGCGTGTCGGTCCCGCTCCCGCCGACCAGGCTCTCGTTCGACGCGGTGTCGTAGACCAGGTCGTCGCCTCCACCACCCTGGACCATGTCGGTGTCGCTGACGGAGGCCCCACCGCCACCGATCGAGCCGCCGGACACGCTGTCGTCGCCCGCGCCGCCCATCACGAGGTCGTCGCCCGCGTCACCCGAGAGCGAGTCGTTGCCGCGCCCACCCGAGAGCGTGTCGTTCCCGTCGCCGCCGAAGATGAAGTCGTCATGGGCGCTGCCGATGATCGTGTCGTCGGCGGAGTCGCCCTCGGCCCGGCCGTTCTGCGTGAGTGCGCTCAGGTCGATGGTGTCGTTGCCGTCGCCGCCGATCACGTCGGTGGTTCCCGGGCCGGCACAGATGGTGTCGTCGCCGCCGAGGGCATCGAAGGTGAACACGTCGGAGGTCGTGATGTCGACGACGTCGTCGCCGGTGGTCCCGAACTCCTCTGGGTCGGGGGCGGAGCTGATCACGATGGTCGCCGGCTGGCCGTCGCAGGTCTCGCCGGCGGCGTACGACGTGAGCGGCGCGACCGCGGTCAGCGGCACGACCAAGGCGGCGGCCGCCATGGTCCCGAGGATGCGGATGATGCGCACAGAGGTCTCCTTCGATCCGAGCTTCGGTCACCAGGTCCGATGCGCCGTTGAGCCGGAAGGTTCACTCGGCGTCAGTGACCCACTCCACGAAAGGGCGCAAGGTGCGCCAGTCGTCGCGTACGGCTTCGAGCAGCTCGGGAGTGTGGATGATCGGCTCGAACTCGTAGTCGTGGCCGATCGTCAGCGATTTGTGACGAAGCAGGTTGATGCGGGGGTGGCTGAGGTCGTAGCCGCGCGGTGCCGTCTTGAGCACGTGCCCGCCGATCCGCCAGCCGTTGGCCTCGAGCTTCTTGACGATCTGCGCGAGGTCGTTGCCCCGACGGTCGTCGTCGATGGCCTCGCGGATGCGGGCGATCCGCGGCCCGCTGGCGTCGTAGAAGCCGGCGCCGGTGCGCACTCCGCGTGCCGAGATCTCGACGTACCACCCGGTCGCCGGGCCGACCTCGACGAACGCGCCCTGCGCGGTCTTGTACGGCGTCTTGTCCTTGGCGAACCGTACGTCGCGAAAGGGGCGGAACACCTTCGCGTCGCCGAACTCCTCGGCGAGCGCGGCCAGCATCGCCACCATCGGTCGCTTGACGGAGTACTCGTAGGTGCCTTTGTGCTTCTCCCAGAACGTCCTGGAGTTGTCGACCTCGAGGTCGTCGTAGAAGTCGAGAGCCTGGCTGGGGAATCCGGTGAAGTCCGCTGGCATACCTCAGAGCCTACGAGGCAATCTGTCTCAGGGGCGCTCGCACGCGATGCGATGTTGGGCGCGGCAGAAGTCTCGCCCGGGCCCGCCGTTCGCGGTGTCGCCGTGGTGGGCGAGGAGCCGGCCCGCTCGCCGAGTCGGCAAAGAGACACCGAGACCACGTCGAGTCGTCGTATGCCGACTCGGCGTTCAGTTCAGGGCGGTGGTCACCTGGGTGTCGCCGGCCGATGTGTACGCCGTCAGGGTGAGGTGGGTCCCTCCGCAGCGGGGCGGCGAGAGGAACGCGTTGCCCGTGCCGGTGGTGGCGTAGGCAACGGTCAGGCTCGCGTCCGCGGGCGACCAGCGCAGGAGCCTGGCCGGTTCGGTCCGCGAGCCCGGGTCGCGGGTGAAGTACGCCGACCCGTCACAGGTGACCAGCGACCCCGACGTCCCGGCGCCGAGGTCGTACCACCCTCCGTCGGTGTGGGCATAGAAGTGCGCGGCCTCGATGCGGTGGTCGTTCGGGACGACCGACCACGCGGTGGTGCCGTCGAGGAGCGCCGAGTCCCACCCCTTGCACGGGGTGACGCCCGGTAGCGGATGGAGGACGGTGCCCTCGACGCTGTTCAGCACCCGGCACGAGGGATGGTGGTTGTCGAAGGTCATCATCGTGGTGCCGTCACCGGTGATCGCCGCGCGGCTGAAGCCATGTCGCGGCGCGGCGCACCAGCCGGTCGCGCCAGTAGATGTCGCGCCGCCGGCGAGCTGCACCGTGGCCAGGCAGTAGCGGTGCTGGCTGCCGGAGGTCGCGTGCACCAACGTGTCGGGTCCCAGCGCCCAGGTGCCGCCCACGACGGTCGGCGGATCGGAGCCGCCGTCGAGGACGGTGGCGCCACCGGAGGCGAGGTCCACCAGGGTGGCCAGGTCGGGCTGCTTCGCCAGCCGGTCCTCGCTGACGACGAGGGCGTGACCGGCGTCGAGGTAGGCGTCGGTGATGGAGGCGTGGGCGCCGGCGCTGATCGTGCGCGGGTGGGGGCCGGCGAGGCGGGCCGAGGATCCACCGTGGACGACGGTCAACGTCCAGCCGT
This sequence comes from Nocardioides sp., assembly GCA_036271155.1. Classification (GTDB taxonomy): domain Bacteria; phylum Actinomycetota; class Actinomycetes; order Propionibacteriales; family Nocardioidaceae; genus Nocardioides. The sequence goes on along the minus strand of DATBBE010000092.1, from coordinate 18,478 downwards.
CGCCCACCGTGACGAGGTCCTTGGTCGACCCAGGGACAGACGTCCAGTGCAGGGGCGTCGCCCCTGCGGTCAGTGGCGCGGGGTGCTCGGAGCTCCCGACCGGGCTCGGCGTGGGGTCGGTGGCGGTCGCCGTGCCTGAGGCGGTGAGGGGCGGTGGTGGCGTGACCGGCCCCGAGGGATGCGACGAGGAGGACGACGGCAGCGAGGAAGTCGTGCTGCCGCAGGACGTCAGGGCGATCGCCGTGGCAACCACGCCGGCCGCGGCGACCACGCGGCGTACGCCCATCAGACGCCGATGTCGTGCTGGAAGTGGGCCTCGTTCGCCCGGTAGGACCGATAGGCGTCGCGCCACTGCACCCGGTCGACGAACGGCTCGTCCGGGTGGAAGCGCTGCTGGTTCCACGGCTCGAAGTAGCCGAGCAGTGGCGTCTTGCCGGGGCGCTTCTTGTAGCCACGCCCGACCTGGAAGTGCCCCGAGCCGTCGTGGTCGAGATAGGGGTAGAAGCGGGCGAGCAGCACCGGATGCAGGACCACCGGCGCGTGGTAGTCGACGACGTGGCGGGCGATCAGCAGCTTCCACTGGTTGAAGGTCCAGTCGCCGATGTCGAGGGTGATGTAGGGGCCGGCGTACGTCGCCTTGTCGTAGCCCGTGGCGTCGTTCACCACGCGGACCATCGAGGTGATGGCGGTGCCGCTCGTGGTGGTGCCGAGGCGGGTCGCCCAGTGCTGCTGCGAGCGGCGCTTCTGCTGCCAGCCCCACGCGATCATCTGCATGCTCGTCGGGCCACACCAGTAGGTGCGGGACTGGGCGGTGACCTGTGCCGGGTGGAGCACCGTGGCCTTGGTCGGGTAGGCCCGCCAGGGCTTGAACCGGGCGATGCCGCCGGAGTCCTGGCCGGTCGACGTGCGCCCGACGGTACGGCGTACCTCCGGGTGGTGGGCGAAGAAACCGCGTGGGAGGGGGACCCGCTGGATCTGGTGACGGATCAACCAGACCTTGGCAACAGACCGAGCTGCCTCGGTCAGCTCAGCGCGCTCGGCAGCGGCCCGCTGGGTGGGTGAGAGCCGCGCCGCCTGGCGGAGAGCGTCGTACGCCGAGAGGTCGCCGGTGGTCGTGACGGCCATAGGCCGCGCGGCCGGACGCTCGAGCAGCGAGACTGCCTGCGCGCGGACCTGGGCCTGCGTGCGGTCGGTCCAGCCGCTGCCCAGGCAGTAGCGCTGGCCCTCGAACGTCGCGCACCGGACGACCGCGTCGACGAGCGCACGCGCAGACGAGCTGCGGTCGACGGGGCCGGCGGCCCGCGCGTCGGCGGCGACCCGGTCGATCGTGCGGCGGTACGCCGGGGTGACCCGGCCGTAGCCCGCCGTGAGCGAGGTGCCCTGCCGGACCAGGTGGTGGGTGCCGGCGGCTGCGCCGGCGGGGGCGGGCGCGACCAGGGTCAGGAGCAGGAAGGGGACAGCCAGGCTGATGATGCGCGCGCGTGACATGGGGGGGAGACCTCGCAACCGACAGACGTCACTTGCACACCACTGTCCCCAAAGGCCTCAGTCGCGTCAAGGCGCGACGGCTCGGGACGTCATACGAAACGTGGTCTATGGCCCCCACTTCGTATGACGTCCTGGCCGCAGGGTCCTGCTGACTCACATCTGGGACTTCAGTACGTCGATCTCGCAGCCCGGGGCGGCGGGGTCGAAGCCGTGCTCGACGAGCCACCGGATCGCGGTCAGGCTTCGCAGCGACCACCAGGCGCGAACCACGTCGAGGTCGACGTCATCGCCGTAGCCCGTCACGACGTCGCCGAGGTGCTCCCGGTGTCCGAGCGTGAGGCTGGCGAGGTCGTACATCGCATCACCCCGAGCGGCCTCGGACCAGTCGAGCACGCCGGTCACCTCGTCACCGTCCACGAACACGTGGGCGACCTGCAGGTCGCCGTGCGTGAACACCGGCGTCCACTGACGCAACGCGACCTCGGCCACGACGCGGTTGCGAGTGACCAGCTCTCTGGGCAGGACGTCGTTCGCCAGAAGCCACGCGCACTCGCCGTCGAGGATGGACACCTCCTCCTCGAGGCTCGTTCCAGGCCACGGCGGCAGCGGCGCATCGTGCAGCATCCGTACGGCGGCACCCGCTGCGGCCCACGCATTCGCCGGCGCGGGTGACGGCTCACCGAGGCGTCCGAGGGCCGTCCCCCGGAGAGCGGCGAGAGCGAGCACCGGTGGCTTCCGCCACAGCACCTCCGGGGTCGGGATCGGTGCCCTCGCCATCGCCTCGACCTCGACGTCGATGTGCGCCTGGTCGGCGTCGACCTTCAGGAAGACGTCGCCGACGCGGAGGGTCACACGCTCGTGATGGGCGACGACGACCGCGACCTCCTCCACGTCGGACATTGTCGCGGAAGGGGCACGATGGCCCTACCGGTTTTGTCGGGCGGGACCGCTCGCAACTATGAGCCGCTGGAGCCAGTCACATGCTTGTCGAAGGGAGCGACCGTGACTCCGCGGGCGAGGGTGCGAAGGACGCTGGGGTTGGTGGCAGCAAGCCTGCTCCTCGGCGCGTGCACACACACCTCACCGGCTCCCGACCCCGCGGCCGCTTCACCCAAGAGTGGGACGCGGCCCAGCTCGGCGACTTCGTCGACGTCACCGCCGCAGAGCCGTCGAGAAACCAGACCGAGTCATCACGAGGTCATCGCTGCGGTGACGATCGTGCGTCGGTACGTGCGTGCGTGGGTTGCCCAGGGTCCCACTCGGGCAAGCCGCTATCTCGTGGCCGGCCAACGGCTCACGAGCGATCAAGGGTCGCCTCGCATCAGTGCAGGCGCGGTCAGGTCATACCGGCTCTACCGATGGCGAGGATCGCAGGGCTTCACGCTGTTGGTGTCGTTGAAGCTCACGTTCACCCATGACCCTGGGGCGTGGAATCGCGGGCTCAACGACCGTTTCGTGACCGCCCATCGCGCAGGCCATCGCGGGTACCTCTTGGAGTTCGCGACCAGTCCCTAGCGGTGCTGGCGTTGGCGCGGCCCGGGCGGTCGTCAGGAGTGCTGGTGGAGGTAGACCCAGACCGCGATGGTGGTGGCGACGCTGAGGCAGCCGAGCACGATCCCGGTCCACGCGGCCCAGCGTCCCTTCAGCGCGCCGTCGGCGGCGTCGATGTGGGCGAGGGCCTTGCGTCCGACCCAGATGGCCGGGATGCCGGTGAACACTCCGAAGAGGAGGCTGATCACGCCGAGCGTGAGGGCCGTGCGGGCGCGGCTGTCGATCGAGTCCGGAGCGACGTGCGTGTCCGGGTCGGTGTCCACCCCTGCATGCGGCCCGGGCGAATAGTCGCGGAACGCCGCAGTGCTTGGGTTGTTGCCGGGAAAGATGCTCATGGCACGCTCCGAGGTGAATGACTCCTAGAGTTCGAGAGTAGCGCGCTTGCGTCGCCCAGGCTCGCGACCTGGGCAGACGAGATCCTTCGGTCAGCCATCGGTGATCGTCCGGCGGAACGCCCAGGGTCGGGCGTACGTCGTAGCCACGTGAGACCCCTGGCGGAACGGACCTTCACGTGAAGGCGCTGGGAGCGGCGGTGGCGCTCATGCTCGCGCTGGTGCTTCAGGCGTGTGGCGAGCACCCGGCGTGCCACGGTCACGGCGACACGTCGGCATCATGTCCGGGCACGCCGCCCGGCGGCCACGCGACTCGTTGAGCCTCAGTGATCGTGTCGGTGAGACTCGTCGAGCACGCGGCGGACCATCGGCTCGAAGAACGACAGCGGCTCGGAGTCGTAGTCGGGGTCGAACGAGTTCTGGTCGTAGTTCGCGCAGAAGTCGACGGTGGCTTGGTAGTGCTCGTGGTCACGCCAGCGGTCGCGGGCGTTGCGGTCCATCCCGGCATGGTGGAAGTAGTAGTAGCCCTGGAACACGCCATGGTGCTTGACGACCCAGTAGTTCTTGTCGCTGACGTAGGGGCGCAGCATCGCGGCCGCCACCTCGGAGTGGTTGGCCGGGGCGAGGTAGTCGCCGATGTCGTGCAGCAGTGCGCAGACGACGGTCTCCTCGTCCTCCCCGGCGCGATGGGCTCGGGTGGCGGCCTGGAGGGAGTGGTCGAGTCGAGAGATCTGATAGCCCGCGGAGTCCTCCATCGTCAGCAGCCAGCCCAGCACGCGATCGGGAAACGTCTGAAGGTCCTCGACCTCGATCCGGTCCAGCAGGGCGTAGTCCTCGGCGGTGCCGTCCTGCATGCGGGTGAACGAGACGACGTCGGTCATGCCTGGCTCCTGGGATCGTGTGGTGGCGATGCCCCCATCATGGCCGACGACAGGAATCCCTCTGATCGCGTCGCGTGAGACGCTGGTGCGGTGAGTCCTGACGCGGTGCCCATCGGCGACTGGTTGAACGAGGGCACGAGCGATCCCAGCGAGGTGGCCGAGCGGTACGACGACTGGGCACCGAGCTACGACGACGACCTGACCTCGTGGTCCTACCGGGCTCCCACGCTGGTGGCGGAGACGGTCGTCACTCGACACCCCGAGGCGAGGTCGGCGCTCGACGTCGGGTGCGGCACGGGTTTGGTCGGACGAGCACTCCGCACCAGCGGATTCGCGGGACGCCTCCGCGGGCTCGACATCTCAGAGGCCTCTCTCGCGATCGCCCGGCAGCGCGGCGGGTACGACGCGCTCGAGCAGGCCGATCTCCAGCAGCGATTCGACGTGGCCGACAGCAGCGTCGACGCGGTGGTCTGCGTGGGGGTGATGACCTATCTCCCTGACGTCGAGTCGGTGTGGCGAGAGCTCGCCCGGGTGGCGCGACCCGAAGGACTCGTGGTCGTCACGCAGCGTGAGGATCTCTGGGCCGAACGCGACTGCCAAGCCGTCGTCGACCGTCTCCACGACGAAGGCGTCTGGAGCCCGGTGGACATCACCGGCCCGGCGCCGTACCTCCCGGAGGGCTACGGGGGTACGCCGGCGGTCGGCTGCTACTACCTCACCGCGCGCGTCAGCTGACGCCGGCTTCGTTCTTCCCGTCTACCGCGGAGCATCGCTCCGCGTGGCGCCCCCTGGATGTGCCCCCGATGGCCTCATTCGTCCGCGGTGTCGCTCTCGTCGACGTCAGCCGGGTCGTCCTCGATGTAGCCCGTCGTGGGATCCACGACGTCGAGGAAGCCTCGGATCCTCTCCACATGCTCCGCCGTCGTACTCCTGGCGTGGTCGGACCGCCGAGTGCTGAACCCATAGCCAGCGGCCGGGCCGGTGGTTCGGGTGTAGTGATAGGCCCCTGGCTGCGCCGGATCGTAGGCGACGTCGAAGACCTCGTCGTCGACCATGATGCGGAAGCGGTCCGGGGACGGGGTGGTGTCGCTCGGTTCCACGGGGACATTCAAGCAAAGAGTGGCGCCCCCACCTCGGCCTCGTGCGTGCATGCGGACAGCGGCACGAGCGTGCGCGTGGGCCCCGCTAGTTGCAGCCGAGGAGCGCCAGGAGGTGCCGCTGGCCGGTGATGCGGAGCTGTTCTGGGAAGTCGACTGCGGCTTGGTTCTTCTCGTCTTCCCGCGGAGCTTCGCTCTGTGGGAAGACTCGGAGCGGATGACGAGACTCGAACTCGCGACATCGACCTTGGGAAGGTCGCGCTCTACCAACTGAGCTACATCCGCGCGCCGGGCGGACCGGCGTGCAGGATCGTACCCGACGGTGCGGGCCCGATCAGATCGGCTCCAGGGTGGGGCGCTTGGCCGTGACGCCGTCGCCTGAGGACTGCCCGGTGATCCGGCGCTTGATCCACGGAGCGGCGTGGCGGACCACCCATTCGAGGTCGGCGCGCTTCCCGGCCCGGAACGGCGTCTCGCCCAGCGCGCCGGTCGGGTCGGACAGGTCGGACAGGTCGGAGAGGTCGAGGTCGTGGGCGACGCCGAGGGTGTCGAGCACCTCGATGGCCACCGCGCGGTGGCCCAGCGGGCCGAGGTGCAGTCGGTCCTCCGACCACATCAGCTCGGGATGCTCGGGTCGCATCCGCCAGGAGTCGAGGACGATCGCCCCGTGCCGGTCGGCGATCTCGCGGACCCGCTCGTTGTAGACCGCGAAGCGGCCCCGGAGCCGGGCGAAGGGACCACCGCCGCCCGGGTCGAACGCCGAGAACAACCCGATCGTCGCCCCGGTGGCCGCGAGCCTGGCGATGGCGGCGTCGTACGGCTCGGCGAGGGCGTCCACGTCGCAGCGGGGCCGGATCAGGTCGTTGCCACCGGCGTAGACGGTGATCAGGTCCGGGAAGAGCGCGATCGCCGGCTCCAGCTGCTCGGCCAGGATCGGGCGCATCGTGCGCCCGCGGACGGCGAGGTTGGCATAGCCGAAGTCGTCGTTCTGCTGCGAGAGCACCTCGGCGACCCGGTCGGCCCAGCCGCGTACGCCGTTGGGGCGGGCGGCGTCCACATCGCCGACACCCTCGGTGAAGGAGTCTCCGATCGCGACGAACCGATGAAAGACGGGAGCGGTCACGAACGCATGCTGCCAGAGGGTTGGTTTCGAGACGGTCGCAGGGCGACCTCCTCAACCAGCGGGTGCGCCGGTAGCGTTCGCGTGTGCTGCTGAGCGACCGCGACATCCTGGCCGAGATCGACGCGGGCCGGATCGTGATGGAGCCCTGGGAGCCCGAGATGCTGCAGCCGTCGTCGATCGACGTGCGGCTCGACAGGTTCTTCCGGGTGTTCGAGAACCACAAGTACCCCCACATCGACCCGGCCGCCGACCAGTCCGACCTGACCCGCATGGTCGAGCCCGAGGGGGAGGACCCCTTCATCCTGCACCCGGGCGAGTTCGTGCTCGGCTCGACGTACGAGGTCTGCACGCTCCCCGACGACGTCGCGGCTCGCGTCGAGGGCAAGTCGTCCCTGGGCCGGCTCGGTCTGCTCACCCACGCGACGGCCGGCTTCGTGGACCCTGGCTTCTCCGGGCACGTCACCCTCGAGCTCGCGAACGTCGCGACGCTGCCGATCAAGCTCTACCCGGGCATGAAGATCGGGCAGTTCTGCTTCTTCCGGCTCTCGTCGCCCTCGGAGCATCCCTACGGCTCGGAGAAGTACGGCTCGCGCTATCAGGGCCAGCGCGGCCCGACGCCGTCCCGCTCGTTCCAGAACTTCCACCGGACGGCGATCTGATGGCCGCCCTGGGGGACGTGACGGTCGCCGTCCTGGGCGGCACGGGTCCGCAGGGTCGGGGCCTGGCCCGCCGCTGGGCGGCAGCCGGCATCCCGGTCGTGATCGGCAGCCGGGACGCCGGGCGCGCGGCCGCCACGGCCGCGGAGCTGGCGGAGGCGACCGGTGGCGACGTACGCGGTCTCGCCAACGCCGACGCTGCCGCAGCCGCGGACGTCGCCCTCGTGGCGGTGCCCTACGACGGTCACGCCGAGCTGCTGCGCTCGCTGGCCGGCGCGCTCGAGGGCAAGATCGTCGTCGACTGCGTCAACCCGCTGGGCTTCGACAAGCAGGGCGCCTTCGCGCCTGAGGTCGGCGACGGGTCGGCCGCTCAGGAGGCGGCCGCGCTGCTGCCCGGGTCGGTCGTGGTGGCGGCGTTCCACCACGTCAGCGCGGCCCTGCTCGACGACCCGGAGGTCACGTCGATCGAGATCGACGTGCTCGTCCTCGGCGAGGGGGAGGACCGTGACGCGACCGACCTGGTGCAGGCTCTGGCCGACGCCATCCCCGGCATGCGGGGGGTCTACGGCGGCCGGCTACGCAACGCCCGCCAGGTGGAGGCCCTGACGGCGAACCTGATCGCCGTCAACCGGAGGTACAAGGCTCACGCCGGGCTCCGGGTCACCGGCATCTGAGGTCACGACGCACAAACTGGCCGACAAACGACCCCCGGGGTGGAGGCTCCGGGAGTCGTTTGTCGGCCAGTTTGTTCAGGGCCGCTCACAGCCAGCTGAGCCGACGGATCCTGCGGTGGTGGCGGCGTACAGCGGTGGGCTTGGCCTGGTGGGTCGGGTGGATGCGGTCCTCGATGAGGTAGCGGGCCTGGGCTTCGATCACGGTCTCGTTCATGGTGATGCTCCTTCTGGTGGGTTCGACGGGTCGTAGCACGGATGGATGGTGGTCAGACTTCGGTCAGCGTGATGTCGCCGCTGACGGTGCGGGCCTGGAGCTCGATGTGGTCCTGACCCTCCTGCGGGGCACCGACACTCTCGAGGCTCGAGCGGACCGAGCCGGTGACGGTGCTGATGTCGGTCCAGACCGGGGTGCCGGCGGGGATGCCGACGTGGACGTCGCTGCTGGCGCCCTTGAGGCTCAGCCGGCCGCGCCGGGCGGTGCCGATCTGGAGGTCACCGCTGCCGGTCGACAGCGAGATGTCGTCGTTCGCGGTGACGATCTTGAGGTCCCCCGAGCCGGTCTTCACGACGGCCTTGCTGTTGGTCGTGCCGACCTCGACGTCGCCGGAGCCGGTCGAGACGTTGAGGTTGCCGACGCAGGTGCCGACCGAGATGTCACCCGAGCCGCTCTTGACCTGCAGCTCGGCCAGTGCCTCGGCGACCTCGACGTCGCCCGAGCCGGTGCTGACCCTCGCCGCACCGGCGAACGTGTCGCAGGTGACGTCGCCGGAGCCGGTCTTGAGGTCGACCTCGTTGACCTGACCGTCGATCTGGATGTCGGCGCTGCCGGTGCGGACGGCGACGTCGCTGCCGGTGGGCAGTGACACCCGGACGTCGAGGTGGTGGTCCTTACCGCTGAACCAGCCGCCGCCCTCCTTGGGGCCGATGATCCGCAGCTGGTTGTCCTCGAAGGTGACCGTGACGTCGTCGGCGTCCTGGCCCAGGATCTCGAGGTCCGTCACGCCGGTCTCGCTGGCGCGGACCGCGACCTTGCCCTTGTTGATCTCGACGTAGAGGTCGACGGGGCCGGGGGTCTCGAACTGGCGGTTCATCTGGTGCCTCCTGGTGGCAGGGTGTGGAGTTCCGGGGGAGCGGCCTGGTGCCGTCCCCTGAGGTGCTGGGTGAGTGTCTGCGTGGTGCCGAGTGGGTCGGTCGGTCTGGTCAGAGCCAGCCGGTCATGCGCTTGCCGCGGCCGCTCTTGCCGCCGAACGGGTCGTTGCCGCCGAAGAACGGGATGCTCGACAGGTCGACGTCGATGTTGATCGCGCCCTCGCGGGTCGCGGCCCGGACGATGCTGACCAGCCAGGTGTTGAGCGACTGGCCGGCGTCGGCCGCGCGCTCCTCCGCCTTGGCCTTGACGGCCTCGGGGATGCGCAGCGTGATGCGGGAGAGGTTGCCGTCCTCGATGTCCTCGGGGGCCGGGGGCGGGGGCGGAGCCGGCGGGGTGGGCGTCGCGACGTGGACCAGGAAGTCCAGCTCGCGTCCGTTGAGGCGTACGTCGACGCCACCGTTCGGCATCTCGGTCGTGATCTCGGCGGCGGCCTGCGAGACCGCCTCCATGATCGCCAGCCGGGCGCTGGAGTCGAGAGCGAACCCGAGCCGCTCGGCGGCCTGGCGGGTCTCGTCGCCGGCCGAGTCGGCGGCGGAGACCAGCGAGGACCGGAGGCTCTCGACGTAGGGGGTGATGTCCATGTGCATCACTATGACATCACAATGACATCAAGTCAAGAACTTCGTGACACCAAATGACGTCATCGCGGCGTCACGCTGCTTTTGCGCAGGTCAGAGGCCTGTCAGAGGTCGAAGAGCGAGCCGCCCTCGTCGAGGTCGACGTCCTTCTTCGGCTCGGGCGGCGGGGTCTTCTTGTCGGAGACGGGTACGTCGTCCGTCGCCGCCTCCTCGATCTGGTCCGACTGTGGAGCCTTGTCGGCACCAGGTGCCGGAGATTCTCCACGGTCTGCGGCCGCCACCTCGTCGTCGTCCTCGTCGAGGTCGAAGAGGGAGCCCGTGTACGTCGTGGTGTCGGTGGACGCGGGCGGCACTGGCCCGGCCTTCGTCGGCTCGGGCTGGTCGTCCGGCTCGACGTCGAAGAGCGAGCCGCTGGTGCTGGGTGCGGGCTCGGCGGGCGCTGCGGACTCCGCCTTCGTCGGCTCAGGCTGGTCGTCCGGCTCGACGTCGAAGAGCGAGCCGCTGGTGCTGGGTGCGGGCTCGGCGGGGTCCGTCTTCGCGGGCTCGGGCTCGTCCTCCTCGACGTCGAACAGGGAGCCGGTAGCAGCAGGAGTCTCGACCGGGGCGGGTGATGGCGGCTCGGAGTCGGTGTCCTCCTCGACGTCGAACAGGGAGGAGCCACCGGAGGCCTGGGCCGCGGCACCGACCTCGGCGGTCTCGGTGACCGTTTCGTCCGTCTGGGTGTCGTCACCCGGCTCGGGCTCGGCCCTGGTCTCCTCGCTGCGGGCCGAGGGGGCAGCGGGGGCCGGGGCCGCCGGAGCCGCGCTCCGCGTCGCGGATTCGCCCTTCACCGAGGCGAGAAGCATCTGCGCGACGTCGAGGACCTCGACCTCCTCGCGCGCACCACCCGAGGCCTGCTCGGCGGTGAGGCCGTCGGAGAGCATCACCCGGCAGAAGGGACAGCCCACGGCGATCTGGTCGGCGCCGGTGCCGACAGCCTCCTTGGTGCGGTTGGTGTTGATCCGCTCGCCGATGTTCTCCTCCATCCACATCCGTGCGCCGCCTGCTCCGCAGCAGAACGAGCGTTCGGCGGACCGCTCCATCTCGACGAACGACGCGCCCGGCAGCACCTGCAGGAGCTCGCGCGGTGGTGCGTACACCTGGTTGTGCCGGCCGAGGTAGCACGGGTCGTGGTAGGTGATCGTGCGCTTCGTCGCACCCTCACCCGACGAGACGGGGGTCAGCCTGCCCTCGCGCACGAGCCGGTTCAGCAGCTGCGTGTGGTGGACGACCTCGAGCTCGAGACCGAAGTCGCTGTACTCGTTCTTCAGGGTGTTGAAGCAGTGGGCGCAGGTGGTGACGACCTGCTTGACCTGGTGGGTCTGGAACGTCTCGACGTTCTGCGCGGCCAGGCCCTGGTAGACGAACTCGTTGCCGGCCCGGCGGGCCGGGTCGCCGGTGCAGGTCTCGCCGTTGCCCAGGACGCCGAAGGAGACGCCGGCCAGGTTCAGCAGCTCGGCCACGGCACGGGTCGTCTTCTTCGCGCGGTCCTCGTAGGCACCGGCGCACCCGACCCAGAACAGCCAGTCGACCGACTCGAGCGACTCCAGCGTCTCACCGACCACGGGCACCTCGAAGTCGAGACCCTTGGCCCAGTCCATCCGAGCCTGGGCCGACATGTTCCACGGGTTGCCCTTGCTCTCGAGACCGCGGAACAGCTGGTTGAGCTCACTGGGGAAGTTCGACTCGACCAGCACCTGGTAGCGGCGCATGTCGACGATGTGGTCGACGTGCTCGATGTCGACCGGGCACTGGTTCACGCAGGCGCCGCACGTGGTGCACGACCACAGCACGTCCGGGTCGATCACGCCGTACGCCGACCCCTCCATGATCTCGGGGCCGACCAGCGGGCGCTCGAGCTCCTTGACCGCCGCCTCGGGTGCCTTGCCGGAGTCGCCGGCCAGGATCGCCGGAGCCGCGGCCAGTGCGTGGTCGCGCAGGTTCATGATCAGCAGCTTCGGCGAGAGCGGCTTCTCGGTGTTCCACGCCGGGCACTGCGACTGGCATCGGCCGCACTCGGTGCAGGTCTCGAAGTCGAGCAGGCCCTTCCAGGTGAAGTCGGTGATCGATCCGACGCCGAGGGTGGCGTCGTCGTCGAGGTCGTCGATGTCGTCCAGAGTGACCGGCTTGCCGTGGGAGATCAGCGGCTTGACCGCACCGAGCGCGACCGGGCGGCGGCCGAAGAGGACGTTGAGGGGCGCCACGAAGATGTGGAGGTGCTTGGAGTTCAGCACGAAGACCAGGAACGCCAGCATCACACCGATGTGGAGGATCAGGCCGATGCCGATCAGGGCGGTGCTGTCGGGAAGTGCCTTGCCGAGCAGGTGGGAGACGAACGCGGCCTTGCCGTAGCCGTGGTCACCGCCCCCCGAGGCCGACAAGGCCATGTCGCGGGCCTCCACGGCGCCCCGGAACAGGAACAGGGTCCACACGACGTTGAAGATCATGAAGAGCGTGAAGTAGGCGGGGCCGAGGTGGGATCCGAAGAACCGGGACTGGCGGCCCAGCTGCTTGGGCTGGTTGCGCAGCCGGATGGCCCAGAAGACCGCGATGCCGGCCAGGGCCATGACCGCGATGAAGTCCTGCACGAAGCCGAGCACGGACCAGCTGCCGAAGACGAACCAGCTCCACTCCGGATTGCGCGTCAGCAGGATGACGTAGGCCTCGAGGTAGACCGTCCCCAGGATCACGAAGGCCCAGAAGACGAAGAAGTGCGCCGCACCCGGGACGCTCCACTTCAGCAGCTTCCGCTGCCCGAACACCTCGACCACCTGGCGCTTCGCGGCGGCGCCGAGCTTGCTCGTCACCCCGACGACGCGGTCCGGCGCCGGCTGGCCGCTGGTGATCAGGCGGTAGAGGAACACCACCCTCCGCCCGGCGATCGGCAGCGCGATCGCATTGAGCAGCAGCCCGAGGATCAGTACGACGGTCACACTCACTCCCAGCAGTGGCAGGCACGGGACTCCCGGATCCTACGGGTCCGGGACCCGCTCGGGTGCCGCCGGTGGCGGTCGTCTCAGCCAGGCCCCTCGGAGCCACCCAGACGGGTGGTCAGGGCTCCGGCCGCACGGCGTACGTCGTCGGCCAGCGAGGCGACGTCCACCTCGTCGCTGTCGACGTAGGTGACAGCGACGCCGGCCACCGGATGCGCGTTGTGGTCGAGCACCACCGCGGCGACGCTCGCGAACCCAGGGGTCACCTCGCCGCTCTCGGTGGCGTAGCCACGGCGCCGGGTCTCCGACAGCACCGAACGCAAGGAGCTGAGCGTCTGTGGTCCGACGCCGTGCCGGTCCACGAACGCGGAGGCGTCGGGGTAGAGAGCGCGCACCTGAGCCGGCGGCAGCGCCGCCAGGACGGCCCGCCCGCTCGCGGTCAGATGTGCGGGCAGGCGGACGCCGACGTCGGTGACGAGCGGCTGCCGCCCGGGCGCTCGCTCCTCCACGACGTACAGCACGTCGCGTCCGTGCAGCACGGCCAGGTGTGCCGTGCGACCGGTGCGGTCGACGAGGTCGGTGAGAGTGCGCCGGCTGATCCGCTGGAGCGGCTCCTGCCGGCTGAAGCCGCTGCCGACCTCGAACGCCGCGATGCCCAGGCCGTAGCGGTGCGTGTCGGGAAGGTGGGTCACGAACCCTTCCTCGATCATCGCCGTCAGCAGGTGGTACGCCGTCGAGCGCGGCAGCTCGCAGGAACGCGCGATCCGGTCGAGTGCCACCGGCTCCGGCTGGCTGGCCAGGAACCGCAGCACCCGCAGGGCGCGCGTCGCTGCCGGTACCTGACCCACAGCCGGATCGTGTCACGTCATGGGACGTGAGGCCTGCGGCCGCTCCCAGGCCCAGCCGAGACCCGTCAGCCCACGACAGCGGGTCGCCGTGAGCCGGACGAAGTCGATGTCGCTGAGCTGCCCGGTCGTGGTCGTGCGCCGCACCCGGTGGGCGACGAGCCCTGACACGCGGTAGGTCGTGCGGGTGAGTCGGTAGCCGTTCACCCCGGTCAGAAGGAGATGGATCCCCACCAGGCCGCCGGATCGGCAGTCCCACCCGGTGGTGAGCTCGCCGACACCCAGGTCGAAGTCGGGCTCGCCGTTCGGGAAGCGCACCACTCGGAGCCTCCCGTCGCGGAGGGTCAGCACGGTCGGGCGGGAGTCGCAGAGGCGGTAGCCGCCGTCGCAGCCGACGGAGGTCGACCCCACCAGGATCTCCGGCCGGCCGTCGCCGGTGAGGTCGGTGAAGCCTTGGAGCCGATCTGTGGGGCGACCAGGGGCACGGGCCTCCAGCACTCGGCCGGCGACCTTGACGCTCACCCGGCCGCTCGGCCGGACGACCACCGTGTCCGGACGGCCGTCGCCGTCCAGGTCCGCCCGGCCCCAGGTGGGAAGGCCGTCGGGCGCGAACGACGAGTGCATGCTCACGGCCACCCGACGCGATGGCTGCTGCCGGCTGTGGACCTGCCAGCTCCCGATGGTCCCCTCGTGGACGCGCTGGTCACCGTCGTCGCGCGGGCAGAACTGCAGGCGTGCTGCGGCCCGGGGGATGGTCCCCATCAGAGTCCCGGCGCCGTTCGGCAGGGTGGCGACGACTGAGGCCGCCACCGGTGGGTCGGGCTCGGTGTCGCAGCGGAACTTGGCGACCGGGAAGGCGGGGGAGTGGTGGGCGTCGACCAGGACCGGTCCGCGATGCTCCGAGCCGAGCCAGCGCTGGGTGACCGAGAACGGGAGGTGTGCTCCCGACGGGTCCTCGAACCGGACGTCGGGGGTGCCCCAGACCGTGCATGGCGGCCCGGCCGTCAGGTGGATCGACCAGACCTGGTAGTTCGTGCCGCCACCTCCGTCCGGAGTCGCCGGTCCGAGGCGCAGCTGCCCGGGCACACACCCTGGTGGAAGCAGAGCGAGTGGTGTGCGCCGGTGGTGGACCGTCGGAGTCACGACGGCCCGAGAGGGTCGCGAGGACTCGGGTCCGGCGGGGGTCGGCGATCGTGTGACGTCCGGCTCGCCGCTCGACCCACATCCGGCGAGCAGCCCTGCCGCGGCAACCACCGCGAGCACCCGACGTACCTGCATACGAGTGGGACGTCGTGCCCGCGGCGTTGGTTGTGCCTGGCTAGGCCTTCGGCTCGTCCGTGCTCGTCTCCGAGCGCTGGTCGTTCCAGACGTCGGGCTCGTAGTCGCTCGACTTGTGGTCGACCGCGGGATCGATGCGGTCGGCCTCGCGCAGCTTGTCCTCGTAGCCTGCCTGCTCGGCCTGGTGGCTCTGCTCGGCGGTCGCGGCCTGCTCCTGCGCCCGCTCGGCCTCGGCCTTGGCCAGGTCGGCCTGGGCCTGCAGCTCGTCTGTCTTGCGCTGCGACTCTGCGAGCCCCGAGGCCTGGCCCGAGGCGTCCTGGCGGAGCTCCTCCGCGCGGGAGCGGCGCACCTCGGTACGCCGCTTGCCGGCCACAGACACGATCCCGGCCACGACGATGACGACGACGATGATCACGATCACCCAGATCAGCCAGGTGGGCATGGGTCTCTCCTTCTCCCGGACTCGGCGCGGGGCATCCGGCGCCGCTTCCCGACACTAGATCGGCCTGGCTGCCGAACCCCCACCCGAACGGGTGGGCCCCGCCGAGGGGGCACATCTCCGGGGTCGAGCGGACAGTCTTCCGCCGCTGAGGTGGGAGAACTGCCCCTTCGGCGGCGGAGAGTTGCCCCTTCGCGGGAATGCGCCCGGCCCGCCCGTCGTACCTCCAGTGCCGATGAAGGTGACGACGTGCGGGCCGGACCCCCCGAGCCTGTGGCCGGCTCTCGAACGGTGTGGGCCGGGGAGAGCGGGCAGCGGATTCGCTGTGGGGGGAGAACACGAATCCGCTGCCCGCCCATGGGGGGTTGGTCAGTGCCGGAGGTGCCGGATCTTGAGGCTGGCTTCGCCGAAGTTCACCACTGCCCCCGACCCGTCGAGCAGGGTGACTCGCAGCCCGATCACGGAGATGCCGTTGCGAGTTCTGGTCACCACAGCCCGCTCCAGCTTCGCGACACCCGGGATCTCGAGGACGCCGGTCTTCGGGAACACCTGCTGCTTTCCCGACACCGTGACGCTGCCGAGGCGCGTGCCCTGGGTCGACTTCGTCAGATGATCGCCGTGCCGGGAGACCGAGACCTTGCCGACCACGCCCGCAACGAGGACCTGACCACCGAGGTCGACGCGACCCACCGCGGCCCGCGACGTACCCCAGGCGTGTTGGTGGTGCTGGTTGCCGCGCTCCCTGGAGTTGGCGTTGGTGAACAGGAGCTGACTACCGAGGTCACCCGACGCGAGCGACTTCGCCTTGACCCTGCCGTAGGTGCCCTGGCACGGCATCGTGGTGAGCGGGTTGGGACCGCTGTGGAGAGTGCCGCCAGCAGCCTCGACCACGTGCGTGGCCGCGGAGCGACCACTGAAGACGCCGCCGGTCAGGCCCGCGTCGAGCTCGGCTCGGGAGTGGGCGATCCGGATCGAGGTGTTCGACGGGATCACGTCGACCCGTAGCGCGAAGGTGTTCGCTCTTGCGCCTGTGCTCGAGTGGTGTGTGACGTGCTGCCCGGCGTAGATGGTCGCCAGGCCCGGGATCGCGATGGGCTGATCGGGCGTGGGCGCCGGGAACGTCTGCGCCGGGCCGATCGGCGGGGTGAAGCTGATCCCGCCGAGCTGCGTCCGGGTCGTCGCGTGGAAGCCCGAGGCGTCGTGGAACGCCGTGGCCCGCGAGGTGATGGCAGTCAGCGAGAGCGACCCGAGCGCGCTCTGGACCAGGGACAGCTGTCCGATCTTGTGGGTCGAGTGCGACGCGACCACGCCCTTGTGCGACGTGGTCCAGACGCGGGTCCTGATGTCAGACGCCTTCCCCAGCCCGGGGAGGGTCGCCTCGCCGACGTTGTTGGTGCGACTGCGCCCGGTCTGGTTGGTGCATCCGATCACCTTGTAGCCGGTGGTCGACGAGTTGGCGTCGGCCCTGCCACCGATCACGCGGGTGCCGAAGCCTGAGCTCTTGAAGGCGAAGGTGGTGCCTCTGGCCGAGTGCTGAGTGGCATGAGCGGAGCTGTGCCCGGCGTACGACGGTCCGGTCGTCAAGGCCAGTCCAGCGCAGAGGGGGGTCATCGCCAGGGCGATGATCCTGCGGTGGTTCATGTCGTTCTCCTATCCCCAATTTGATACTGCCTTAACGAGAGCTTCAAACCCGGGTCACGAGAGGGCTGAGAGTTTTACCTTCTGCTGCTGAACGGCGCCCTCTGTCTCGGATCCCAGACAGCGAGCCGGGTGCTGGTGCTGGTGCCGATGTCCGGGACGGGAGTTGGATGGGCGGCATGCAGACCGTGCGGGTGGGCGTCGGCCCGGTGAGCTTCGACGACGTGGTGGCAGTGACCCGGGGCGGCGCGGGGGTCGAGCTGTCCGAGGAGGCGCTGGTGGCGATCGACCGGGCGCGGGCGGTCGTCGAGGAGCTCGCGGCGGCGCCGACGCCGGCGTACGGCATCTCGACCGGGTTCGGGGCGCTGGCCACCCGGCACATCCCCACCGAGCTGCGCGAGCAGCTCCAGCGCTCGCTGATCCGCTCCCACGCTGCCGGCTCGGGGCCCGAGGTCGAGCGCGAGGTCGTGCGCGGCCTGATGCTCCTGCGCCTGTCGACCCTGGCGACCGGCCACACCGGCGTACGCCGCGAGACCGCGCAGCTGATGGCGGCCCTGCTGACGGCCGGGATCACCCCGGTGGTGCGCGAGTACGGATCACTGGGCTGCTCGGGCGACCTGGCGCCCCTGGCGCACTGCGCGCTGGCCCTGATGGGCGAGGGTGAGGTGCACGACGCCTCGGGCGCGCTCGTCCCCGCCGCCGACGCGCTGGCGGCGGCCGGGCTGACGCCCGTGCAGCTGGCCGCCAAGGAGGGGCTGGCGCTGATCAACGGCACCGACGGCATGCTCGGCATGCTGGTCCTCGCGATCACCGACCTACGCCGCCTGCTGCGCACCGCGGACGTCGCCGCGGCGATGAGCGTCGAAGCCCAGATGGGCACCGACCGGGTCTTCGCAGCCGACCTCCAAGCGCTGCGACCGCAGGTCGGGCAGGGGCTCTCGGCGGCCAACCTCACCCGGATCCTGGCCGGTTCGGGAGTGATGGCGAGCCACCGCGAGGACCGCTTCCATCGCGTCCAGGATGCCTACTCCCTGCGCTGCTCACCCCAGGTGCACGGCGCCGCGCGCGACACCGTCGAGCACGCCGCGACGGTCGCCGGTCGCGAGCTGCAGGCCGCGGTCGACAATCCCGTCGTGCTGGTCTCGGCGACCGACGGGGAGGGCAGAGTCGAGTCGAACGGCAACTTCCACGGTGCACCGGTCGCCTACGTCCTCGACTTCCTTGCCATCGTCGCGGCCGACGTCGCCTCGATCTCCGAACGCCGCAGCGACCGCTTCCTGGACCGCACTCGCAACCACGACCTGCCGCCGTTCCTCGCCGACGACCCGGGTGTCGACAGTGGCCTGATGATCGCGCAGTACACGCAGGCGGCCATCGTCTCCGAGCTCAAGCGGCTCGCCGTTCCGGCCAGTGTCGACTCGATCCCGTCCAGCGCGATGCAGGAGGACCACGTCTCCATGGGGTGGAGCGCCGCCCGGAAGCTGCGCCGCTCGGTCGACGGGCTCACCCGCGTCGTGGCGATCGAGCTGCTGACCGCGGGGCGCGGCCTGGAGCTCCGCACGACCACCGGCGACACGGCCGGAACGTCGCCCGCACCGGCGACCGGGGCCGTCGTACGCCTGCTGCACGAGCACGGTGTCGGTGCCCCCGGCCCCGACCGCTACCTGTCTCCCGAGATCGAGGCCGGCGTCGCGCTGGTCTCCTCGGGTGCCGTCCTGTCCGCCGTCGAAGAAGTGATCGGAGAGCTGAGCTGATGGTCTCGACAAGCTCGACCAA
>DATBBE010000091.1:0-14528 GCA_036271155.1 Nocardioides sp. | reverse complement strand
AGGGGGTGGAGGGGACCCCGCCGATCCCGTGCGCGGACGTCCAGACCCCCGCGACGACGACCGCGGTCAGCAAGCACGCGAGCCCGAGACGCCGAACCGCCTGGGACCGATGGGCGCCGAGGGTGAAGAACAGCGGGACGTAGGCCAGATCGGCGACCAGGGCGAGCTGCGAGGTGACCAGCTGCGCCACGGACGCGGCGACGGCGGCGAGCACCATCGCCGGGATGCTGAGCCGACGTACCCCGAGGGCGACCCCGAGGAGCACCGCCGCGACGGCGCTGGCAGGAGCCAGGGCTAGCTGCACCGCGCCCACCAGGAGCATGAACAGCGCGGCGGTCCCGACGTCGAACAGGAGCCTGCGACGGCGCGCCTTCTCCGTCAGGTCGTCCCACACGTCGCCCGCGAGCGCGGGCTGATCCGCGACCGTCATGGCCCCAGTATCCCGAGCGACCCCCGAGCTCCGGGCAAACGCGCTGCCGGCGCGGACGCCGAACGTCACACGTTCCGAGGGTGATAGCCCTCGGAACGCATGACGTTGCGATCCTGGTGCGGTTTGGTGCGGCTACTTCACCTCGGCGCGCATGACCCGCCAGAGACCGAAGGCCAGCGGCAGCAGCAGCCAGACCGTGCCGGTCAGGGCGAGCTGGAGCCACTGCTGCCCGGAGAAGCCGCCGTCGTACAGATTCCCCTGGTTGTAGTTGAAGTCCACCCAGGGCTGGGCCTTCTCGAACCACGACTGGTTGGCGGCCAGCACCATCGACAACGTCGGCAGGACGAACCAGTAGCTGAAGTAGGTCACGATCGCCCCCGCGGAGTTGCGGATGACGACGCCCAGCATGAAGCCCACCAGCATTCCGATCAGGTCGGCCCCGAAGATGTAGAGCATGCTGGTCGGCGACAGGTCCCACGTGGTGTCGATGCCCTTCAGGCCGGTGGCGACGATGTTGCCGACCGCGCCGACCGCCAGGGCCAGCGCGATCGAGCTGACGCCGATCGCGACGGTGACAGCGAGCTTGGCGCGGATCACCCGGCCCCGGTGCGGCACGAGGGTGAACGTCGTCAGTCCGGCGCGCTGGCTCCACTCACCGGTGACGGAGAGGATCGCCACCACCGGGAGCAGGATCGTCATCGGGACACCGATGGCGCCGGCGAAGTTGTCGTAGGTCAGGTCGCTGTTCGAGGCGAACGCGAGGACGGCCCCGGTAGCGAGCACGCCCGCCGCGGCGATGGCGACCAGCAGCCAGAACCCGGACCGGGTGTCGAACGCCTTGCGCGTCTCGACGCCCACGACGGTCCGGAAGGGGATCGGTGCGTGCTTGGCAGGGATGCGTTCGCTCTCGGCGACGCTCGGGGTCTCGATCGTTGCGGTGCTCATGCCGCCACTTCCTCTCGTGCGTTGTCCTTGGTCAGCTCGAGGAACATCTCCTCGAGACCTGCCCCGTCGGCGGGGCGCAGCTCGGTCAGGGGTACGCCGGCGGCCAGGGCCACGCGCCCGACCTGGGCGGTGTCGGCGTCGGTGCGGACGCCGCCCAGTGACGGCTCGGCGGTGTGGCCGGCGGCGCTGAGGGCCGTCGCCAGGGCGGTCACGTCGGGAGCGCTGGCGAAGGTGCCGGCTGCCTCGAGCAGCTCGCTCTTGGTGCCGGCCGCGACGATGCGGCCGTTGCCGATCACGACGAGGTCGTCGGCGATGACCTCGATCTCGTGCAGCAGGTGCGACGAGAGCAGGACGGTGCTGCCCTTGTTGGCGAACCCGCGGAGCAGGTCGCGCATCCAGCGGATGCCGGCCGGGTCGAGACCGTTGGCCGGCTCGTCCAGGACGAGCACCTCCGGGTCGCCGATCAGGGCGGTGGCGATGCCGAGTCGCTGCCGCATGCCCAGGGAGTAGTCGCGGAGCCGGCGGCCGGACTCCTCCTCGCTCAGGCTCACCAGGTCGAGCATCTCGTCCACGCGAGCGCGGGAGACCCGCATGGTGCGCTGGGCGAGGGTGAGGATCTCCCGGCCGGTGCGACCCGCGTGCTGCGCCGATGCGTCGAGCAGCACCCCGATCTCGCGTCCGGGGTTTGGGAGGTCGGCGTACCGACGGCCGAGCACCGTCACGGTGCCCGACGTTGCCGGGGTGAGGCCGACCAGGATCCGCATGGTCGTGGACTTCCCGGCCCCGTTGGGGCCGAGGAAGCCGGTCACGCGGCCGGGCTCGGCGCGGAAGGTCACGTGGTCGACGGCGGTGAAGCCGCCGTACTTCTTGGTCAGTGATTCGACGATGATCATGACCAGGACTCTCCCTTTGACCGGCCACTGCCCACATCGGGGAGCACGCTGATCCGGTCCCTGCCTCGGGGCCCCCGACCCCTAGGGGACTCGGGGTCACCTCTCAGGGTCGGGCTAGCGTGGGCGCCATGCTTGTGGCGATCAGCATCAGTCCATCCGGTGGCTCCCGCGACGACGGCGAGACGGGGGGTGTGAGCGCCTCGGTCGCCGAGGCGGTCCGGGTCATCCGCGACTCGGGACTCCCAAACGAGACGAATGCGATGTTCACCAACATCGAGGGCAGCTGGGACGAGGTGATGGCGGTGGTGAAGAAGGCCGTGTTCACCGTGGCCGAGACCTCGCCGCGCGTCGGCCTGGTGCTCAAGGCCGACCTTCGGGCCGGCCACGACAGCGGGCAGCTCACCGCGAAGGTGGAGCGCGTGGAGCGGCACCTCGACACCACCGGCGGCTGACCCCGCGTCACACGGCTGCCCCTCGACGTCGGGAGAGGTGACGGGAAGGGCAGCCGTGCGGACACGTACCGACCTGCGCCGGCGACCGTGCAGGGCAAGAGAACCGCCCGGGGGGACGGGTTTCTGTTCGCCCGGTGACACAACGGCAGGTCCAACCCCGAGATGGGCTGCTGGAGCTGCCGCGATCGTGCACGACGGCCGCCGTTCCGGTGACGGGGATCTTGGAAACGGCGACCGTCGTGGTCTGGAGGCCACTCCCGCGGATTCCCACGGGAGTGGCTGTGACAAGAGAACCGCAGTTCGGGCCCGACCTCTGTTCGCCCACTGACACATCCGTGAGATCACCTGGCAAGGTGGTCCCGTGGCCACCACGCATCGCGAGCAGCCCTGGTCCGACGAGCGGCCCGAGCACGGGCGGATCCTCGTGCTCAGCGCCAACCCGATCTCGCAGGCCATCTTCACGATCGCCACGGCCGTGGGTCGGATCGTGGTCGTGCTCGCCGACGACGAGGGCGGCCCCGGCCTGGCGTCCTTGGCTCCTGCCGAAGGCGACGCGGTGGTGCTCTGCGACCACGACGCGCCGGACGCTGCGCAGTTCCTGCGCGACGCGCTCGCGTCACCCGCGTCGTACGTCGCGATGATGGCGAGCAGGCGACGAGCCGAGGCCGTGCTGGCAGACCTCGAGAGGGAGGGCATCGCCCACCTCGAGAAGCTGCACGTGCCGGCCGGTCACAACCTCGGCGGCAAGGCTCCCGGCGAGATCGCCCTGTCCGTCGTGGCCGAGATCGTCGCGGAGTCCTACGAGCGCCCGGGCGGCCCGATGCGCGGTGCTCGTTGACCGATCTCTCCTGGCAGGTCGTCGTGCTGATCGGCCTGGTGGCGATGATCGGCGCCTACGTCCAGGCGGTCGTGGGCCTGGGGCTCGGGCTGCTGACCGCACCGGTGGTCGCCTTGGTCGCCCCGTCGCTGGTCCCGGTGCTGCCGCTGTGGCTCGCGCTGCTGATCTCCGGGCTGAACCTCGCCGACGAGCACGAGCACGTCGACTGGCGCTCGACACTCTGGTCGCTGCCGGCCCGGGTGCCCGGTACGGTCCTCGGCGCCTGGCTCGTGGCCTCGTTCACCGAGCAGCAGATCGGGGTCGCGCTGGGGGTGATGGTCCTCCTGGCAGTCGCGCTCACGATCCGGACGGTCGACGTCCCCCTGAACCCCGCCAGCCTCGCGGTCGCGGGCTTCGTCGCCGGCGCGACCGGCACGGCAACCTCGGTGGGAGGTCCACCGATCGCCCTGCTGTACCAACGGGGCGTGCCGGAGGTGGTCCGAGCGACGCTGTCGGTGTTCTTCTTCGTCGGGGTCATCATCAGCCTCACCGGGCTGGCGCTCACCGGCTCGCTGGACCGGGAGCCGTCTCTGCTCGCGCTCGTGCTGGCCCCAGGCGTCCTCGTGGGATACGTCGTCGGGCGGCGCACCCGGGCCCTGGTCGAGGGCGACGGCTTCCGGTGGGCCGTGCTGGTGATCTGCACCGTCTCGGCACTGGCGCTCCTCGTGCATTCGGTCGTGTGACCCCTCCGAACCACCTCCTCGAGGCGTAGGAGTGGGTGAGGATGTCACCAGGAGGAGGACCGACCGATGGGCAGCGACCTGCGCGACCGGCTCGACGACCTGGCGCGGCACACGCCCCCCGCGTCGCCGCCACCCGAGCTCTGGAGCCGAGGCGTACGCCGGAGCCGGGTCTCCCGCGCCACCACCGGGGCCCTGGTCCTCGTCGTGCTCGCCCTGCTCGGCATCGGGGTCCGCACCTGGCACTCCACGACGGCCCCGCAGCCCGCGGACACCGGCGGCACGGTCCGCGTGCCCGACCGGCTGTTCACCCCGAGCCCCTGGCTGAAGTCCTTCACGGGAGATCCGGGCCGCCTGATCGCGGTGATCCCAGCCATCCGCCGGACCCTGCGGCACACCGAGAACGGCTTCGTCGGGGTCACCGCGTCCACCAACACCTACGGGTTCCTGGATCTGCCCGGAGTCGCACCGTCGGATGCCGTCCTCTCCGACCTGGTCTCCCTGTCACCGGACGGCCGCCGCCTCGCGTACTGGGTGACCGGCGGCACCACCCGGGGCACGCCACACGGTGCCCAGCCGGTCACCGGCCTCGACGTGCTCGACCTGGTCGACGGGACGGTCGAGCGCTGGCGGCCGGAGACCACCCACGGGTTGGCGCCGAGCGATCTCACCTGGGCCGGCGGCGACATGCTGATCTTCGACTGCGGTCAGTGGGTGAAGGGTGGCGGGTCCGACGGCGGTGAG
This sequence comes from Nocardioides sp., assembly GCA_036271155.1. GTDB lineage: Bacteria > Actinomycetota > Actinomycetes > Propionibacteriales > Nocardioidaceae > Nocardioides. The sequence goes on along the minus strand of DATBBE010000091.1, from coordinate 9,507 downwards.
GCGATCGGCCTCGGAGCCCGGCTGTGGCGGCTCGGCCAGGACGACCCGGTCCCGCTCGCGCAGGCGACCGGCCGTCGTACCTTCGGGGACCTCGTGACCGCGACCGGTCACTGGCTCGTACGCCCGGGGAGCGAACGTGTCTGGTTGACCGATCTCGACGGCTCGCCGCCACCTCGCCGCATCGACTCCTACCACGCCGACGTAGGGCCCTACGTCAACCCGTCGGGGACCAGGCTGGTAGGGCTCCCGACCTCGGACTCGCTCACCCTCGTCACCGGGACGGTTCCGGCGACGAACGGCGACATCGGCGACTACCGGCTCGTGCGGGTGGAGAACCTGCGTGAGATCTACGAGATCGACGGGTGGCTCGACGACGACCACGTCGTCGCGTCGGTGGGTCTGCGCAATCCGCGGGATGCCGCGCTGGTCAGCATCGACGTGCGGAGCGGGGCGGTCGACACCCTGATCAGGGACTTCGTCACCGCGCAGGTCGCCACCGGTCTCCTCGGGACGCCCCCGGTCCCGGCGAAGGCACCACCGAGCCCGCACGACCCGCGATGGGTGCTCGGAGGGGCGCTGGCGGCGCTCCTGCTCTGCGGGCTTGCGCTCTGGGGGATCCGTGCCCGACGGGCGTGACGACTTCGAGGCCTTCGTGGCTGCCCGGTACGCCGCGCTGCTGCGGACGGCGTACCTGCTGACCGGCCACCACCAGGACGCCGAGGACCTCCTCCAGCAGACCCTGGTCAAGGCGGTCGGGGCCTGGAGGCGTATCGAAGGCGATCCTGAGCCGTACGTGCGCACCATCCTGGTCCGGCAGAACGTCTCGCGGTGGCGACACCGCCGGTGGCGCGAGCTGAGCGCGGACGTGCTGCCCGAGGTGCGGGTAGTCGCAGAGGGTGTCGAGGACCGGCTCGCGCTGCACCGGGCGCTGGGGGTGCTGGCGCCCCGCCAGCGGGCCGTGATCGTGCTGCGCTACTACGAGGATCTCACCGAGGCCGAGACGGCGCGGGCGCTTGGGGTCGCGGTCGGCACCGTCAAGTCGCAGGCGCGCGACGCCCTGCGCCGTCTGCGCGAGGCCTGGCCGGAGCTTGCGGAGGAGCTCGTTTCGCTCTGACGGCGACCGCGGTCCCGATACCCTCTCCGGGTGTCCAGCGCCACCCCCCGAGCGGGCAACCCCCAGGTCAAGCGAGCCATCATCGCGCTCGGCGTGCTGGTGCTGATCGCCGTGGTGGCCTTCCAGGTGTACCGGGTCACGCGTCCCCGCCACGGCGGCGACCCCCACAACGACATCCCGCAGCTGAAGGCCACGAAGTACTACGACTTCGTCGGTGGCCAGCACACCTCGGACCCTGTCGACTACAAGCAGGTGCCGCCTGCGGGCGGGCCGCACGACCCGACCTGGGACGACTGCGGGGTCTACACCGCCCCGCCACGCAACGAGAACGCTGTCCACGACCTCGAGCACGGCACGGTCTGGATCACCTACCGGCCCGGCCTGGACCCCACCGACGTGCAGAAGCTCGAGACCGCGCTGGACACGGTGAAGAGCGACAAGATCATGCTCTCGCCGTACCCCGGACTCCCGGCTCCCGTCGTCGTCACGGTGTGGGACGCCCAGCTCGACCTCAAGGGCGCCGACGACCCACGGCTGCCGATCTTCCTGAAGTTCTACGGCGACGGGCACACCGCTCCGGAGGCGGCGTTCGCCACGTGCAAGGGCGGCGCCCACATCATGGCGTCGCCCAGCAACCCCTGACCGCGGTCTCCGACCAGCGGTGGCGGGGCGCTGCTCAGTCGGGCCTGCGCTCGGCCTGCAGCTGTCGCTCGGTGTCGGCGAAGCCGACGCTGCGGTAGATGCGGATCGCGAGGTACTCGGGATCCGCGACCATCACCAGCGTCTGCGCGCCGAGCTCGTCCAAGCCGTAGCGACTGACGCGGTGTACGAGCGTGCCGGCGAGGCCGCGTCCGCGGGCGTCCGGATGGGTCTTCACGTTCTGGAAGCGGGCCAGCCCGGGCGACGCCGTGAACAGTCCCATCGAGGCGAGGAGCCGGCCGTCCTCGAAGGCGCCCCACCACTCGCCGTACCCGGCGTCGACGAGCCGGCGCTCGGCGGCGGCGCGGGCGGAGACGAACTCCAGGGTGGTGGTTCCCGGGTCCTCCCCGGCCAGGTCCAGCTCGATCTGCTGCTGCCAGTCGGCGTCGTCGGTCAGGGGGCGGTACGTCGCATGCGGGTTCGGGCGGGCCGGCTCGTGAACGGCCGTCGCAGTCATGACCGAGGAGACGTCCGGCTCGAACTCCAGCGCGGTGAACGGCGCGAGGTCGTCACGGCCGCCGTGCTGCCCGTCGACGCCGAACGTCCGGTGGCGCGCCCCGGGGAACTCGGCCTCGAAGCGAGCCAGCCACGTGTGTGCGTCGTCCTGGTCGGCCGGAGGCGTCGCCAGAAGCAGGAAGTTCCCCCACCAGTACGACGGGTTGTCCGGCGTCCGCACGACCAGGTGGTCGCCGCGGTCCTCGACCAGGCTGCCGGAGTGCTCCAGCATCGCGAGATCGGTCCGGAAGGCGAGTGAGCTGATATCCATGTGCGGCACCGTACGAGGACGTGCCACGTTGGGTCGCATGGATTACGAGGTGCGGCCCGAGCAGCCGGTGGATCGGGAGGACGTGCTCCGCGTGATCGCCGCTGCCTTCGGGGCGCAGTCGGTCGAGCACGGGGAGAGCGTCGCCGATATCTGGGCCCGGCTCGGCCATCATCGGCGGGCCGGCCTGGTCGTCGAGCAGGGCGGGCACGTGCTCGGTCACGTAGGGCTCAGTCGCGCCTGGGTCGACGCCCGGCGCGCTCTGGTGGAGGTGTGGGTGCTGAGCCCCCTCTCCGTGGAGCCCGACCGGCAGGGCCGGGGGGTGGGCACGGCGCTGGTCGCGGCGGCCGTCGAGACGGCCCGGGGGAGCGGTGTGCCGGTGCTCTTCCTCGAGGGCAGCCCGGTCTACTACGGCGCGCGCGGCTTCGAGCGGGCGGACCAGCGGGGCTTCCTGCCGGCAGCCCTGGAGCGGACGCCGCGAGCGGCCTTCCAGTGCGTGCTGTTCGAGGGACGCGAGGAGTGGATGTCGGGGCAGCTGGTCTACCCCGACGTCTGGTGGGACCACGACGCAGCCGGGCTGCGTGACCCGGTGCTCGCCGAGCTCGAGGAGCGTTTCGCCGCCGTGCCGGCCGAGCCCGACGAGACCGGTCCAGGGGCGCCGGCAGACCGGGATTGACTCGAACACGTGTTCGACTCATGATGGGCCCATGCTGGTCTCACCGCCCGGCTGGCCCCGCGAGGTCCGGCCGCCCGACGCTCCCGACTGGGAGCGCACGGCGTACAACTGGCTGCTCGACCAGTGCCCACCCGACTTCCGCGCCTACCCGGCCCTGCGTCACCACCCCGTCGTGCTCGCCCGCTTCGCGGTGCTCCACATCGAGGCCAACCAGGCGGCCTGCCGGCGCGGTCTGAGCGAGGCTCGCTCCGGGCTGCGCGAGGTGGCTGACCTCGATGTCGTCGAGGCGGCCATCATCACCTGGCACGCCGAGGAGGCGCGGCTGCTCGGCGTACGCCGTGAGGTCGGCCTGGTCGAGGAGGCCCTGCGCGGGCGGCGCTACGTCGCCCGGCTGTGACGACCGCAGCGACGCCGCCGTCGGTTCTGCCCCGAGTGTCGCGAGACTGACAGACGGCGTACGCGGCTGCCTGCACAGTAGGTGCCACGACCTCCCACCCGGACGGTCACCATCGACGAAGGAGTCCCCATGTCCCACAGCTGGCTACGCCGTACCACTGCCGGAGCAGGCGTCGGCCTGCTGTTGACGGCCGTCGGCGCGCTGACCGGTGTGGGGTCCGTGAGCGCCGACGCCGCGGACTTCTCGATGACCCAGGGCCGGGTGACGGTCCAGCTCACGCCCATGGAGAACGACATGGCCGCCGACGGCCGCGACGGGGCCGGCCTCATCTGCACCTTCGACGTCTTGCCCATCGGCGGCTCCTTCGTGCCGATGACGCTGGACAACTGCATCCATGCGCTCGGGTCGTGTGCCAGCGCGGCCCGCGATTCGCTTCAGGTGGCCCTGGTGACGTTCTACCCCGATCGTGAGACCTGCCGAAAGGTGTGAGCCCGGTCAGCCCGCCTCGCCGGTCCGCCCGTCGAGGAGCTCACGGGCGACGTCGAGGTGACCGCAGTGGCGGGCGTACTCCTGCACCAGGTGCAGGAGGATCCACTGCAGCTGGGGTGCCGACTCCTCGTCGCGGAAGCGGCCGGTGAGCTGCGACCTCTCGGTGAGGTCGTGCGCCTCGACGATCGCCCGCGTGCGCGCCGCGGCCTCGCCGAGCATCGCCTCGAGACCGGCGAGTGGCAGGTCGAGGGTGACCCAGCCCTGGCCGTCCTCGGCCCGGTCCGCCCAGGGGTCGTCGAGCCGCTCGCCGAGGAACCCCCACACCAGCCAGCGCCGCTCGACGTTCACCAGGTGGTGCACGAGCCCCGACGGCGTCCATCCCGACGGCATGGCGGATCCGGTCAGCTCGACGCCCTTCAGACCGTGGAGCTTCCCGGCGACCACCCCGCGGAAGAAGTCGAGATAGTCCAGCAACAGGCCCCGGAGGTCATCGGTCGACGCCGGCTCGGGGAACGCGGCGGCCGGGTGGGTCACCCCAGCACCCGGCGCGCCAGGTCGAGGTGGAAGCGGGTCGAGAGGAGCAGGTCGTCGACGTGGACCCGCTCGTTCGCGTTGTGGTAGCCGGCCTCGACCACCTCGTTGGGGGTGGCCCGGAAGGGGCTGAAGCCGTAGGCATGGGTGCCGCCGGCTGCGCGCAGGAAGTTGCTGTCGGTGAACCCGGTGCACAGCGTCGGCAGCAGGGTCGAGGGGTCGCCCTCCGCCTCCAGGAAGGCCGCGATCGCGGCCGGCACGACGCCGTCGACCGGCGAGCTGGAGGCGGAGACCATCTCCTCGGGCCACGCCAGCTCGTAGGCGACGTCGTCGCCCAGGGCCGCCCGGACGCGGGCCTCGACGTCCGCGTGCGTCGTCCCGGGCAGGATGCGGATGTCCACCTCGGCGGTCGCCCGGGCCGGCATCACGTTGCGCTTGTTCGAGGCCCACAGCATCGTCGGGGCCATCGTCGAGCCCATCAGCGCCTGGATCGTGGCGCCCAGCCCGTCGTACAACGCGTCGGCCTCCGCCAGCGCCCGGGTCAGGTCGGGCTCGTCGCGTCCGAGCAGCGCCCGCAGCATGGCGCTCGCCTCGGGGGCCGCGCTCGGCTCCGGCAGCCCGTCGCCGAGGCGCGGGAGCAGGCGAGCCAGGAGCGGTACGGCGTTGCGACCCAGCGTGGGCACCGACGCGTGGCCGGCCTCACCTACGGCCGTGACCTGCACCGGCAGCGTGCCCTTCTCCCCGACCGAGTAGCAGACCACCTCCCGGCCGTCGGTGAGGGGCAGCCGCTCACCACCGCCCTCGTTGACACTGTGGGTCGGTCGGATGTCGGGCCGCTCCTCGAGCAGCCAGCGCATCCCGACGTCGGCGAAGCCGTCCTCCTCGTCGGCGACGGCGATGAACCAGAGGTCACCGCTGGGCCGGAACCCGGTGCGTCCCAGCTCGGCCATCGCCACGGCCCGCGCCGCGACCTCGTTCTTCATGTCGACCGCGCCGCGGCCCCACAGCCAGCCGCCGTCGTCCACGACGGCCTCGAAGGGCGGATGGGTCCAGTCACGCGGGTCGCACGGCACCACGTCGGTGTGACCGACGAACGCCAGCGACTCGGAGCTCGCCGCCCCCGTCCCGGGGATCTTCGCCACGATGTTGGCGCGGTGGGGCTCGCGGGCCACCAACTCGGCCTCGACGCCGTTGCGGGCCAGGTAGTCCTGGAGGTACTCCGCACACAGCGTCTCGTTGCCGAGACCGGGCTCGCGGGCGTTGGTGGTGTCGCAACGGATCAGGGCCCGGGCGACCTCGACCACCTCGTCGTGCAGAGCACTCACTGGGTCACTCACTGGGCCACCTCCAGCCGGTCGAGGATCCACGCGTACACCTCAGCCTCGTAGGCGAGGTGCCCGATCCGCCCGGACGGCCCGACATGTGCCCCGGCGCTGGTCTCGCAGCGGAACAGGAGTCGCGGAGACCACTCCGGGTCGGAGTCGCGCAGCGCCGCCACCCACTTGGCCGGCTCGCGCACCATCACCCGGGGGTCGTGCACCGCGCCGGTGACCAGGAGATCGGGACGGCTGCCCGCGGCCGGGGGGTTGTCGTACGGCGAGTACGCGCGAAGCCAGTCGAACTGCTCGCGGATCCGGGGGTCCCCCCATTCCTCCCACTCGTTGACCGTCAGCGGGATGCTCTCGTCGAACATCGTGGTCACCACGTCGACGAACGGCACCTCGGCGACCACGGCGCGCCAGCGGTCCGGCCGCTGGCTGAAGACCGCGCCCTGGAGCAGGCCCCCGGCACTGAGCCCGCGGCTCGCGATCCGAGCACCGTCGACGAGCCCGTCGCCGGCCAGCCCGTCGGCGACCGCGGCGAGGTCGTCGAAGGTGTGCTGCTTGGTGCCCATGCTCCCGTCGAGCCACCAGCGCCGCCCGCCGTCGCCCCCACCCCGGATCAGCGCGTGCACGTAGACGACGCCGTGGTCGAGCAGGCTGGGCAGACCCGGGTCCCACTCGGGCTCGTCCACGGCCTCGTAGGCGCCGTAGGCGTAGATCAGGGCCGGCGCTGACCCGTTGAGCGGGGTGTCGCGGTGACGGAGCAGCACGGTGGGCACCGGCGTCCCGTCCGGAGCCGGGAAGGTACGTCGCTCGAGGAGGTAGTCGTCAGGGTCGTGGCCCGGAGACGTGCCGCGGTGGACCTCGGTGGCGACCCCGGTGGCGAGCTCCACGGAGTACCACACGGGCGGACGCAGGTACGTCTCGTCGCACACGGTGACCGCCACCGCGGCGTACTGCTCGTTGCGCGCCAGGTCGAGACAGCCGACCTCGTCCCGGCTGCCGACGACGATGCCGTCACCGCCGAGGTCGTCGGGGGACAGGATCCGCAGCCGGTGCTGACCGTCCGCGCGGTAGGCGAGCACCACGGCCTCGGCGAAGCCGTCCGCTCGCAGCAGCCGCTCGTCGGGATGCTCCGGACGAGCCAGGGTCCAGGACGTGTGGTCCTGGTCGGCGTCTGCGGGGAGCGGCGCGGTCATCAGGCGGAACTCGACGGCGTCGTCGTTGGTCACGACCAGGAGCCCTTCGCCGGCGTGCTCCACGTCGTAGGTGACGCCGTGCCGGCGCCCACCGACCGATCGCGCCGGTGACTCCGGCCGACGGGCGTCGACGACCCAGACCTCGCTGGTGAGCCGGCTCTCGCTCGAGATCACCACGAGCTCGCCCGAGCGGGTCGCCCGGATGTCGAGGTCGAAGCGCGGATCCGGCTCCTCGAGCACGAGGAGGTCGTCCTTCGAGTCGGTGCCGAGCCGGTGGAGGTAGACCAGGTGTGGACGGTAGGCGTCGTCGTGCACGGTGTAGAAGAAGGACTTCGAGTCGGCGCTCCAGGCGCCGCCGTAGTAGCTGCGCGCGACCACGTCCGGCAGGTCCTCGCCGGTCCGCAGGTCGCGGAACCGCAGCTCGAAGACCTCGTCACCAGCGGAGTCGACGTTGTAGGCGAGCAGGTCCTCGTCGGGACTGACGACGGTGAAGCCGAGATCGAGGTAGCCGGTGCCCCGGTCCTCGGCATTGATGTCGAAAAACAGCGATGACGATTCGGAATCGGTCGTTGACCCTGCGTCTGAATCATGATTCAGTCGCCGGAGTTCGGCATAGTCGCTGTTCACGGGGTGCCGGGTCCAGTAGGTGAACCGCCTGCGGTCCCAGCGCGCGGACTCGTCGTCGGACGACAGCCGGGACAGCATCTCCGCCTTGAGGGTGGACCTGAGGGGGCCCAGATGGACAGTGGACGCGTCGTAGAAGGCCCGCTCGGCCACGAGGTGGTCGAGGACGGCGGGCTCGTCGCCGCCCAGCCAGTGGTAGGGGTCGGATCGCTCGACCCCGTGCTCGGAGTGGGTGAAGGAACGCCGCTCAGCGATCGGCGGGGCAATCGGCGGGGAGATCGGCGGGGCAGCGGGCGAGGCGGTCTGGGGCGGCGGAGTCGTCGGCACGGCGGTCACCGTACCGCCGGCGTGCTGCTCGTGGCTCTCGGGTTGCTGCTGGCCACGGTGCTCCCCGGGCTCGCGCTGGGCGCGCCCGCCCAGGGCAAGACCAAGGTCATCTTCAAGGTGGCGATGCTCGGCGAGGGCGTCGACTCCCTCAACCCCTTCCTCGGGTTCCAGTCGCCGTCCTACGAGATGTGGGGCCTCACCTACGACTACCTCGTGGGCTACTCCATGAAGGACATGTCGCCCGAGCCGGACCTCGCCACCAAGTGGAGCAGCTCGCCCGACGGCAAGACCTGGACCTTCACCGTCCGCAGCGGTGTGAAGTTCTCCGACGGCGTCCCGCTGACCGCGAAGGACGTCGCGTTCACCTACAACCGGGTGCTCGCCAAGAACAGCGTCGAGGGGACGAACTGGCTGTCCTACCTGCAGGGCGTGAAGTCGGTGACGGCGCCGAACGACAAGACCGTGGTGATGAAGCTGAGCAAGCCCATCGCCACCCTGCCCCTGCTGCCGATCCCGATCGTGCCCGAGCACATCTGGAAGAACGTCAGCGAGTCCCAGATGAAGAGCTACTCCGCCGCGCCCACCGGCGGGAAGCCGGTCGTCGGCGAGGGACCCTTCCGGCTCGTCTCGGGCACGGCCGACGGATCGACCTTCAAGTTCGAGGCCAACCCCGACTACTGGGGCGGCGCACCGCACATCGACGAGGTGATCTTCCAGTTCTACAAGAACGACGACTCCGCCATCCAGGCGGTCATCAAGGGTGAGGCTGACTTCGTCGAGGGCATCACCGCGCTCGAGGTCAAGAAGCTCCAGAGCCAGCCCGGCGTCACCGCGCACAACGGGAACTCGCCCGGCTTCGACGAGATCGCCTTCAACACGGGGTCGTACTCCGACTCCGCCGGCACCAAGAAGATCGGCAACCCGAACCCGGCCGTGCTGGACCCGAAGTTCCGGCACGCCCTCGGCTACGCGCTGAACCTGCCGCAGCTGATCTCGAAGGTGTACCAGGGTGCGGGCGAGCCGGGCACCACGATCGTGCCGCCGACGTACTCCAAGTGGCACTGGGAGCCGCCGGCCGACCAGAAGATGACCTTCGACCTGACCAAGGCGGGCCAGCTCCTCGACGCGGCGGGCTACAAGCTGAACTCCAGCGGCCAGCGGCTGGAGAAGGACGGGAAGACCCCGATCAACCTGCGGCTCGCGGCGCGGTCCGACTCTCCGACGTCGCTGAACACCATGAACTACTTCGAGCACTGGCTCGCCGACCCCGGGATCAAGTCCCAGGTCTCGACGTACAGCTCCAGCCAGCTGACCAACGAGATCTACAAGGGCAACTTCGACGCCTTCCAATGGGGCTGGTACGTCG
>DATBBE010000090.1:0-5180 GCA_036271155.1 Nocardioides sp. | reverse complement strand
GCCACGATGATGCGGAAGAACCTGCGCAAGGTCTTCCCCGACCACTGGTCGTTCATGCTCGGTGAGATCGCGCTGTGGTCGTTCGTCGTGCTGCTGCTGACCGGCACCTTCCTGACCCTGTGGTTCACGCCGTCGATGTCGCAGTCGGCGTACGAAGGCACCTACACGCAGCTGCGCGGCGTCCAGATGTCCGACGCCTACGCCTCGACGCTGCACATCTCCTTCGATGTGCGAGGCGGGCTGCTGGTCCGGCAGATGCATCACTGGGCGGCGATGCTCTTCGTCGGCTCGATGATGATCCACCTGATGCGCGTCGCGTTCACCGGCGCGTTCCGCAAGCCCCGCGAGCTGAACTGGGTGATCGGCTCGGTGCTCCTGCTGCTGGGGACGATCGAGGGGTTCACCGGCTACTCCCTGCCCGACGACCTGCTGTCGGGCACGGGCCTCAAGGCGGCCGACGGCTTCCTCAAGGCGACACCCGTGGTCGGCACCTACCTGTCGTTCTTCCTCTTCGGTGGCGAGTTCCCCGGTGACGCCATCATCCCGCGGCTGTACGTCGCGCACGTGCTGCTGATCCCCGGGCTGCTGCTGGCCCTGATCGGGGCGCACATGCTCCTGCTGGTCTTCCACAAGCACACTCAGTGGCCGGGGCCGGGTCGCACCGAGCAGAACGTCGTCGGCTACCCGATGCTCCCGGTCTACATGGCCAAGGCCGGCGGGTTCTTCTTCATGGTCTTCGGCGTGACCGCGCTGATGGGGGCGCTGCTCTCGATCAACCCGGTGTGGAAGTTCGGCCCGTACGACCCGTCGAAGGTGACCGCCGGCTCCCAGCCCGACTGGTACATGGGCTGGCCCGACGGCGCCTTGCGGATCATGCCGAACTGGGAGACCCACGCCTGGGGTCACCCGATCTCGTGGAACATCCTGCTTCCGATCCAGATCCTGCCGGTCGCGATGTTCTCCGTCGTGCTGCTGCTGCCGTTCCTCGAGGCCTGGGTCACCGGCGACAAGCGCGAGCACCACCTGCTCCAGCGCCCTCGGGACGCCCCGGCTCGGACGGCGTCCCTAGCGGCGCTGATGACCGTGTACGGCTTGTTCTGGGCGGCCGGGGGCAACGACATCATGGCCACCCACTTCCACCTGAGTCTCGAGTCGGTCACCTACTTCATGCGAGCTGCCGTCTTCCTCGGTCCTCCGCTGGTGTTCTACGTCGTACGCCGGTGGTGCCTCGGCCTGCAGCGTGCGGACCGCGACCGGCTGCTGCACGGCTACGAGACCGGCATCCTGATGCGCTCCGCGGACGGCGGCTACTCAGAGCGCCATCAGCCGCTGAGCGACGACCACGCCTACGCACTGTCGGCCCGCGACCGGGACTTCGTCGTCGAGCCACCGCCCACGGCCGACGGCAACGGCGTCGTCGCACCGCGGTCGTGGTCGACGCTGGTGCGCTCGCGCCTCTGGCGGTGGCTCTACGCCGACAACGTGGCGAAGCCGACCCGGGAGGAGCTCGAGACCGCCCGTCGCCACGTCGAGCTGGACCGTCAGCAGGAGGCCGGGCTCCGTCATCCGGTCGAAGGCCACGAGCTCGACGACCACCAGCTCCGCGACGTCGACGACGTCCCCCTGCGCCACCCATGACCGCCGAGACGGCGCAAAGCGGGGTCGAAATCACGCCGAGTCGTCCTATGACGACTCGGCGTCGGGGGCTGAGTAGGGTCCGGCTGTGACGATCGGGATCGGCGAGCTGGCACGACGTACCGGCCTCACCCAGCAGGTCGTCAGGATCTGGGAGTCGAGGTTCGGCTTCCCGGTCCCGGCGCGGACCGAAGGCGGCCGGCGGAGGTACGCCGAGGCAGACGTGGACCGCGTCCAGCGGGTCCTCGCGCTCAAGGACTCGGGCGTCCGGCTCGCTCAGGCGGTCGACCGCGTGCGAGCCGAGGAGACCTCGGGACCCCAGTCGGTCTACGCCGCCCTCCGCGAGCGCCACCCGCAGGTCGAGTCGCGCGTCCTGCGCCGGGACGTGCTCGTCGCCATCTCGCAGGCCATCGAGGACGAGGCCATGTCGCGGGCCTCGCGGCCCGTCGTCTTCGGCGCCTTCCAGCGAGAGTCGTTCTACCGTCATGCGTCACCGCGCTGGAACGAGATCGCGAGGACCGCCGCGTGCTGCGTGGTCTTCGCGGACTTCGACGTACCGTCGGCCCGCGCGAGGTCCCCGGTCGAGATCCCGTTGGCCGCGGACGCGCCCCTGCTGCGGGAGTGGGCCGTCGTCGTGGTCGCGCCCTCGCTGTCGGTGGCGCTGGCCGCGTGGGAGATCCCGCCTCAGCCGGGTCGGCCCCAGGGTCGTCGCGAGTTCGAGTCCATCTTCACCTTCGACCCGGCGGCCGTGCGTACGGCGGCCCAGGTGTGCCTCGGTGTCGCGCGCGCGGCGGGCACGGTGCCGCAACCCCTCCTCGCGACGATGAGTGAGTCTCTGGCCACCGAACCCACCACCACCCACGGTGTCGACTCACTCGTCCTGCGCGCCTTCGACTACCTGCAACGGCTCGCCCCGCATGTCGACCTGCCCGGCGGACCGTAGGGTCCGGATATGACCCGGGCGCTGGTGGGCCCTCCCACCCCACGACCAGACCCTCGAGCAGGAGCAACCATGACGGACAACGAACGCGTCGCCGTGCTCATCGACTGCGACAACATGAGCCACCGGTGGATCCGGGCGATCCTGGCCGAGACCGCGAAGCACGGGACGCTCGGGATCAAGCGCGGATACGGCGACTGGACCGACAGCCACCTGGACGGCTGGCGCGACAAGCTGCCGACGTTCGCGATCCAGCCGGTGCAGCAGTTCGCCTACACGGTCGGCAAGAACGCCACCGACTTCTCGCTCGTGATCGACGCGATGGACCTGCTCTACTCGGGAGCCGTCGACACCTTCTGCATCGTCTCCAGCGACAGCGACTTCACCCGCCTGGCGATGCGGCTGCGTGAGTCGGGCAAGCAGGTCCACGGCATCGGGGCCCGCAAGACGCCGTCGGCGTTCCAGAACGCCTGCGACCGGTTCACCTACGTCGAGGTGCTGGTCGAGGACTCCGCGCAGGACGAGCCCGACGGCGCTCCGCCGCGGGCGACGTCGAAGAAGGCGGCCGCGAAGACCGCGTCGAAGACGTCTGCCACGACCCCGGCCGCGAAGGCCACCCAACCCGCCAAGGCCGCGGAGCCCACCCAGCGGCAGGGCCTCCAGGAGCTGGCGCGGCTCCTGCTCCCCGCGGTCGAGGCGACCGCCAAGGAGGACGGCTGGGCCACCCTGTCGGCCGTCGGACAGTACGTCGTGAACACCAACCCGACGTTCGACTCGCGCAACTACGGCTACAGCAAGCTGAGCCTGCTGGTCCGCGACGTACCCCAGCTGGAGGTCAACGAGGTGACCTCGAGCAGCGGGCTCACCACGCTCAACGTCCGAGCGGCTCCGACCCGCACCCGCAAGCGTCGGTAGCCGCCGCCCGAGGAAAACGCGGAGCAACTCGGTCGACACGCCGATGGGCGCCCTGGGCTACTCCGCGTTTTCTTCGTCGGGCCGGCCCCTGGCGGCCCGGCCGATCCGCCACAGCCACCACAGGCCGACGAAGGGCAGCACCAGCGGGACGAAGCCGTAGCCGTTGCCGTAGTCGGACCACACGCTGGCCCGGTCGATGTCCGAGGGGTGGCTGAGGGTGCCGATCACGAGGACGCCGGTCAGCTCCACCCCGATCGTCACCAGGGCCACCCGTCGCCGCTCGGTCGCCAGGGCCCAGGTCGCGACGATGTAGACGATGCCGGAGAACAGCGACAGGGAGTACGCCACCGGCGCGTCCGAGGCCTGGGTCGCGAGCTGCACCAGCGCCCTGGCGGTCGCGGCGACGGCGAAGACGCCGTACACGAACACCAGGATCCGGCCGAACCCGGTGCGCGTCGAGGCGCTCACCTGCCGCTCACCTGCGCTCACCGGGCGCCCCACAGCTCGTGCAGACGCAGGAAGAGCACGGGTACGACGAGCACGGCCACCAGCAGCACGCCCGTGCCCGACCGGGTGCGCTCGCCCGCCGACCACAGGAAGCCGACGGGCAGGATCAGGAGGGCGCCCACCAGATAGCCGACGTACGCCGGCACGTTGACACCGCCGTGGTCGCCGAAGACCTTCACCAGGCCGACCAGCAGCTGGGCGACCAGCCCGGCCTCGAGCATCGCCAGCGCGGCGTAGAGGTAGTCGTCCGGCTGCCGGTCGCGCACGATCAGCACGACCAGCCACACCGCCACGACCAGGCAGGCCACGCCCAGCACGATCTGCAGCCCGGTCACCCGACCGAGCCTAGAGGTCGCCCCTCAGCCGAGGATCCTCAGCGCCCTCCGCACGGAGCGACCTCCTCAACCAACGGCGGGTGCGGTAGGAAGGTCTGTGCAGTTCACCCATGACTGGCTTCCGCAGCGGGTCCGCTTCGCGACCGACGGGTCGGCCGACGCGGTCGCCGAGGAGGTACGCCGGCTCGGCGCCTCCCGGGTGATGGCGATCGCCTCCGACGTCGGACGCGCCGAGCCGGTGCTGACCGGAGTACCCGTGGCGGTCCTGCATACCGACGTTGCCATGCACGTGCCGGTCGAGGTCGCCGAGCGGGCGCGGGCCGTCTGCGCCGAGCACCGCGCAGACGCCGTCGTGTGCGTCGGCGGGGGATCGACCACCGGACTCGCCAAGGCCGTCGCCCTCACCACCGGCCTGCCGATCGTCGCCGTCCCCACGACGTACGCCGGCTCGGAGGCCACCGACGTCTGGGGACTGACCGAGGACGGCCGCAAGACCACCGGCGTGGACCCACGCGTGCTGCCGCGTGCCGTCGTGTACGACGCGAGCCTGATGCTCGGCCTGCCCGTGGCGACCAGCGTCGCCTCCGGACTGAACGCGCTGGCTCACTGCGTCGACGCGATGTGGGGTCCGCGGGTCGACCCGATCGACCAGTCCCTGGCGGTGGAGGGCATCCGGGGGCTCTCGACGGGTCTGCGGCAGGTCGTCGCGGCGCCCCACGAGCTGACCGGCCGGGAGCAGACCCTCTACGGCGCCTACCTCGCGGCCGTCGCCTTCGCCTCGGCCGGCTCCGGCCTGCACCACAAGGTCTGCCACGTGCTGGGAGGGATGTTCGGGCTGCCGCACGCCG
>DATBBE010000089.1:0-3702 GCA_036271155.1 Nocardioides sp. | reverse complement strand
CGGGGTGATCCTCGACGACGCCCGCGGCACCCCCAAGGTCAACGCCGAGGTCGGCACCGGAGCCGGCTGGACGGGCGAGACGGCCCTGATCCGGCTCAGCGGCGAGGTGGTCAAGCACGCCGACTCGGTCGTGCTGCCGCTGCTCCTCCCCGACTCCCCGGTCGCCATCTGGTGGCCCTCCGACCCACCTGCGAACCCGGCTGAGGACCCGCTCGGTCGTCTCGCCCAGCGCCGCATCACCGACGCGGCCGCCGCCACGCGCGGCAAGAGCCGGGCCATCCACGCCCAGTGCTCGTCGTACGCCCCGGGCAACACCGACCTCGCCTGGACCCGGATCACCCCGTGGCGGGCACTCCTGGCGGCCGCGCTCGACCAGCAGCGGCTCAAGGTGACCGGAGGGTCGGTCACCGCCGAGCGGATCAGCCCGAGTGCCGAGCTGCTCGTCGCCTGGCTCTCCGACCGGCTCAAGGTGCGCTTCGACCGGAAGAACTCCCAAGGTCCGGGCATCACCGAGGTGCGGCTCGACACCAAGGAGGGTCCCGTCGTGATCTCCCGGCGCGACGGTCGCCTGGCCACGTTCACCTCGCCGGGCCGACCCGACCGACCGGTGGCTCTCAAGCGCAGGCAGCTGCCCGAGCTGCTCGCCGAGGAGCTGCGCCGTCTGGACGAGGACGACGTGTACGCCGCGACCGCACGCCGGCTGACGAAGCTGCACCACTCGTGAACGCCCTCCCGCCGCCTCGGGTCGAGGTCCACCCCTCGGCTGCCGACCTGGCCACGGCGGTCGCCGGCGCGTTCCTGCGTCTGGCGACGGTCCGACAGGCGGCCGGCGACGTGCCCCAGGTGGCGCTGACCGGAGGCACCATCGCCGACCGGATCCATCGCGAGATCGCCCGACTCGGGCCAGACAGCGACGTCGACTGGTCTCGGGTCGAGTTCTTCTGGGGTGACGAGCGCTTCGTGGCGCCCGACTCCGACGAGCGCAACGCGCGGCAGGCCCGCGAGGCCTTGCTGGACGCGATCGGGGCCGATCCGGGTCGGGTGCACGAGATCCCGTCCACGGCCGACGCCGAGACCGTCGAGGCGGCGGCCACGGCGTACGCCGAGACGGTGCGCTCGGTCGGGTCCGGGAGCTTCGACCTGCTCATGCTGGGCGTCGGGCCCGACGGCCATGTGGCGTCACTCTTCCCCGGCTTCCCCCAGCTCCACGTCGACGACGCGATCGCGGTCGGTGTGACCGGGTCGCCGAAGCCACCGCCCGAGCGGGTCACCCTCACCTACCCCGCGCTGAACCGCTCCGAGACCGTGTGGTTCGTGGTCAGCGGTGCCGACAAGGCCGAGGCCGTCAGCCGCGCCCTGGCCGCCCAGCCACCCGGAGTCGACGAGATCCCCGCCACCGGCGTACACGGCCTGGTCGAGACAACCTGGTTCCTCGACCGCGACGCCGCCTCCCAAGTCCGTTGACCCGCGGGTTTCGACCCGTTGACCCGCGGGTTTCGACCCGTTGACCCGCGGGTTTTGACCCGTTGACCCGCGGGTCAGACTAGAAGATGATGTCGCCGGCCTTGCGGCGGCTGCGGAGCAGCTGGATCGCCTCGTCGAGGATCGACTCGGCCTCGGCGTCGGAGCGGCGCTCTTTCACGTAGGCGAGGTGAGTCTTGTAGGGCTCGATCTTCGGAGCCGGTGGAGGGTTCTCCGAGTCGAGGCTGGCGGGCAGGCCGCACTTGGGGCAGTCCCACGACTCGGGCACCACGGCCTCGACGGCGAACGTCACGACCGAGCGATGCTCGTGAGAGCAGAAATAGGTGACCGCCTGGCGGGGTGCGGCCTCGCCGCGCTCCGCCTCGCCCATGGGACCAGCGCCGACCCGACTACCTCGGATCGCGTTTCCTCCACCAGCCACGTGTGAGGGACCTTTCTCTCAGGAGTAGGCCCGCAAGAGGCCTAGGGCGATGACGCAGGCGAACCAGATGGACCCCACGGCGATCGTGAACCGATCCAGGTTGCGCTCCGCGACGGAGGATCCCCCGAGCGAGCTGGACACACCGCCGCCGAACATGTCCGACAGACCCCCACCGCGGCCCTTGTGGAGCAGCACGAGCAACACCAGCAGGCAGCTGGTGATGACGAGCAGAGCGGTGAAGACGATGGTCACGCGCACAGCCTACGTCACGTTCCGAGGCTTCCCGAACCCGCCCGCGGGTCGGTCAGGACCCGACCGGACCCCGCTCACAGCGTGGGCATGTCGTAGAAGCGGCAGACCCCGCCGAACTCGTCGGCCTGCAGGCTGGCGCCGCCGACCAGGGCGCCGTCGACGTCGGCCTGGACCATGATCCCCGCGATGTTGGCGGCCTTGACCGAGCCGCCGTAGAGGATCCGGCACGCGTCGGCGGCGGCATCGCCCGCGGTCTCGCGGAGTCGGCCGCGGATGGCGGCACACACCTCCTGTGCGTCCTCCGGCGTGGCGACCTCTCCGGTGCCGATGGCCCACACCGGCTCGTAGGCGACCACCAGCGAGGAGACCTCCTCCGGCGAGAACCCGGCCAAGGAGCCGTCGACCTGCGCCAGGGTGTACGGCACCTGCTCACCCGCCCGGCGTACGTCGAGACCCTCGCCCACGCAGACGATCGGTGTCATGCCGGCCGCCGAGGCGCGGCGCGCCTTGGCGTTGACCAACTCGTCGGACTCGTGGTGGTGCTCGCGGCGCTCGGAGTGGCCCACGACCACATAGGAACAGCCGAGCTTGGCCAGCATCGTGGACGAGATCTCACCGGTGTAGGCGCCAGAGTCGTGCACGGAGACGTCCTGTGCGCCGTAGCGGATCGCCAGGCGGTCGCCGTCGACGAGGGTCTGGACCGAACGCAGGTCGGTGAACGGCGGCAGGACGACGACCTCGGTACGCGTGAAGTCGTGCTTCTTGTCGGCCAGGATCCAGGCCAGCTTCTGGACCAGCGCCACCGCCTCGGGATGGGTGAGGTTCATCTTCCAGTTGCCCGCCATCAGCGGGATGCGGGCGGAGGTGCGGGAGGCCATCGTGTTCCTTTCGGGTGGCCGTGGTCAGGCGACAGGCTCAGGCGATGCGAGTGGGCGGTGCGAGCACGAGCGGGAGCTCAGCGCTCGAGGACGGCGATCCCCGGCAGCTCCTTGCCCTCGAGGAGCTCCAGACTGGCACCACCGCCGGTCGAGATGTGACCGAAGGCGCCCTCGTCGAAGCCGAGCTTCCGGACCGCCGCCGCCGAGTCGCCACCGCCGACCACCGAGAGCCCGTCGACCTCGGTGAGGGCCAGTGCGACCGCGCGGGTGCCTTCGGCGAAGGCCAGTGTCTCGAAGACGCCCATCGGCCCGTTCCAGAAGACCGTCCTGGCGTCGCTGATGGCCGCCGCGAAGGCACGCGCCGACTCCGGCCCGATGTCGAGCCCCAGGGCGTCGGCCGGGATCTCGTCCGCGGGTACGACGCGGGGCTGCGGCTCGCGCTCGCCGGAGGGGAACGAGGTGTCGACCACGATGTCGGTGGGCAGCACGATCCGGACGTCTGACTCCTCGGCCCGGCTGAGGTAGCCGCGCACCGTGTCGAGCTGGTCGGCCTCGAGCAGGCTCTTGCCGACCTCGTGGCCCTGGGCCGCAAGGAAGGTGAACACCATGCCTCCGCCGATCAGCAGCCGGTCGGCCTTGCCGAGGAGGTTGTCGATGACCCCGAGCTTG
>DATBBE010000088.1:0-11433 GCA_036271155.1 Nocardioides sp. | reverse complement strand
CGACAAGTCCCTGGTCTCGAACTACAGCACCTGGGCGAAGGGCGTCTTCGTCGGCCGGCACAACGTCTATGACGACGGCAAGCTCTACGACTGCCCCGCGCCGTGTCTGGGGATCTCCATCACCACCGGCGACACCGTGTGGCACGACCTCAAGCAGAAGTACCCCGCGACGATGACCCTCGCGATCGGCGGCTCCGCGCTGTACCTGGTGATCGGTGTCGTGCTCGGCGCCCTGGCCGCCCGCTGGCGTGGCACAGCGGCGGACCGGTTACTGGTCGGTGGCACCCTGGTCGTCTCGTCCATCCCGTTCTACGTGATCGCGCTGCTGGCGTGGATCTATCTGTCCCTCCAGCTCAGAATCTTCCCGAACACGGGGTACTACCCGATCACGCAGAACCCGCTGAAGACGATCGCCTGGATGGCTCTGCCATGGCTCGTGATCGGCCTGACGAACTGCACGTCGTACGCCCGGTTCACCCGCGGTCAGATGGTGGAGACCCTCAGCGAGGACTACATCCGCACCGCGCAGGCCAAGGGTGTGCGCACGAACACCGTGCTGTTCAAACACGCCTTACGAGCCGCGATCGTCCCGGTGATCACGATCTTCGGCCTGGACTTCGCGACCCTCCTCGCCGGGACCATCTTCACCGAGAAGATCTACAACATCGACGGCATCGGGAACTGGGGCCTTCAGGCACTGCAGACACCGACCGACATCAACGTCATCAGCGCGACGGTGCTCGTGGCGGCGGTGCTGATCGTGGTCGCCAACCTGCTGGTCGACATCCTCTACAGCTTCCTGGATCCGCGGGTGAGTGTCGGATGAGCACTGACGTCAGCCCACGACCCGACGGCATGGCCGCTCCGGTCAGCTCGACGGACCCGCTCCTCATCGTCGAGGAGCTCACCGTCAAGTTCCCGACCCACGACGGCCTCGTCCAGGCCGTGACCGACCTCTCCTACAGCGTCGACCGAGGCAAGACCCTCGGCATCGTGGGAGAGTCCGGCTCCGGCAAGAGCGTCTCGTCGATGGCGGTGCTCGGCCTCCACGACCCGAAGCACAGCCGGCTCTCGGGGTCGATCCGCATCGACGGCCAGGAGGTGATCGGGGCCTCCGAGGACCGGATGCGCAAGATCCGCGGCAACAGCGTCGCGATGATCTTCCAGGACGCGCTCACGGCGCTGCACCCCTTCTACACGATCGGTGACCAGATCTCTGAGGGGTACCGGATCCACCACAAGGTCTCGAAGTCGGACGCCAAGAAGCGCGCGATCGAGATGCTCGACCGCGTCGGCATCCCCCAGGCCAACCGCCGGGTCGACGACTACCCACACCAGTTCTCCGGTGGCATGCGGCAGCGAGCGATGATCGCGATGTCGCTGGTCAACGACCCGCAGCTGCTGATCGCGGACGAGCCCACGACGGCGCTCGACGTGACCGTGCAGGCGCAGATCCTGGATCTCCTGCAGGACCTCCAGCGCGAGTTCAACTCCGCGATCATCATCATCACCCACGACCTCGGCGTCGTGGCCGAGCTCGCGGACACCACGATGGTGATGTACGCCGGCAGGGCGGTCGAGTACGGCGCCACGCGCGAGATCCTCACGCACCCCGAGATGCCGTACTCCTGGGGCCTGATGGGCAGCGTGCCCGACGTGAGCGGCGACCCGGACGCGCGCCTGATCCCGATCCCCGGCAACCCGCCGAGCCTGCTCAACCCGCCGACGGGCTGCGCGTTCCATCCGCGCTGCCCCTACGTCGACAAGGTGCCCGGTGACCTGTGCCGGACCACCCTGCCCGACCTCACTCCCGGAGACCGGGGCGAGAACCACCTCAAACGCTGCCACCTGGCCAACCCGGGGGAGATCTTCGCCCTCGAGGTCCTGCCGGAGATCGCACCTGACCTGATCGATCCTGAGACCGGCGAGATGATCCCCGAGCTGGCAGCAGTCGACCCGGACGAGGTTTGAGGGCAGGATGAGCACCGTGACCAACTCCGACATCGAGCGTGCCCCCGAGAGCTCGGGGGCAGCTGTCGGCAACGACACCCTTCTCGAGGTCCGTGACCTGAAGAAGTACTTCCCGGTCAAGTCCGGCGGTGTGATTCGTCGGACCGTCGCCCACGTGCAGGCGGTGGACGGCGTCTCGTTCACCCTGCAAAGGGGCGGGTCGCTGGGCCTGGTCGGCGAGTCCGGCTGTGGCAAGACCACGACCGGACGCCTGATCACGCGGCTGTACGACCCGACCTCGGGGGAGATCAACTTCGAGGGGACCGACATCGGACCGCTCTCGCGTCGGCAGATGATGCCGATCCGCAGCGAGATCCAGATGATCTTCCAGGACCCGTACTCCTCGCTGAACCCACGGCACACGGTCGGCACGATCGTCGGTACGCCGCTGCGGGTCCACAACATGGTGCCGGAGAAGAAGACCCTGGCCCGGGTGCAGGAGCTGCTCGAGGTCGTCGGTCTGAACCCGGAGCACTACAACCGGTATCCCAGCGAGTTCTCCGGCGGCCAGCGCCAGCGCATCGGCATCGCCCGAGCCCTCGCGCTCCAGCCGAAGCTGCTCGTGGCCGACGAGCCGGTCTCCGCCCTCGACGTGTCGATCCAGGCCCAGGTCGTCAACCTGCTGGGCGACGTCCAGGAGGAGTTCGGGATCGCGTTCCTGTTCATCGCCCACGACCTGGCGATCGTGCGTCACTTCTGTCCCGAGGTGGCGGTGATGTACCTCGGCAAGATCGTCGAGATCGGCGAGCGCGAGACCATCTACGAACACCCGCACCACCCGTACACGCAGGCGCTGCTATCCGCGGCTCCCGACGTCAAGCAGGCAGCGATCGGCGGACGCCGTGAGCGCATCCGTCTCGAGGGCGACGTCCCCTCGCCGATCAACCCGCCCAGCGGCTGCCGCTTTCGAACCCGGTGCTGGATGGCCCAGGAGATCTGTGCCAAGCAGGAGCCGCCGCTGCTCCAGATCGGCAAGCGTCACAAGGTGGCCTGCCACTTCGCCGGTGAGCTCAACCAGGCTCCGCCGCGGCCGATCACCGCGGGCATGCTCGCCGTCGACGACCAGGGCAACCCCTCGGGTGGCGCGCCGCCCGTCGAGCTGCACGACGAGCCCGGGTTCGCCGACACGTGGTACGACCTGAAGACCCAGTCGGTCACGTCTGCGTGACCGGACCGCGCGCCCGGCCCTGACCTGACGTCGGGGTCGGCACG
Organism: Nocardioides sp.; assembly: GCA_036271155.1. Taxonomy (GTDB): domain Bacteria; phylum Actinomycetota; class Actinomycetes; order Propionibacteriales; family Nocardioidaceae; genus Nocardioides. Next base: position 8,211 of record DATBBE010000088.1, on the reverse strand, counting down.
TACGCTGCACCCGTGGACCAGCCTGTGGAGAGCGAGACGCTCTTCGAGACCGAGGGGCTGCCCGCTGCCCGCGCCGCGATCCCCGGTGGCGGCGCGCTGCAGGCCAACACCCACGCGTCCGCTCCGCTCGCGGTCCGGATGCGGCCGCGCACCCTCGACGAGCTGGTCGGCCAGTCGCAGCTGCGCGCCGAGGGGTCGCCGTTGCGACAGCTCATCGAGGGCCGGCAGTCGATGTCGGTCCTGCTATGGGGTCCGCCGGGCACCGGCAAGACCACGATCGCGGCGATCGTGAGCGGCCAGACCGACCGTGCCTTCGTCGAGGTGTCGGCTGTGTCCGCGGGCGTGAAGGAGGTGCGGGCAGCCATCGACCAGGCCCGCAGCGACCTGACCCGGCGTGGCCGCGAGACCGTGCTGTTCGTCGACGAGGTGCACCGCTTCAGCAAGGCTCAGCAGGATGCCCTCCTGCCGGGCGTGGAGAACCGCTGGGTGACGCTGGTGGCCGCGACGACGGAGAATCCGTTCTTCTCGGTGATCTCGCCCCTGCTGTCGCGCAGCCTGCTGCTGCAGCTCGGCTCCCTGACCGACGACGACGTGAGCGAGGTCGTCGACCGCGCGCTGGCCGACGAGCGCGGTCTCGACGGTGAGTTCACCCTCGACGACGATGCCCGGGCGCATCTCGTACGTCTGGCCGGGGGTGACGCACGGCGTTCCCTGACCTACCTCGAGGCCGCCGCCGGTGCGGCGCGCTCGCGCGGCTCGGGCGCGGCGGGAGCGCCGGTCACCATCGACCTGGCGACGGCCGAGACCGCCGTCGACCGGGCCGCGGTGCGCTACGACCGGCAGGGTGACCAGCACTACGACGTGATCTCGGCGTTCATCAAGTCCGTGCGCGGCTCCGACGCCGACGCCGCCCTGCACTACCTCGCCCGGATGTTCGAGGCGGGCGAGGACCCACGCTTCATCGCCCGCCGCCTCGTGATCCTGGCCAGCGAGGACGTCGGGCTCGCCGACCCCACCGCCCTGACGACGGCTGTCGCGGCCGCTCAGGCCGTCCAGCTGATCGGCATGCCCGAGGCCCGGCTCAACCTCGCGCAGGCGACGATCGCATTGGCGGTCGCCCCCAAGTCCAACGCGGTGATCATGGCGATCGACGCGGCCAGCGCCGACGTCCGGGCCGGGAAGATCGGCCAGGTGCCTCCTCATCTGCGCGACGCACACTATGCGGGCTCGGCGAAGATCGGCCACGGCACGTCCTACACCTACAGCCACGACGAGCCGTACGGCGTCGCCGAGCAGCAGTACGCGCCCGACGTCGTGCTCGACCAGGAGTACTACCAGCCGACGTCGCTGGGTGCGGAGGCGGCGGTCAAGGAGCGCTGGGAGCGCATTCGACGGATGGTGCGCGGGCGATAGGGTCGGCTGCTGTGACCGGAGACCAGACCGTGCTGTTCGCCATCGGCGGGCTGTCTCTGGTGTGCCTTGCGCTGCTGGTCGCCTTGCTGGTCGTCTTGCTGGTCGTGCTGCTGCGCCTCCGCGCCGGCTCACGGCGCACGACCGCCGACCTCGCGTCCCTGCGGCAGCGGCTCGACGAGCTCGAGCGCCAGCGGGTGCAGACGTCGCCGGCCGTCTCGGTGACCGCGCCGGCCGAGTTCGTGATCACCGACCTGGGCCACGAGCGGACGTCGGTCGAGCCCGTGCGCCTCGACGGTCCGGCGTTCGCCGACGTCGTGCTCAAGGAGACGGTGGTCAAGGCCGCGTCGCTGGCCCACGGCGTACGCCGCGGCCTCGCGCCGGCGTCGCGCAACCGCATCCGCTTCGAGATGAGACAAGAGGTGCGGCGCGCCCGCAAGCAGCGGCGGGCCGACCTCAAGGCCGCCCAGCGCGACCTCCACTCACGCCAGCGGGCCACTCTCCGGGTCGACACCGGGGAGGCCTCATGAGGCGTGGGCTCTGGTTCATGGCCGGGGCCGGAGCCGGGATGTACGCCGTCGTGCGCGCCCGCCGGGTGGCCGAGGCGTTCACCCGCGACGGGCTCAGTGACCGCTGGCACGCCGTCTCACTGGGTGCCCGGATGCTGCGCGACGAAGTCGCCCAGGGGCAGGCCGAGGCCGAAACGGACTTGCGCGAGAGGTTCGGGCTCGTGCCTCATGGGCTCGACCGACTCGAGCGCGCGGAGCTCGTGGGCTCCGGCCCCGCCCGCCACGAGATCACCCGAGCACAGGAGGATGACAGCTGATGGACACCGCGGAGATCCGGCGAAGGTTCGTGGCGCACTTCGAGGCCGCCGCGCACGCCGCCGTCCCGTCGGCGTCCCTCATCCTCGACGACCCGACGCTGCTGTTCGTGAACGCGGGCATGGTGCCGTTCAAGCCCTACTTCCTCGGCCAGGAGACCGCGCCTTTCGACCGAGCGGTGAGCGTGCAGAAGTGCATCCGCACGCCCGACATCGAAGACGTGGGCAAGACGACCCGGCACGGCACGTTCTTCGAGATGTGCGGCAACTTCTCCTTCGGCGACTACTTCAAGGAAGGCGCCATCGAGTACGCGTGGGACCTCGTCACCAAGTCCCAGGCCGACGGTGGCTTCGGCCTGGAGGAGAGCCGGCTGTGGCCGTCGATCCTGCACGGCGACGACGAGGCGCTGCAGCTGTGGATGAAGATCACCGGGCTGCCCAGTGAGCGGATCGTGAAGCTCGGCCCGACGGAGAACTACTGGTCGATGGGTGTGCCCGGTCCCGGCGGCCCCGCCTCGGAGATCCTCTACGACCGCGGCCCCGAGCACGGACCCGACGGGGAGTTCGAGACCACCGAGCGGCTGGCGATGCCGGCCAAGCTCGAGGACCGCTACCTCGAGATCTGGAACCTCGTCTTCATGCAGGACGAGCTCAGTGCGGTCCGGGCCAAGGACGACTTCGACATCGTGGGTTCGTTGCCGAGGCGGAACATCGACACCGGGATGGGTCTGGAGCGGGTCGCCTACCTGCTCCAGGGAGTCGACAACATCTACGAGATCGACGTGATGTACCCCGTCATCGAGAAGGCCGAGCAGCTCACCGGCCGACGGTACGGCGCCAACCACGACGACGACGTCCGGATGCGCGTCGTCTCCGACCACGTCCGCAGCTGTCTGATGCTGATCGGCGACGGTGTCACGCCTGGCAACGAGGGGCGCGGCTACGTCCTGCGTCGCCTGCTGCGCCGGGCGGTCCGGTCGATGCGGCTGCTCGGCTACGAGGACCCAGCGCTGCCCGAGCTGCTACCGGTCAGCCGCGACAAGATGGGCGAGACCTACACCGAGCTCCATCGCGACTGGGAGCGCATCTCGCAGGTCGCCTACGCCGAGGAGGATGCCTTCCGGCAGACCCTGAAGTCCGGCACTCACATCTTCGACCTGATGCACAGCACCCTCGAGTCGGAGGGAGCGACCGTGCTGCCGGCCGACGACGCGTTCGCCCTCCACGACACCTACGGCTTCCCGATCGACCTCACGCTGGAGATGGCCGCCGAGCAGGGCCTGGAGGTCGACGAGGTCGGCTTCCGCGACCTGATGAACCAGCAGCGCCAGCGGGCCAAGGAGGACGCCCGCTCCAAGAAGGGCGCCCATCTCGACACCGGTGCCTACCGGAAGGTGGCCGACGAGCTGGGCCGGGCGGTCGAGTTCACCGGCTACCGCGAGGTGGTCAGCGAGGGCATGGTCCAGGGCATCCTCCGAGACGGTGAGGTGGTCGCGTCGGCCCACGAGGGTGACGACGTCGAGCTCGTCTTGGATCGCACGCCGTTCTACGCCGAGGGTGGCGGACAGCTCGCCGACCAGGGCGTCGTCGAGCTCGCCAACGGTGCCCGGGTCGAGGTGCGCGACGTGCAGTCGCCCATCGCCGGGCTGATCGTGCACACCGCACGGGTGCTCAGCGGCGAGGTGTCCGCCGGGGTCGGCGCCCACGCGGAGGTCGACGTCGAGCGCCGCAAGTCCATCTCCCGGGCCCACACCGCCACCCACATGGTGCACAAGGCCTTCCGCGAGGCCTTGGGTGAGACGGCGACCCAGGCCGGCTCTGAGAACGCCCCCGGTCGCTTCCGCTTCGACTTCTCCGCCACGGGGGCCGTGCCGGTCTCGGTGATGGAGGACGTCGAGGCCAAGGTCAACGACCTGGTGCTCTCCGACCTGGCGGTGCACGCGGAGATCATGAGCCAGGAGGACGCCGTCCGGTCGGGTGCGATGGCGTTGTTCGGGGAGAAGTACGGCGACCATGTGCGTGTGGTCTCGGTGGGTGAGTGGGCGCGTGAGCTGTGTGGTGGCACCCATGCCGAGCGGTCCGGCCATCTTGGCGTGATCAAGCTGCTGGGCGAGTCGTCGATCGGCTCCGGCGTACGCCGGGTCGAGGCGCTGGTCGGCGCCGACGCCTACCGCTTCCTGGCTCGCGAGCACGTCCTCGTCGCCCAGCTCTCCGAGGCGCTCAAGGCGCGCCCGGAGGAGCTCCCCGAGCGGGTCAACGACATGGTCGAGCGCCTGCGCGCGGCGGAGAAGGCCCTGGAGCAGACACGGATCGCTCAGCTGCTCTCTCAGGGTGCCGAGCTCGCTGCCGACGCCGCCGACGTGAACGGCGTCAGGCTGATCAGCCTGCGCATCGACGGCGCCGACGCGGGTGACCTGCGGACGATGGCCCTGAACCTCCGTAGCCGGCTCAGCCAGGAGCAGGCCGGCGCCGCGGTGCTCGTCGGAGTCAAGGACGGCAAGGTGGCCGTGGTCGCCGCGACCAACGACCTGGCCCGGGCCCGTGGAGTGCGGGCCGACGCGCTGCTGGCTGCGGTGATGCCGCTGGTCGGCGGCCGCGGCGGGGGCAAGGACGACGTCGCCCAAGGCGGCGGGAGCGATGCCTCGCGCATCGACGAAGCCCTGGCCGCCGCGCGTGCCGCGGTGGCCCGGGCCACGGGGGCGGCGTGATCCGGGGTCGCGTCCTCTGATGCGCGTCGGCGTGCGCCTCGGTGTCGATCCTGGCGACGCCAGGATCGGGGTCGCCCGTAGCGACCCCTCGGGCTTTCTGGCGACACCGCTGGAGACGGTGCGTCGGGGCAAGGGCGACCTGAGCCGGCTCGTGCGCCTCGTGCGCGAGGCGGAGGCCGTCGAGGTGGTGGTCGGCCTGCCGCGCTCGCTCTCCGGCGCAGAGGGCCCCGCGGCCGTGAAGACCCGGGAGTTCGCCGCGCTCCTGGCGGTGCGGGTCGCGCCGGTCACCGTGCGGCTGCACGACGAGCGACTGACCACGGTGAGTGCGGAGGCTATGCTGCGCGACCGGGGGAAGAAGGGTGCCGCACGCCGCGCCGTGGTCGACCAGGCCGCGGCCGTGCTCATCCTGCAGCACGCCCTGGACACCGAGCGGGCGACCGGTCGTCCGCCTGGGGAGACCGTGCCGGCAGAGACCGCGACAGGAGAGTCATGAGCGACGGCAACGTCTACGACGACCCCCGGCCAGTCGAGTCCGACGACGACTACGACCCGCCGTACCTCGGCGGCGCGCGGAAGAAGGAGAAGAAGCGCGGCTTCTCGGGCTGCCTGGCGGTGCTGGTGGCGCTGGTCGTGGTGCTCGGCGGCGCCTACGTCGTCGGCACCAAGGGCTTCCACTTCCTCAAGGACCACCTCTCACATAGCGCGGACTACTCCGGGCCCGGGCACGGCCAGGTGCTGTTCGAGGTCAAGCAGGGCGAGTCGACGTCCACGATCGGGCGCAACCTCAAGGCCGACGGCGTCGTGGCCTCGGTGGACGCGTTCATCTCCGCGTCGAACAACAAGAACACGATCCAGGTCGGCTTCTACTCGCTGAAGAAGAAGATGTCGGCAGACGCGGCGTTCAAGATCCTCGACAACCCCAAGAACATCGTCAAGGACACCGTCACGATCCCCGAGGGCCTCCGACTCGTCGACATCGTGGCGATCCTCGCGGACAAGACGAAGTACTCCGTGGCCGACTTCGACGACGCCCTGAAGAACCCCTCGGCGCTCGGGCTGCCGTCGTACGCCGACGGCAAGCCGGAGGGCTATCTGTTCCCGTCGACCTACGGTTTCGGACCCAAGGAGAAGCCGGTCGACATGCTCACCGACATGGTCGACCGGTGGAAGCAGGCCGCCGTGGAGGACGACCTGGTCGCGGGTGCGCAGCGGGTCGGCAAGACGCCGGCCGAGGTGATGACGATCGCGAGCCTGATCCAGGCCGAGGGCCGGGGCAGCGACATGCCGAAGGTCTCGCGGGTGATCTACAACCGCCTGGACGGTCCGGGCGACCAGGAGGGCACCAACGGCCTGCTGCAGATCGACGCGACGGTGAACTACGCCCTGCATCGCAAGGGGGTCGTCGCGGTGAGCGAGGAGGACACCCACGTCGACTCGCCGTACAACACCTACCAGAACGCGGGCCTGCCGCCCGGACCCATCAACTCGCCCGGCGACGCGGCGATCAAGGCGGCGCTCCATCCGGTCGCCGGTGACTGGTACTACTACGTGACGGTGAACCTCGCGACCGGCGAGACCAAGTTCGGCAAGACCTACCAGGACTTCCTGAACTTCAAGGCGGAGTTCCATCAGTACTGCGAGACGTCCTCGCAGTGCTGACGAGGGTGCTGACGAGGCCGGTGATCCCAGGTGCGCTGCGCCGTCCTCGGTGACCCGATCGAGCACTCGCTCTCGCCGGTGCTCCACCGGGCGGCGTACGCCGCACTGGGGCTGGACTGGACCTACGACGCCGTCCGCGTCCGGGCCGGAGGGCTCTCGGCGTACGTCGACGGGCTGGACGCCGCGTGGCGCGGGCTGTCGCTGACGATGCCGCTCAAGCGTGAGGTCGTCCCGCTGCTGACCTCCCGTGACGCGTGGACCGAGATCGCCGGGGCCGCCAACACGCTGCTGCTCGACGCCGACGGTGCTCGGCACGGGCTCAACACCGACGTCCCCGGTGCCGAGGCGGCGATCGGCGAAGCCACCACCACGCATCTGCGCCGCGCCCTCGTGCTCGGCGGAGGGGCGACGGCGACGTCGGTGCTGCTGGCACTGACCGAGCGGGGTCTCGAGCACGCGACCCTGGTCGTGCGCGACCCGGCCCGGGCGGCCGACACGGTCTCAGCACTGGGGCGCCATCCGCAGGCACCGGAGATCGCGGTGGTGAGCTGGACCGACCTCGCGACCGTCGAGGCCGACATCGTCGTGTCCACCGTGCCGGCCTCGGCCCAGACGACCGGTGTGCTGGCCGCGGTGGGCGAGGTGCCGGTGGTCTTCGACGTCCTCTATGACCCTTGGCCGACCCCGCTCGCCGCCGCGGCCAGCGCCTCCGGGCGCACCCTCGTCGACGGGCTCGAGCTTCTGCTGTGGCAGGCGGTGGACCAGGTGCGTGCCATGACCGGTCGGTTCGACGTGCCGGTCGAGGCCATGCGCGCCACGGGTCGGGCGCGACTCGCCGAACGCGCCCCCTGAGCCTCTCTCAATCGCTAGGGTCCCGGCATGGACTCGACCGCCGTGGCCGTGCTCGTCGGCGCCGTGGTCGGCGGGGTCGGTGGCGTCTTCGTGCCGCGGCTCATCGCCGCCATCCCGGAGCCCGAGCCGGAGACACAGGCCGAGACTGAGACCGAGCCCGAACCGGCTCCCGAGCCGGCTGCGGATCCGGAGGAGACGTTCGCCGAGATCGCGGCCCTACGTGGGCTGAGCTGGCGGGCAGCGGTGGTCGGGGCGGCGGCCGGCGCCCTGCTCGGTGCCGGCATCGGCTGGCACTGGCCCCTGGTGATGTGGGTCCCCCTGGTGCCGGCGTACGTCGCGCTCGGCCTGGTCGACTGGCGACGCCAGCTCCTCCCGACGTACGTCATCGCACCGCTGTACGTCGTGATGCTCGTGCTCGTGCTGGTCGGCTGGGCGGTGACCCGCGACACCGGTGCCGTGGTGCACGCCGCGCTGGGTTGGCTGGTCTACGGCGGGCTGTTCGGCGTGCTGTGGTTCGTCTACCCCCGAGGGCTGGGCTACGGCGACGTCCGGCTGTCCGGCGTGCTCGGGCTCGCGCTGGGGTGGCTGGGCTGGGGGCCGCTGCTCGTGGGCCTGTACGCCGGCCTGATCCTCGGCGGAGTCTGCGGCGTCGTCCTGACCCTGCTGAAGGTCGTGGACCGTCGCAACAACCCCTTCGGGCCGTACATGCTGATCGGTGCGCTGATCGGCGTGCTCTGGGGCGGGCAGATCTGGAGTCTC
>DATBBE010000087.1:0-1919 GCA_036271155.1 Nocardioides sp. | reverse complement strand
GCGAGCTGGCCGACCATGGCCTGGTAGGTGCCGTCGGGGCTGTCGTACCAGGCGACCTTGCCCTTGGACTTGCTCACGAAGTCCTCGCCGACCTGGAAGTACTTGTCCCAGGTCGCGTCGCTGCCGCCGAGGAGCTTGGCGACCTCGGTGGGGGTGCTGGGCAGGCCGTACTTCTGGAACAGGTCCTGGCGGTAGCAGATCGCCTCGGGGCCGATGTCGGTGCCGTAGCCGAGGAGCTTGCCGTCGGGCGCGGTGGCCTGCTTGGTCTTCCACGCCAGCCAGCGGTCGGACAGGCTCGAGTCGCTCAGGTCGGTGAACTTGTTCTCGTACTTGAGAACGGTCGGCATCCAGTCGACGTCGACCGCCTGCACGTCCGCGAGGCCGGCGCCGCCCGCGGCGAGCTTCGTCGTGAAGTTGTTCTGCGCGTCGGCGGACGTGGCCGCGATCGTCTGCTTGACCTTGATGTTGGGGTGCAGCTTGGTGTACTCGTCCAGGAGGGTCTGGGTGTACCCGAAGTTGTTGAACGTTGCGATCGTGAGCGTGATCGGCTTGTCCGAGTCTCCGGAGGCGGAGCTCTTCGAGCCCGAGTCGTCGCCCGAGCTGCAGGCGCTCAGGACGAGGGCCAGGGCGGCGGCTCCGGCGCCGGCAGCGAGGATGCTGCGGCGAGTGGAGCGGGACGAGCGGGGGTGCGTCAGCACAGTGACTCCCTTGTCGGTCGTAATCCAGTCGGGGGTGGTTGGGAGCGCTACCACCATCGTGGTGGGAGCGCTTCCATGTCGCGGGTCAACGGTCGCGCCGGAACTGCGTCGATGTCAAGTCTGGGTTGGTCGCCTAGATCCTCGTCGCCATCGCGGCGCCGTATCGCCGCAGGTCACCGCCTTGCGGTGGTCTGGGACGTGTCGTAATCGTTACCTGCGCGAACACTCCCGCAGGTCGTCGGGCAGGCAGCCCGGCCGCCTCGTTAGGCTGGTGGGCGTGCCAGCGATGAGCGATCTGATCACCGAGGACGTCGACCTCGCGCCCGTGGACGCCGAGTGGCTCCACCTTCTGGTCGGCGACTGGCAGGTCGTCTCCGACCTGGCGTTCGCCGACCTCGTCCTGTGGGTGCCCACCCGGGACGGCAGCTTCGTCGCGATCGGGCAGTGCCGGCCGAGCACGGGCGCGACCGTGCACTACGACGACGTGGTCGGCTCGCGCCCACCGGAGGGCCAGCTCCCGCAGCTCGCGCGGGCCCTGGCCGAGGTGACCATCCACCGTGCGCGCGAGCCCCGCTGGCTCGGGGCGTACGCGGTCCGCGAGGAGGCAATCCCCGTGGTGCACGAGGGCCGCGCGATCGCGGTCGTCGCCCGCCAGACCAACCTCGGCTCGGGCCGGACCCCGAGCAGGCTCGAGCTCAACTACGTCGAGGCCGCCGACGACCTCGTCGCGATGATGGCCCGTGGCGAGTACCCCAACCCCGGTGCGCCGACCGGGCAGCGGCGGGGCGCGCCACGCGTCGGCGACGGTCTGCTACGCCTCAACTCCGAGGGCGAGGTGCTCTACGCCAGCCCGAACGCGCTGAGCTGCTTCCACCGGCTGGGCGTCATCGGGCCGCTGGTGGGGCGCGCGCTCATCGAGATCACGACCGACCTGATCGAGCACCAGGACAAGTCCACCGTCGACGAGTCGATGCCGCTCGTCGTCACCGGCCGGGCGCCGTGGCGTACCGAGATCGAGGCGCGGGGCGTGAGTCTTTCGGTGCGCGCACTGCCGCTGACCGAGCACGGGCAGCGGATCGGTGCGGTGCTGCTGTGCCGCGACGTCACCGAGCTGCGGCGGCGCGAGCGCGACCTGCTGACCAAGGACGCGACGATCCGCGAGATCCACCACCGCGTGAAGAACAACCTGCAGACCGTGGCGGCGCTGCTTCGCCTGCAGGC
>DATBBE010000086.1:0-17892 GCA_036271155.1 Nocardioides sp. | reverse complement strand
TATTCCCCACTGCTGCCTCCCGTAGGAGTCTGGGCCGTGTCTCAGTCCCAGTGTGGCCGGTCACCCTCTCAGGCCGGCTACCCGTCAAAGCCTTGGTAGGCCATTACCCCACCAACAAGCTGATAGGCCGCGAGCACATCCCCCACCAGAAAAACCTTTCCACCAACCACCATGAAGCAGTCAGTCGCATCCGGTATTAGCCACCCTTTCAGACAGTTATCCCGAAGTGAGGGGCAGATCACTCACGTGTTACTCACCCGTTCGCCGCTCGAGTACCCCCCAAAAGGGGCCTTTCCGCTCGACTTGCATGTGTTAAGCACGCCGCCAGCGTTCGTCCTGAGCCAGGATCAAACTCTCCATCGAAAACCAAACACCCCACCCCAAAAGGCAGGACGCTCCATAACGGAAACTTATCTCCAAGCCAAAAAACGAAAAACTAGCAAACAATCGCCAGAATCATCGTTCGTCAACTCAAAAAGAACCCAAAACCACAACCACACCCACCAAAAAAGGCAAACACAGCCATGACCACGGGATCATACAAACCAATTCATCGACAAACACACTGTTGAGTTCTCAAAAATCAGACGCGCACCAGATCGGCCTCGCGTGAGGCGTCTCGGGGGCAACCTGAGAAAACTTACCGGCCCGCGCCCGTGAGCGTCAAATCGGATCCGGCTCGCTCCGCCGCCGCGATGGGTGCCCGCTCAGGGCTCCTGCACGCGACAGCGCTAGGCGACTCTACCGGAGGCGGGCCGCCGTCCCAAGCACCCACTCAGGGACGGTCCGGGACGTCGCCGGCCCGGTACTGCAGGAAGGTCGGGACCACCGCTATCGCGACTCCCAGCAGGACGATCACGAGCACCCCTCCCACGGCGGCGGTCACCGCCGTCCCCAGCACCGAGGCGGCGGCCCCGTGCACGACGTCCGCGATGCGCGGCCCCCCGGCCACGACGACGATGAACACCCCCTGCAGTCGGCCGCGGACGGCGTCGGTGGCTGCGCTCATGAGCATGCTGTTGCGGAAGGTCGACGACGCCATGTCCGCGGCTCCACCCACGGCCAGCGTCAGCACGGCAACCCAGAGCATCGCGCCCCGGGCGTGCGGCGCCAGCCCGACCGCGGCCCCGAAGCACGCCATCGCCAGGCCCCACACCGCGATCGCGCACACCACGGCCATGCCCTGACGTCGGACCCCCGACACCCAGCCCGAGAAGACTCCGCCGACGACCGCTCCGAGGGGTATGCCGGCGAACAGCAGCGCGAATGCCAGACCTCCACCCGAGGGTCCGTGAAAGCTCTGGTGAGCGACCTGCGGAAACAGCGCGCGTGGCATGCCGAAGACCATGGCGATGATGTCCACCACGAAGCTCATCAGGAGCAAAGGATGTCCTCGGAGGTAGCCGAACCCGTCGAGCACCGCGCGCAGCCCCGGGGCAGCGCCGACCGAGCCCTCGATCGGCATCCGGGGCAGCCGGATGACCGCCCACAGGGTCGCGAAGAGCGTGCACGTGTCCACCAGGTACAGCGCGGAGTAGCCCAGCACCGGGATCAACGCGCCGCCCACCAGCGGCCCGGCGATCGCCCCGGCCTGCATGACGGTCGTGTTCAGGGAGTTCGCGGCCGGCAGCAGCTCGGGGGGCAGCAGACGAGGCAGCACCGCGCTCCGGGTCGGCTGGTTCACCGCGAAGAACGCCTGCTGTACGGCGAACAGACCCAGCAGCAGCCAGACGTTCTCCAGCCCGAGAGCGGCCTGCGCCCAGAAGGCTGCGCTGGTCGCGATGAGCCCCGCGGTCGTGACGCGGAGCACGGTCCGGCGGTCGAAGACGTCGGCGAGGGCGCCGCCCCACAGACCGAAGACGATCAGCGGGACGAGTCCGAAGACGCCCGTCAGTCCGACGTACGCCGATGAGCCGGTGATCGCGTAGATCTGCGCCGGAACCGCCACGACGGTGAGCTGGGCACCGATGACGGTGACGATGTTCGCCGACCAGAGGCGGCGGAACGGAGCGTTGGACAGCGGGGTGGTGTCTGCCAGCAGACCGCGCACACCCACGGGTCGACCCTAGGACCTGCCTCGCGGTCTGCTCACGGCGGGACGGTAGGAGCTGACGGTCGGCTCCCCGGGAAGCCAGAAGCGCCACTCCCGGTCACCGGCCAGCCGGAGTCCCACTCGCGGCCCGGAGCTCACCTGGGCGGACGGCGGGCCGAGCTCGAGCGTCAGCGGTGGCCGGGTGAGGTCGTGTCCGTACTGCTCGCGGGCGATGGCCAGGGCCTGGCACAGCCGCGCCGGTCCGCGTGCCAGGTCGCGGTCGGAGCGTGTGGACACACGTCGTACGCGAGCCGTCTCGACCCCGGCGACGATCTCCCCCGCGCGCAGCAGGACGGCGCTCGGGCGCCCCTCGGGTCCGCAGACGACGTTGGCGCACCAGTGCATGCCGTAGGTGAAGTAGACGTAGAGACGGCCGGCAGGACCGAACATGACCGCGTTGCGCGCTGTCTCGCCGCGGAAGGCATGGGACCCGGGGTCGTTCGCCCCGTCGTACGCCTCGACCTCGGTGATCCGGCACGCCACCTGTCCGTGTCGCAGGGTGGCGCCCAGCAATCGCGGCGCGACCTCCAGGACAGGTCGCTCGAGCAGCCCTCGGAGCTCAGGCGAGCCAGGCACGGGCGACCTCGGCGCGCGCCAGGAGCTCGTCGAGCTGCTCGCGCACTCGCGCCGGCGCGGTGCCGCCGCGTCCGTCTCGCGAGCCCACCGACCCCTCGACGGTCAGCACCTCACGCACCCCCGGGGTGAGGTGCCCCGACACCGCGGCCAGCTGCTCGTCGGTGAGATCGGGCAGGTCGCAGCCCAGCTCCTCGCAGCGACGTACGGCGGCGCCCGCGAGCTCATGGGCCTCGCGGAACGGCAGTCCCTGTCGAACCAGCCACTCCGCCACATCGGTCGCGAGTGAGAACCCCTGTGGCGCGAGCGAGGCGAGGCGGTCGGTGTCGAAGGTCAGCGTCGCCACCATCCCGGTGACCGCGGGCAGCACCACCAACAGGGTGTCGACGGAGTCGAAGACCGGCTCCTTGTCCTCTTGGAGGTCGCGGTTGTAGGCGAGTGGAAGCCCCTTGAGGGTGGCGAGCAGGCCGGTGAGATTGCCGATCAGCCGGCCGGACTTGCCGCGGGTCAGCTCGGCGATGTCGGGGTTCTTCTTCTGCGGCATGATGCTCGACCCCGTGGAGTAGCCGTCGTCGAGCCGGGCGAACCCGAACTCGGCCGTCGTCCAGATCACGACCTCCTCGGCGATCCGGCTCAGATCGACCCCCGTCATCGCCGCGACGAAGGCGAACTCGGCCACGAAGTCGCGTGCCGACGTCCCGTCGATGGAGTTCGCACTGGAGTCGCTGAAGCCCAGCTCGTGAGCCACGGCCCGCGGATCCAGGCCCAGGCTCGAGCCGGCCAGCGCCCCGGAGCCGTACGGCGAGTCGGAGGCGACCCGATCGTCCCAGTCGCGCAGGCGGTCGACGTCGCGGAGCAGCGGCCAGGCATGCGCCAGCAGGTGGTGGGACAGCAGGACCGGCTGCGCGTGCTGAAGATGGGTGCGCCCGGGCATCGCGACGTCGAGGTGGTCGCCCGCGCGGGTCGCCAGCACGTCGACCAGGTCGAGCACCCGCGCCGCGATCGAGCGGGCCTGGTCTCGCAGGTAGGCCTTGAACAGCGTGGCCACCTGGTCGTTGCGGCTGCGGCCGGCCCGGAGCCGACCCCCGGTGTCGGCACCGACGCGCTCGATCAGGAGCCGCTCGAGAGCGCCGTGAACATCCTCGTCCGAAGGTCCGGGGAGCAGCGACCCGGCGTCGTACTCGTCACGGAGCGCGGCCAGTCCCTCGAGCAGCGTGGCGTGGCCGCCGTCGGTGAGCAGTCCCGCACGATGCAGGGCGTTCGCGTGCGCGACCGAGCCCGCCAGGTCGTACGGCACCAGGCGCCAGTCGAAGTGGGTGGATCGCGACAGCGCCTCGAGCTCTCGCGACGGACCGCCCGCGAAGCGTCCGCCCCACAGCGTGCCCTCTCCGGTGGAGCCGGTCATCGGGGCGACCGGACGGCATCCGGGACGTCGCGAGCCGTCGTACGTCGGATCACGGGTGCTGGCACGTTGCCCTTCCTATCAGTCACACCACCCGCCGAGTCGTCACATGCCGACTCGGCGAGATCTGGGTGAGCTTGTGGCAGGTCGACGCTAATCGGTGCCGAACTCCATGGCGGCGTGGTCGAGGGCCTCGTCGTCGGGCCCGTCGGCCGCGGGGTTGGCGGCGATCCGCTGGGCGCCACCGGCAGGGAGCGCACCGAGCAGGACACCGTGCTCGACCAGGACCTGACCCTCGTCCAGGGGCTGGGTGGCGTACAGCTCGAGCTTCGAGCGCGAGTCCGCGATGTCGAGGTTGCGCAGGGTGAGCTGGCCGATCCGGTCCGTCGGGCCGAAGGCGGCGTTCTCGACCCGCTCCATCGACAGCTTGTCGGGGTGGTAGGAGAACGCCGGGCCGTCCGTGCGCAGGATCGTGTAGTCCTCCCCACGACGCAGCCGCATCGTGACCTCGCCGGTCACCAGGGAGCCGATCCACCGCTGGATCGACTCGCGCAGCATCAGGGCCTGGGGATCGAGCCAGCGGCCCTCGTAGAGGAGGCGTCCGAGCTGTCGCCCCTGCTCGTGGTAGTTGGCGAGCGTGTCCTCGTTGTGGATCGCGTTGAGAAGCCGCTCGTAGGCGACGAAGAGCAGCGCCATGCCGGGCGCCTCGTAGATGCCGCGCGACTTCGCCTCGATGATCCGGTTCTCGATCTGGTCACACATGCCCAGCCCGTGCCGACCACCGATCTCGTTGACGGCGCGCACGAGGGCGACCGGCCCGTCGACCCCGGCGTACGTCGTGCCGTTGACCGCCACCGGGCGTCCGCGGTCGAACCGGATCGTGACGTCCTCAGGCTCGATGTCCACGGCGGGGTCCCAGAACCTCACGCCCATGATCGGGTCGACCGTCTCCAAGGACACGTCGAGGTGCTCGAGCGTCTTCGCCTCGTGCGTGGCCCCCCAGATGTTGGCGTCGGTGGAGTACGCCTTCTCGGCGCTGTCGCGGTAGGGCAGTCCGTGCGAGGTCAGCCACTGGCTCATCTCGTGGCGACCGCCGAGCTCGCTGACGAACGCAGCGTCCAACCAGGGCTTGTAGATCCGGAGGTCAGGGTTGGCCAGGAGGCCGTAGCGGTAGAACCGCTCGATGTCGTTGCCCTTGAACGTCGAGCCGTCGCCCCAGATGTCGACGCCGTCGTCGTGCATCGCGCGGACCAGCATGGTGCCGGTGACCGCACGGCCGAGGGGGGTCGTGTTGAAGTACGCGCGCCCTGCCGAGCGCACGTGGAAGGCGCCGCAGGCCAGCGCCGCGAGC
Source organism: Nocardioides sp. (assembly GCA_036271155.1). Classification (GTDB taxonomy): domain Bacteria; phylum Actinomycetota; class Actinomycetes; order Propionibacteriales; family Nocardioidaceae; genus Nocardioides. The sequence continues at coordinate 12,474 of DATBBE010000086.1, read as the reverse complement.
CCTTCCGCGACCAGCGGGCCCCTGCAGTCCACGGCGCGCGCGATCTCCGCGCCGTACTCCCGGGCACGCACGGGCACGCTGTCGATGTCTGGCTCGTCGTACTGGCCGATGTCCGCGGTGTAGGTGCACGGCACGGCCCCTTTGGCGCGCATCCACGCAACCGCGACCGAGGTGTCGAGACCTCCTGAGAACGCGATGCCGACGCGCTCGCCGACGGGCAGGGAGGTGAGGACCTTGCTCACTGGTGGGACTCCTGGGGTGGGGTTCTAGGGCTGGGTCAGGGCGCCGGCTGCGCGGCCAGCGCCATCAGTCGTCGCACGATCTCCGGGCCACCCTGCGGCTCGCGGCTCATCACCAGCACCGTGTCGTCGCCGGCGATGGTGCCGAGCACGTCGGTGTACTCGACCTTGTCCATCGCGGACGCGAGGAACTGCGCGGCGCCCGGCGGCGTACGCAGGACGACGAGGTTCGCGCTCCCGTCGGCACTGACCATCAGCTCGGCGAGCAGCCGGCCCAGCCGATGGGCCGCAGCGGCCGTCTCTCCGGGCGCGGCGGGTCGTCGGTCGCCCCCCTCGGCGGGAACGGCGTAGACCAGGGCGCCGGACTGTGCGCGCACCCGGACGGCGTCCAGCTCGACGAGGTCGCGGGACAGCGTCGCCTGCGTGACCTGCACGCCGCGCGCCACCAGCAGCTCGAGGAGCTCGGGCTGGGAGCGCACCTCGTGACCCGACAGGAGCTCGACGATGAGCTGGTGACGGGAGTTCTTCGTGGCGGGACGCCGGGCTGCCTCGGTCACAGCAGTCCCTCCTCGTCGTCGCGCAGCAACCAGGTGATGATCGCCTTCTGCGCGTGGCGCCGGTTCTCCGCCTCGTCCCAGACGACACTCTGCGGCCCGTCCAGCACGTCGGAGTCGATCTCCTTGCCGCGGTACGCCGGCAGGCAGTGCATCGCGATCGCGTCCGGGGAGGCCAGGCTCATCAAGGCGGCGGTCACGGTGTAGTCCGAGAACGCCGCGAGCCGGTCGGCGGACTCCTCCTCCTTGCCCATCGAGACCCAGGTGTCGGTGACGACGACGTCGGCCCCGGCCACGGCGGCTGCCGGGTCGACCATCACCTCGGCGGTCGCCCCGGTCTCCTGCCCGATCTCCCGCGCCCGCACGACATAGGGGTCCTCCGGTTGATGTCCCTCGGGTGCGCCGATGCGCACGTGGATGCCCGCGGTGGCACCGGCCAGCAGCCAGGAGTTGCCCATGTTGCACGCTCCGTCGCCCACGAAGGCCACCGTGAGACCGGCCAGCTCACCCTTCCGCTCCCGGATGGTGAGCAGGTCGGCCAGCAGCTGGCAGGGGTGGAACTCGTCGGTCAGTGCGTTGATCACCGGCACGCCGGCGTTCTCGGCCATCTCCACCAACGCGGTCTGGGCGTAGGTGCGCCAGACGATCACCGACGCCTGCCGCCCGAGCACCCGTGCCACGTCGGCGACCGACTCGCGCTTCCCGATGCCGGCGAGCGACCCGTCGACCATCATGGGGTTGCCCCCGAGCTCGGCGATCCCGGCCGCGAAGGATGCCTGGGTGCGCAGCGTCGGCTTGTCGTAGATCGTCGCCACGGTGCGTGGACCGGCCAGGCTCTGCGAGTCGTACGGCGCCTGTTTCAGCGACGCTGCCAGGCTCAGCACCTCGTGCTGCTCCGCCGGACTCAGGTCGTCGTCGCGGAGGAAGTGACGGATCATGCGGGAGCTCCCTGCTCGTCGGCTGCGGCTGCATCATCGAGGATCCCGGGCCACGCGGCCAGGAACGCCTCCGCCTCATCCTCACCGAGGACGAGGGGCGGGGCCAGCCTGAGCGTGCGCGGCCCGGTGGCGTTGACGATGAAACCGCGACTGCGAGCGGCAGACACGACGTGCGGGGCGTCGACATGCATGTCGATGCCCACGAGCAGGCCACGGCCCCGGACCGCGATGACGCGGCCGTCGGTGGCGACTCCCGCACGGAGCCGGTCACCCAGTGCGGTGGCTCGGTGCAGCAGCCCGTCGGCGACGATCGTGTCGAGGACGGCCAGAGCCGCCGCGCACGCCACCGGGTTGCCTCCGAACGTCGTGCCGTGGTGGCCGGGCTGGAGCAGGTCACCGGCCGGCCCGAGGCCGATGCAGGCCCCGATGGGGAGACCCCCGCCCAGTCCCTTCGCGAGCGTCACGACATCCGGAGCGACGTCGGGGTCGGCAGCGGCGCACAGCCACGTGCCCGTGCGCCCGATCCCGGTCTGCACCTCGTCGAGCCAGAGCAGGGCCCCGTGGGCGCTGGTGATCCGCCGGGCGGCCGCGAGGTAGCCGGCCGGCGGCTCGACGACGCCGGCCTCGCCCTGGATCGGCTCGAGCACCACGGCGGCCGTCCGGTCGGTGACCGCCGCGGCCAGGGCGCCGGAGTCGCCGTACGGGACGAACGTGACCTCGCCGGGCAGCGGCTCGAACGGCTCGCGGTACGCCGCCTTCGCGGTGAGCGAGAGGGCGCCCATGGTCCGGCCGTGGAACGAGCCCTCTGCTGCGACGACGTGGGTGCGGCCGGTGCGCCGGGTGAGCTTGAGGGCCGCTTCGTTGGCCTCTGCGCCGGAGTTGGTGAGGAAGACCTTGCCGACGCTGCTCGACGAGCCCCGACCGGGGGCGAAGAGCTCGAGGAGGCGCTCGGCCAGGGTGATCTGGGGCTCCGTGGCGAAGAAGTTGGACACATGGCCGAGGGTCGAGAGCTGCGACGTGACCGCCTCGACGACGGCCGGGTGGGCGTGGCCCAGCGCGTTGACCGCGATCCCGCCGAGGAGGTCGACGTACTCGCGGCCCTCGTCGTCCCACACGCGGGCGCCCTTGCCCCGGGTGAGCACGAGCTGCGGCGGGCCGAAGGTGTTCATCAGCGAGGAGGTGTAGCGGCTCCGGCTGCTCGTCATGCCCGCGCCTTCCTGATCTTGGTGGCGACGCCGGGCAGGACCTGCGTGCCGACGCCGTCGTCGGTGAACAGCTCGAGCAGCACGGCGTGGGGCTCGCGACCGTCCACCACTGTCGCCCGGGGTACGCCGCCCTGCACCGCCTGCAGGCAGGCGCCCATCTTGGGCACCATCCCCGCCGCGAGTGACGGCATCAGCTCGGCCAGCGACTCCGGGCTGATCTCGCCGATCACGTCGTCGCTGGCGGGCCAGTCGCGGTAGAGCCCCTCGACGTCGGTGAGCACGAGCAGCTTCTCCGCACCGAGCGCGACGGCGAGGGCGGCCGCCGCGGTGTCGGCGTTCACGTTGTGGACCACGCCCTCCTTGTCCGGGGCGACGCTCGAGATCACCGGGATCCGGCCCGCCTCGACCAGGTCGAGCACGGCTTCGGGCCGCACCTCGGCGACCTCGCCCACCAGCCCCAGGTCGACCTCCTCGCCGTCGACCACGGTGTTGGTGCGCCGTGCTGTGAACAGCCCGGCATCCTCTCCGGACAGCCCGACCGCCAAGGGGCCGTGCTCGTTGACCAGCCCCACCAGCTCGCGCTGGACCTGGCCGACCAGCACCATGCGTACGACGTCCATGGCCGGCGGTGTCGTGACGCGCAGACCCCCACGGAACTCCGACTCGATCCCCAGCCTGGCGAGCATCGCGGAGATCTGCGGACCGCCACCGTGCACGACGACGGGCTTGAACCCGGCGAACCGCAGGAACGCGACGTCCTCGGCGAAGGCGCGCTTCAGGGTGTCGTCGGTCATGGCGTTGCCGCCGTACTTCACGACCACGACCTTGCCGTGGTAGCGCTTCAGCCACGGCAGCGCCGCCGCGAGCGTCGCCGCCTTGGCCGGGTCGGGTTCGGAGGAGGTGGGGGCCTGCGACTCCTCCATCGGCTCGGCCGTCGTCATGAGCTGTACGCCGAGTTCTCGTGCACATAGGCGTGGGTCAGGTCGTTGGTCCACACCGTCGCGCGCGCCGGTCCGGACTTGAGGTCGATGGTGACCGTCACCTCCCGCGGTTTCAGGTCGACCGTCGCCGGGTCGGCGGCGGGCGTCGACCGCCGGCACACCCAGACGCCGTTCATCGCCACGTCGAGGTCGGCCGGGTCGAAGGCCGCCTGCGTCGTGCCGATGGAGGCGAGGACCCGGCCCCAGTTGGGGTCGTTTCCGAAGACCGCCGCCTTGAACAGGTTGCTGCGAGCGACCGACCTGCCGACTTCGACGGCCTCGTCCTCGGTGGCGGCGTTGAGCACGGTGATCGCGATCTCGTGCTCGGCGCCCTCGGCGTCCGCGAGGAGCTGCATGGCCAGGTCCGTGCAGGCGCGGGTGAGGGCGTCGGTGAGGTCGGGGAGGCTGGGCGTGATGCCGCTCGCCCCACTGGCCAGCACGGTCACGGTGTCGTTGGTCGACATGCAGCCGTCGGAGTCGAGCCGGTCGAAGCTGACCCGGGTCGCGGCCTTCAGCGCCTGGTCCAGCTCGGCCGGGCTCGTGAGGGCGTCCGTGGTCAGGACGACGAGCATCGTGGCGAGCTGCGGAGCGAGCATCCCGGCGCCCTTGGCCATGCCCCCGACGGACCAGCCCGGTGCCTCCACCACGACCTGCTTGGCGACCGAGTCGGTGGTCAGGATCGCGTGTGCGGCGGCGTCGCCGGCCTCACTCCCCCTGTCCAGCGAGGAGTACGCCGCGTCCACCCCGGCCAGCACGTGCTCCCGGTCGTTGGCCAGCCCGATCAGTCCGGTCGAGCAGACGACGACGTCGATCGCGCCCGCCGCGAGATGACCGGCGACGCGCTCGGCCACGGCGTGAGTCGTCTGGAAGCCGTCGGGTCCCGTGTAGCAGTTGGCCCCTCCGGAGTTGAGGACGACCGCCTTCACCACGCCGTCCTTCACGACCTCTTTGCTCCACAGCACCGGGTTGGCCAGACAGCGGTTGGCGGTGAAGACGCCGGCACTCGCGAACGAGGGCCCGTCGTTGACGACGAGAGCGACGTCTCTGGCTCCGCTCGACTTGAGCCCGGCGGCGACACCGGACGCCCGGAAGCCCTGGGGCGCGGTGACGCTCATGGCGCGACCTCGCCAGCGGACGCGGCCGCGGCATCGTGGCCTTGTCGCTGCCACTCGGAGGCGGCCCGGTCGGCCGCTGCGGAGGGGACCAGGATCCAGTCGGTGTCGAAGGTCGAGAGGGTGAACACGCTGATCGAGGCGTCGGCGAGCGGCACCAGCAGCTCGGCGAGGACACCGGTGAGCGAGAAGTCGAGGGGACCCTGCACCTCGAAGGCGGTGAACGGCTTCTCGTGGGTGACATCGTCGGGCACCGCCGCGGCACCACACACGACCGAGGTCTCGGCCGCGGTCGCGGTGACCGAGAGGATCGACGAGGACTCCGCCCACGGGGGCAGGTCCGCACCCGGCCCGAGCCGCACGACCGCCAGAGCCTCGGGGTGTCTGCGCAGCGAGTAGGTCACGGAGCCACCCCTACCACGGGAAGGCCGAGGGTCTCCTCGAGGCCCAGGGCCAGGTTCATGGACTGGATCGCGCCACCGGCCGTGCCCTTGGTCAGGTTGTCGATCACCCCGACGGCCACCAGCCGGCCGGCGTTCTCGTCGACTGCCACCTGCAGGTGACACGTGTTGCTGCCGTGCACGGCCTTGGTCTGCGGCCACACGCCCTCGGGCAGGACGTGCACGAACGGCTCGGTGTCATAGGCCTTCAGATAGGACTCACGGACCTCTGTCGCGGTCACTCCCGGAGTGAGTGGCGCCGAGCAGGTCGCCAGGATCCCACGTGACATCGGGACCAGGACCGGGGTGAAGCTCACCGTGACCGGCTGGGCGGTGAGCCGGCCGAGGCTCTCCATGATCTCGGGAGTGTGGCGGTGTCCGCCGCCGACGCCGTACGCCGACGCGTTGCCCATCACCTCGCTGCCGAGCAGATGCGGCACGGCCTTCTTGCCTGCCCCACTGGTGCCCGACGCCGCCACCACGACCACGTCCGGCGTCACCAGTCCGGCCGCGACCGCAGGCGCAAGAGCGAGGGTCGAGACGGTCGGATAGCACCCGGGGACTGCCACGCGGCGCGCATCGCGCAGGACGGCGCGCTGCCCCGGTAGCTCCGGGAGCCCGTAGGGCCAGGTGCCGGCGTGCTCGCCACCGTAGAAGGCGGACCAGTGTGCGGGGCTCTGCAGCCGGAAGTCGGCCCCGCAGTCGATCACGAGGGTCTCCTCCGGGAGCGCCGCCGCGATCGGCGCGGACTCGCCGTGCGGCACGGCCAGGAAGGCCACGTCGTGACCGGCCAGGGTCGCGGCCGAGGTGTCACCGAGCATCCGGTCGGCCAACGGGGTGAGATGCGGCTGGAGAGCCCCGAGCCGCTCTCCGGCGTTGGCTCCCGCGGTGACCGCCCCGATCTCGACGAGCGGGTGCGCCAGGAGGAGGCGCAGGAGCTCGCCGCCGGCGTACCCGCTGGCACCGGCGACCGCGACCTTGACCGTATCCACCTGCATGATCATACAGTTGTCTGTATGTTCATGCCAATCGGGGTGGCCCACTCCACCCCTCGACCGGAGCCGCGAGCGGGGGGTCGCGAGTGTCCGTGGTCGCGACTAGGTTCTGGGCATGGCGCGACTGGACTTCCCGACGTACCTCCTCCACCTCCGCGACGAGTCGCAGCGGTTCCGCGACGTCCTCGCCGAGTGCGATCCCGCGGCCCCGGTGCCTTCCTGTCCCGACTGGAGCGCCGACGACCTGCTGTGGCATCTGGGCGAGGTCCAGCACTTCTGGACCTCGATGGTCACGCGCCGTCCGAAGGGGCCCGACGACTATGACCAGCCCGAGCGCCCGGCGGACCACGCCGGGCTGCTGTCGTTCTACGACGACGGTTTCGTCGCGCTGGGCGAGGCTCTGGCGGCGGCCGACCCCACCGACGAGGCGTGGACGTGGTCGCAAGACCACACGGTCGCCTTCATCTACCGCAGGCAGGCCCACGAGGCTCTGATCCACCGGCGCGACGCGGAGCTGACCGCCGGCTCTGTGACGCCGTTCCCCGCCGACCTGGCCGCCGACGGCGTCGAGGAGGTGCTGGACGTGATGTACGGCGGGTGCCCGCCCTGGGGCGAGTTCGCACCGCTCCCCCACTACGTCAGGCTGGACGCGACGGACACCGGTGACCGGGTCTGGGTCCAGCTGGGCCACTTCCACGGCACCGATCCCGAGGGCGTCACCCATGACGAGGACGACCTGCAGGTCGTCGTGGATCCCGGCGTCGAGCCGGACGCGGTCGTCTCCGGCACCGCGGAGGCTCTCGACGCCCGACTCTGGCGGCGCGCCGACGGCGCCGACACCCACCTCGCCGGCAGCCTCGAGATCGTCGACCGGTTCCGGTCGATCGTGCACCAGCCGATCACCTAGGTCGCCAGCCACTCCGCGAACGACTCGAAGCCGAACGGCCGGCCGAGGAAGTCCTCCACCAGGTCGGCGGCGTCCTTGCGTCCTCCGGGCGCCAGCACCCGGTCGCGGTAGCGAGCGGCGATGTCCGGCTCGAACAGCTGCTCGCGATCGAACGCCGAGAACAGATCCTTGGCGATGACCAGTGACCACATGTAGGTGTAGTACCCGCTGGTGTACCCGTCCAGATGACCGAAGCCGGCGTGGAAGTGCGTCCCGTCGAAGGGCACCAGCACGGAGTACTCGGCCTGCAGGGACTCCGACAGCGCCACCAGAGCCTCGGAGCTGGTCGGGACGTCTCGGTGGAAGCGGTAGGACACCGCCGCATAGAACATCTGCGAGCGAGCCTGCATCCCCTTGGCGAAGTCGTCGGCCTGCCGCATCCGCGTCACGAGCTCCGAGGGGATCGGCACGCCACTCTCGTCGACCGCGAAGCTCTCCAGGACACCGGCGTCCCACGCCCACTCCTCGAGGAGCTGAGAGGGAGCCTCGACGAAGTCCCACTCGGTGGCCACGCCGGCGAACCTGGCCCACTGCTGGTGGCCGCCCAGGACATGGTGGATCAGGTGACCGAACTCGTGGAAGAGCACCACGACGTCACCGTGCTCCATCAGACCGCGAGGGAAGTTGCACACCAGGACGCCCTCGGGCACTTGGTGGCCGGTCACTCCGTCGGTGAGGGTGAACTGGGCCGCGTGGTTGAACTTGCGGGGCCGCGGGTGCAGGTCGAGGTGGATCCGGCCGAGGTAGCGCTCGCCGAGCGACACGTCGTACGACGTGACCTCGTCGTGCCAGGTCGGCACGTCGACCTGCGTGTAGGTCAGGCCGAAGAGCCGGCCGGTCACGTCGAGGAGACCCTGCCGGACCCGGTCGAAGGGGAAGTAGCGCCGGACCTCCTGGGCATCGACATCGTGCTCCTCGCGGCGGACCACCTCGAGGTAGTGGGTGGAGTCGGCCGGGTCGAGCACCTGCGCGTCGGGACGGTCCTGGCGGATACGGGCCAGCAGGAGGTCGCGGTCACGTAGTGCGGACGACTCGGCCGCCTTGCTGATCTTGTCGATGAACTGCTCGATCGCATCGCCGGTCTGGATCATCTTGACCTCGGCGTCGTACGCCGGCCACCCGTCGTACCCCAGGAGCGTGGCGAGCTCGCGACGACTCTCCAGCAGCTCCACCAGCACGTCGTCGTTGATCGGCCAGCCTCGGTTGAGGAACGTCGTGTACATAGCCACCCGCGCCTCGCGGTCACGGGCGAACTGCAGCATCGGAAACACGTCGGGGTAGTCCATGCTGAGCTCGACGAGCCCGTCGTCGCCGACTGGGTGCTCCTCGATCCAGTCCTGGGGAAGGCCCTCGAGCTGCTCGGGACGGACGCTGACCACCCGCTGGTCGTCGCGGATGTTGCGCTGGAAGGTCTGGCCCAGCTCGGTGAGCCGCTCGTTGAGCTCACGGATGCGGTCGCGGACCGCGGGGTCGCGGTCGACGCCAGAGCGTCGGAAGTCGCGCAGGGCGAAGTTGCGCACCCGCTCGGCCTCGTCGTCGAGCCCCGAGACTCGTGACTCCGCGTCGTCGACCACCATCAGGTCGTAGACGTCGCGATCCAGCGAGAGGTCCGTAAGCAGCTTCGAGGCCTGCACCTCTGCCTGCTCGGCCTGCTCACGGACGGCGGCGTCCGGATGGACCTGCTGGAGCAGGCCCGCCGCCGCGAACGCGTTGCCCAGGGCGATGTTGAGCTCGTTCCAGCGCTCGAGCAGCTCCGCGGCCCGGCGAGGCCGGTCGGCCTTGATCGAGCCGACGATGTCGCTGACGACGGCCAGCTGGTCGGTCGTCCGGCTGGTGAGCCACGCGGACCAGGCGTCGGTGCCGGCGTCGGCGGTGGGCAGGGACAGCGGTGCGAGGTCGGTCACGGCCCAGACGCTACCGGCGGCGTTCCGCACGCCGCCTCCGACTTCTGGTACCGATCCGATAACGCACGCCGAGTCAGCGTTGGTGGGCGCCGAGCCGGTCGGCGGCGGTGGCGACGGCCGCGTCGCGGGCCGCGGCGGTCTCGACCTCGGTCAGGGTCCGGTCGGGGGCTCGGAACCGGAGGGCGAAGGCGAGTGACTTCTTGCCCGCGCCGACCTGGGGCCCGGTGTAGACGTCGAAGAGCCGGATGCTCTCCAGCAACGGACCGGCACCCGCACGCAGCGCCGCCTCCACCGCCGCGGCCGGCACGGACTCGTCCACGACCAGCGCGACGTCCTCCTTGGCCACCGGCTGCTGGGAGAAGACGGGCGCCCGCGGGGCGTCGACGGCCCGGCTCATCAGGAAGTCGAGGTCGATCTCGAGCGCGGCGGTGCCGCGCGGGAGGCCGAACGCACCGCAGACGCGCGGGTGCAGCTCGCCGGCATGGCCGAACTCCTCGTCGTCGACGAGGACCCGTGCGCAGCGGCTCGGGTGCCAGGGCATCCGCTCCGCCTGCTCGACGCGTACGTCGACGCCGAGCTCCCGGCCGAGCTCGCGGACGATCTCGACGGCGTCCGACCACTCGGCGCGCCGCCCGGCCCCCCACCAGCCGGCGGGGTCGCGCTCGCCGGAGAGCACCGAGGCCAGGAACAGCGGCTGAGCGGGGATCGCCTCGAACAGCTTCTCCAGCTCGGCGGCACTCGGGCGCCACTCGACGCCGTACACCGGCGCCGGCCCTCGGTCGGCCGGGAACGCGACGGTGCCGGTCTCGAAGAGCGCCACCCCGGTAGCGCCCCGTCCGAGGTTGCGGGCGGCCGCGTCGAGCACTCCGGGCAGGAGGGTCGTGGTGTAGAGCGGCTTCTCGGTCGAGAGCGGGTTCGACAGCCGCACGGCGTGACGGAGCACGTCGTCGGCGGGCAGCCCGAGGGCGTCGAAGGCCTCGTCGCCGACGAACGGGAAGCTCACCACCTCGACACAGCCGAGCGCGGCCAGGGTCCGTCCGATCCGGCGCCGTAGCCGCTGCTCGCGGGTGAGCCCGCGGCCGACCGGAGGGACCGGGACGACCGAGGGCACCTGGTCGTAGCCGACAAGCCGGACGACCTCCTCGACCAGGTCGTAGGGGTCGTTCAGGTCCGGGCGCCACGGCGGAGGTGTCACCAGGGCCCGCTCGTCGCGCTGGGTCACGTCACAGCCGATGTCGACCAGGTGCGCGGTCGCCGTGACCGCGTCGATCGGCAGGCCACTCACCCGGGCGGGCAGGTCGAGGGGCATCTCGATCGCGGATCGCTCGGGCGGGGTGCCGACGACGGTCACGCCGGGTGAGACAGTGCCGCCGCCGTACGTCGTGAGCAGCTCGACCACCCGGTCCGCCGCGACCTTGCAGATCGTCGGGTCGACGCCTCGCTCGTTGCGCTTGCCGGCCTCGGAGGTGAGCTTGTGCCGCTTCCCGGTGCGGAACATCGAGACCGGGTCCCAGTGGGCCGCCTCGATCACGACCGTCGTCGTGGCGCCGGACATCTCGGTGGTCTCGCCGCCCATCACGCCGCCGATCCCGATGGCGCCGGAGTCGTCGCAGACGACGAGGTCCTGGGTGGAGAGGGCACGGTCGACCCCGTCGAGCGTCGTGATCCGCTCCCCCGCCCCCGCTCGGCGAATGACGAGCGGGCCCTGGAGCCGGTCGCCGTCGTAGCCGTGGATCGGTCGGCCTGTCTCGAGCATCACGTAGTTGGTGACGTCGACGGCCAGCGAGATCGGGCGCATCCCGGCCAGCCGCACCCGGCGCCGGAGCCAGTCGGGCGACAGGGCGGTCGGGTCGAAGCCGGTGACCGTGCGGGCCACGAAGACCGGGCAGCCGGCCGGGTCGTCCACGCGGACGGGGTAGCCGTCGGTGTTCGCCGCCGGCACGGGTCGCTCGCACGGGTCGGTGAACGCCGCCTCGAAGCCCATCGCCGCCTCGCGCGCCACGCCGCGCACGGACAGCGCGTAGGCGCGATCGGGGTTGATCTCGAACTCGATGACCTCCTCGCCGAGGCCGAGCACGGCGCGTGCGTCGTCGCCCGGCTCCCCGGCATCCGCTGCCAGCACGATGATGCCCTCGTGGTCCTCACCGATGCCGAGCTCCTGGGCCGAGCAGATCATCCCCGCGGAGACGTGGCCGTAGGTCTTCCGCGCGGAGATCTCGAAGCCACCGGCCAGCACGCCTCCGGGCAGGACGACCACCACCAGGTCGCCCGGCGCGAAGTTGTGCGCCCCGCAGACGATGCCCTGGGGATCTCCCGTGTCGTTGGCGTCGCCGACGTCGACGGTGCACCAGTTGATGGTCTTGCCGTTCGTCTGCGGCTCGGGCTCCATCGTCAGCACCCGGCCGATGACCAGGGGTCCGGTGATCTCGGCACCGGGACGCTCGAGGGACTCGAGCTTGAGCCCGAGGGCGGTCAGCTTCCGGGCGAGCTCCTCGGTGGACAGCTCGGCCGGCAGGTCGGCGTACTCGCGGATCCAGGAGACGGGCGCACGCATGGGGTGTTCCTTACGGGGTCAGTGGGTCGAGGCTAGAGCGAAGGCTGGGCGCCGGTCACCAGTCGGTGCCGAACGCCGAGGCGAATCGGACGTCTCCCTCGAAGAGGGCCCGGAGATCCTCCGCACCGCTGCGGAACATGAACGAGCGGTCGATGCCCATCCCGAACGCGAAACCACGGTAACGCTCGGAGTCGATGCCACAGGCAGCCAGGACGCGCGGGTTGACCACCCCGCAGCCACCCCACTCGATCCAGCCCTCGCCCCGGCAGGTGCGGCAGCTCTCCACCGCGCCCGGAACCCCGCGGCACACGAAGCAGACCAGGTCGACCTCGGCGGACGGCTCGGTGAACGGGAAGTACGACGGCCGGAAGCGGGTCGTGATGCCGTCGCCGAACATCTGCTGGGCGAAGTGGTCCAGGGTGCCCTTGAGGTGGGCCATCGTGATGCCCTCGTCGACGACCAGCCCTTCGACCTGGTGGAACATCGGCGAGTGGGTCGCGTCGTAGGGGTCGGTGCGGAAGACCCGGCCGGGGCAGATCACGTAGATCGGCGGGGTGCGGCTCAGCATCGTGCGCGCCTGCACCGGTGAGGTGTGGGTGCGCAGCAC
>DATBBE010000085.1:0-2671 GCA_036271155.1 Nocardioides sp. | reverse complement strand
CGCCTCGGCCCTGCGCACGGCGGACACCGTGATCGTGCCCGGCACCCAGCTGCCGGGGCCACGCCGTCACGGGACCATCCCCGTCGAGGTGGCCGACGCCTTGAGGAGCGTGCGGCGCGGGGCTCGTCTCGTCTCGATCTGTACCGGCGCGTTCGTGCTCGCCGCAGGCGGCTGGCTGGACGGGCGCCCGGCGACCACCCACTGGAAGCATGCCGACGACCTGGGGGCGCTCTATCCCGACGTGCTGCTCGACCCCGACGTCCTGTTCACCGACGACGGCGACGTCCTGACCAGCGCCGGACTGAGTGCCGGGGTCGACCTGTGCCTGCACCTGATCCGGATCGACCACGGCTCCGAGGTCGCCAACCGGGTGGCCCGCTACTGCGTCGTCCCCCCGTGGCGCGACGGCGGCCAGGCGCAGTACATCGAGCGACACGTGCCCACGCGGCCCGACGAGTCCACGGCAGCCGCCCGGGCCTGGGCGCTGGAGCACCTGGAGGCCGACGTGCCGGCGCTGGCCCGGCGGGCCGGGATGAGCCTGCGCACCTTCGCCCGCCGCTTCCGCGAGGAGACCGGACAGTCGCCCGGCGCCTGGCTCATCCAGCAGCGGGTGCGTCATGCCCAGCACCTCCTGGAGGCGACCGACCTTGGCGTCGACGCGGTGGCGGTGCGCGCCGGGATGGGCACCTCGGCCTCGCTCCGCGCCCATCTGCGCAGCCGGCTCGGGGTGTCTCCCGCGGCGTACCGCCGGACCTTCCGCGGGTCCGGCAGCCCGTCGCCCGTCGGGTAGCAGGTCAGCCCCTGCGCCACATCGGCCAGAGCTCGGGGCCGTCGGGGAGCTGGAGGGAGTCACGCAGCTCGAAGCCGAAGCGCTCGTAGAGGGCGATGTTCTCCCGCTTGCTGCTCTCGAGGTACGCCGACCCCGTCACCTGCTCGAGCCGGTGACCGAGCAGCGCCGTGCCGACGCCCTCGCCCCGGCGTACGGCGCCGATGCCTGCGAGATACCAGAACTCCTCGTGCGGCCGGGCCTTGTGCATCACGCTCTCCAGCGCCGCCCCGCGCGGCAGGTTGCGGCGGAGCGCTACGGCGTAGCGCGGGATCGAGGCGAGCTGGCGCCAGGTCGCCAGGGTGTAGCCGGGCTCGTGCCAGATGGCGGCACCCACGGGCCGGCCGTCCGCCAGGGCCAGGTCGATGTGCTGCTGGGCGGCGTTGCCGGTGCGGACATGGGCCCGGAAGAGCGGCTTCAGCGAACGCGCGGCCGGCACCATCCACCGCGCCACCGGGTCGTCGTCGAACGCCGCGGCCAGGACGCGCACCACGGCTCCACGGTCGGCCGGAGTGGCCGCTCGTACCTCGAGCACGCGGCGATGCTAGGCCACGCGAGCATCGAGGGGGCCTCGCCTGGCCTTGCTCGGGTCAGCCGTCGAAGGCGGCATACGTCGCGGGGGCGACCTCGTCGAGGGTGCGGCCCGCCCAGTCGGCGTCCGGCCAGCGTGACCAGACCCTCTCTCCCGCCTCCTGCACCCGGCGGGTCGCGGTCTCGACATCGGCACCGAGCACCTGACCGTCCTCGACGACGGGCCGACCGTCGACGAGCACGTCGGCGAGGTCGGAGGCCTGCGCGTAGTAGACGAGGTTGCGGATCGGGTCGCGCATCGGCGTCATCGTGAACCCGTCCGAGCGCCAGAACAGCAGGTCGGCCTTGGCCCCGGGAGCGATCCGCCCCAGGTCGGGCCGGCCGAGCAGGTCCGCGGCGTTCACGGTGGCCGCGTCGAAGACCTGCCGGGCCGTCGAGACGTCGGTACGCCGCGACGCGACCTTGCCCGCGATGGCGGTCCAGCGCAGCGACTCGATCATCGACTGCGGTGCGGTGTCGGTGCCCAGGCACATGTTCACACCGGCCTCGACGTACGCCGGGAAGGACTCCATGACGAGCCCGCGCCGGATGAAGCACCAGGCGTTGTACGACACCGAGGTGCCCGTCGAAGCGAGCAGACCGAGGTCGTCGCCGGCGAAGTTCACCCACGAGCTGCCGCTGATGAACACGGCGTGGCCGAGGATCGTGCGAGGACCGAGGAAGCCGATGTCGGAGAGCCACTCCACCGGCGTGCGGCCGTGGCGACGGGTCATCTCCTGGAACTCCCAGACGCCCTGGGACGCGTGCAGTGAGATCGGCACGCCGAGGTCGTCGGCCGCAGCCTTCGAGTCGCGCAGCAGAGCCTCGCTGCAGGTGTCCACCTGTGCCGGCGCGAGAAAGCCCTGGACGCGGCCGTCTGCTCGCCCGCGGAGCCGCTCGACGTACGCCGTCGCCGACTCGAAGCCGGCTCGTCCGTCATCGGCGTCCCAGGCGTAGTCGACGCGCCGGCCGTCGGGGGTGAACCACCTCCCCGAGCGGTACATCGGGGCGACGTACCCGCGCAGGCCGCTGGCCTCGAGCGCGTCGGCCGTGTACTCGGCGCTGCCGCCCATCTGGAGCACCGTCGTCGTACCCGTGCGGGCCAGCTCGATCAGCGAGTAGTCGACGCAGGCCCGAGCACCCTCCTCGTCGAGGCCCGCCATCTCGGCCGGCAGGATCTCGATGAGCCCGGTCAGCCAGAACTGCCGGTTGCCGACGTCCTCCTGGACCGACTTGTCGATCGGCGACTCGTCGAGGTGGGCGTGAGTGTTGATC
>DATBBE010000084.1:0-25003 GCA_036271155.1 Nocardioides sp. | reverse complement strand
CAGGTGATCGTCGCGTCGCCGCCGAAGGAGACCCGCGACTTCGGAGGTCGCGAGTACGTCCTGGAGGAGGCGATCGTGGCCGACTTCGGTCTGGTCCGCGCCTGGAAGGGCGACCGGCACGGCAACCTCGTGTACCGCGAGTCCGCGCGCAACTTCAACCCGCTCGCCGCGATGTGCGGCCGGGTCACGATCGCCGAGGTCGAGCACCTCGTCGAGCCCGGTGACATCAACCCCGAGGACGTCCACACCCCCGGTGTGTACGTGCAGCGCGTCGTCGCCCTCACCGAGGAGCAGGCGGCGGACAAGAAGATCGAGAAGCGCACCACCCGCCCCCGACCCGAGGCAGGTGCCTGATGGCCTGGACCCGTGAGGAGATGGCGGCTCGAGCTGCCTCCGAGCTGACCGACGGCTCCTACGTCAACCTCGGCATCGGTCTGCCGACCCTCGTGCCCAACTACGTCGCCGACGACGTCGAGCTGGTGCTCCAGTCGGAGAACGGCATTCTCGGTGTCGGCGCCTACCCCTACGAAGGCGACGAGGACGCCGACCTGATCAACGCCGGCAAGGAGACCGTCACCCTGCGCAAGGGAGCCTCGTTCTTCGACTCGGCCACGTCGTTCGGGATGATCCGCGGCGGCAAGATCGACGCGGCGATCCTCGGCGCCATGCAGGTCTCGGCGAAGGGCGACATCGCGAACTGGATGATCCCGGGGAAGTTGGTCAAGGGCATGGGCGGCGCCATGGACCTGGTCCACGGTGCCAAGCGCGTGATCGTGCTGATGGAGCACGTCGCCAAGGACGGCTCGAAGAAGATCCTCGACGAGTGCGACCTGCCCTACACCGGGCGCGGCGTCGTCCAGCGGATCATCACCGACCTCTGCGTCCTCGACGTGACCGACGAGGGTCTCCGGCTCGTCGAGCTGGCGCCGGACGTGACCCTCGACGAGGTGAGGGAGAAGACGGGGCCCGAGGTCCTGGCGTGAACCCCACAGCTCGGATCCGCCCCGGCTCGGCGCTGCGTGGAGCGGGCGTCGCGCTGGCCTGCCTGCTTCCCGGCGTACGCCGTCGCACGACCGTGATCGCGGGGTCGTACGCCGTGGCGTGGCCGCTCGACCGTCCCGGCCTGCAGTTCTTCACCGTCGTCCCGGACGAGGACGAGGAACCGTGGAAGCGTGCGGTCCTGCCGGTCCTCAGCTCGGGCGCCTCCTGGACACTCGCCATGTCGCTGGTCACGCTCGGAGCGCGCCGGCTCCGGCTGCCGACGCCGGTAGCCGCGACCATGCTGGGAGTCGCTGTCGCCGCCGCCGACACCGCCCTAGAGGGCTGGGCCGAGGGACTCAAGGCGAAGGCCCTGGCAGCCGCCGCGGCTCGCGACGCTGAAGCCTCCGCGGACTGACCCGTTCCGCGCGAAGGGGCACTTCTCCGGGCCCGAAGGGGCACTTCTCCGTATGCGAGACGTCAGAAGCTCTGGAAGACCTCGGAGTTCGCCAGTGGAGAACTGTCCCTTGGGCCGCGGAGAGGTGTCCCTTCGTCGGTTGGGTCATCGGCTGGGTCATCTCGTTCGCACCCTTAGATTTCAAGTCCGCTCGAGGTCAAAGAGGCCGCTCCCATCCGTTGGCCCCGGCTCTCCGAATGCGCTGTGGCGCGCCTCACACTGAGGCCGCCAGCAGAGGGAGGCTCTGATGAGCGAAACGAGTAGAAGAAATCTCCTCGCCGCGGGGGGTGCGGGAGTGGCGGCCGGTGCGGTGGGCCTGACGCTCTCGCCGGCCCAGGCGGCCGAGGCGCGGCGTTCGGGATCCAGCGCACGGGAGTCGGTCGTGGCCTACGTCCACGACCACCGGTCCAGCGAGGTCCGGCTGATGGTCGGGGAGCGCGAGGTCGTGGTCCACGACCGCGAGCTGGCGACCCGGATCCTCAACGCAGCGGGAGGCAAGTGAGATGTCTTCCCACCGCGAAGCACCCGAGACGGCGAAGGACCCGGTTGCCGACAGCACCGACGTCTACGCCTTCGTCAGTCCCGACCGTCCCGACACGGTCACGCTGATCGCCAACTACATCCCGTTCCAGGCACCGGACGGCGGTCCGAACTTCTACGAGTTCGGCGACGACGTCATGTACGACATCAACATCTCCAACCGGGGCAAGGGGGAGGCGGACATCACCTATCGCTTCAACTTCTTCACGAAGGTGCGTGACCCGAAGTCGTTCCTGTACAACACCGGGCCGATCACGGGAATCGCCAGCGCGAGCTGGAACCGTCCGCAGTTCTACTCCGTCACGCGGATCGAGGGCGGCAAGACGAAGAAGATCGCCGAGCACCTCGCCTGCCCACCGGTCAACATCGGCCCGCGCAGCACGCCGAACTATCCGCACCTGGCCAGCCAGGCCGTCCACACGATCGGCGCGCGGAAGGTCTTCGCGGGGCAGCGTGCGGACGCGTTCCACGTCGACCTGGGCAGCATCTTCGACCTGGGCACTCTGCGTCCGTTCGAGCACCTGCACGTGATCCCGACCGCCGATGCCGCCGGTAGGAACTCGCTCCAGGGCTTCAACGTGCACTCGATCGCGCTCCAGGTGCCGATCTCGGAGGTCACCCGCGACGGCAAGAAGCCGACCGACGCGCTGAGCGCGAAGGCGGTCGTCGGCGTCTGGGCGGCCGCGAGCCGGCGCAAGTCGCGGATGTTCGACAAGTCCCAGGGCAAGTACGTCGGTCATGGGCCGTGGGAGCAGGTCTCACGTCTGGGCAACCCGCTGTTCAACGAGGTCATCACCCCGATGGCCCACAAGGACATGTGGAACGCCCGCGTTCCGAAGGGCGACTCGATGTTCGCCAAGTACGTGAACCACCCCGAGCTGGCCCGGCTGCTGCCGGTGCTCTACCCGGGCGTGTTCCCGCACCTTGCGGGGTACCACAAGACGCGCGCGGACCTGAACGCCATCCTGCTCACCGGCATCCCGAAGGGGATCGTCGACGGGTTCCAGAACTTCACCGGTCCGGTGGAGTCCGACATGTTGCGACTGAACGTGGCGATCCCGCCCTCGAAGAATCCCACGGACACCGGGCTGCTCGGTGGGGACGCGGCCGGGTTCCCCAACGGTCGCCGGATCGGCGACGACGTCGTGGCGATCGAGCTGCGAGCGGTGGCGGGGGTCACGATCCCGCTCGTCGACCCGTCGTTCACCCCGGACGGCGCGGCTGGCGTGCTGACGGACGGGACCACCGACACCAACGGTGGCACCTCGAACAAGTTCCCGTACCTGGGCAACCCCGGCGGCGGCTACCAGACGCAGCCCGGGAAGTCCGCGGTCTCGTGAGCGCCGTGACGACGAAGGAGCCGGAGAACGCCTGGGCCGGGCAGGGCGCCGTCATGCTCGACATCGGCGGCGACGTCGGTGCTCTCGTGGTGGCGATGCCGGAGTCGACGGTCGGGCTGGAGGTCGAGATCCGGCCGCTGGACGGTCAGCACGTGCACGAGCACGGTCACGAGCACGGTCATGAGCACCTCGCTCATGTCGCAGTCGTGGCGCGTCCGGTCGGCGACGGCGTCCAGCCGTCGCTGGTGTTCCCGGAG
The DNA here is from genome assembly GCA_036271155.1 of Nocardioides sp. Classification (GTDB taxonomy): domain Bacteria; phylum Actinomycetota; class Actinomycetes; order Propionibacteriales; family Nocardioidaceae; genus Nocardioides. The sequence continues at coordinate 21,431 of DATBBE010000084.1, read as the reverse complement.
CTCGAGGCCGGCTCGTACGAGCTGTTCGAGAAGGGGTGCCCCGACGCCGTCGCGCTGTGGGCGACGGTGGACGGCGGATCCGTCACCTCCACCGAGTGGCCGGTCTGACCGGCGCCTCCTGCAACTGATGGGACTGGTGGAGCCGGTGGTGCGGCGGGTGCGGGGGCGAGAACTTTTTGCCTCCGCACCCGTTGCCTCGGCGCCGCCCGCTCGTTGATCAGGGTGTGCACGTGTCGTGCACCCGAGTACGCGGTCGTGGCGGGGTCCGGGGAGACCACGTCGCGGCCGCCCCCCGAACACCAGCGGAACCCCTCCGGTCGCTCTCTCTCCCTGAGCGGTCGGAGGGGCCGCTGGCTCAGGCGGCGGTAGGGTCGCGGCCATGGCTGAGACTCAGAGGTGGGAGTACCTCACCGCGCCGATCCTGGTGCACGCTGCGAAGCAGATCCTCGACAACTTCGGCGCCGACGGCTGGGAGCTCGTGCAGGTCGCGCCCGGGATGAACCCGGAGAACACCGTCGGCTACTTCAAGCGACCGCTGGTCGAGGGCGGCTCGCAGTGAGTGCGGTCGAGGACCGGCTGTCCGCACTGGGCCTGACGGTGCCAGAGGTGGCCAAGCCGGTGGCGTCGTACGTCCCCGCGGTGCGCTCGGGCTCCTACGTCTACACCTCGGGGCAGCTGCCGATGCGCGAGGGCCAGCTGATGACGACCGGCAAGGTCGGAGCCACGGTCACCCCCGAGGACGCCGCGGCCTGCGCCCGCCAGTGCGCCCTCAACGCGATGGCCGCGGTCAAGGCGGAGATCGGCGACCTGGACGCGGTCAAGCGCGTCGTGAAGGTGGTGTGCTTCGTCGCCTCGGCCGTGGAGTTCACCGGGCAGCCCCAGGTCGCCAACGGCGCCTCCGACCTGCTCGGTCAGGCCTTCGGCGACGCCGGCGTGCACGCGCGCTCGGCGGTCGGCGTACCGGTGCTGCCCCTGGACGCCCCGGTCGAGGTCGAGATCATCGTCGAGGTCTGAGGTGCGGGTGTCCCTCCCACCGCAGGTCGCCGGCCACGCGCGCGACTTCGCCGAGGGACGCCGGACGCCGGTCGAGCCGCGCGACGCGGCCACCGTGGTGCTGATGCGACCGGGACCGTCCGGACCCGAGCTCTACCTGCTGTGGCGCCAGGCGTCGATGGCGTTCGCCGGCGGGATGTGTGTGTTCCCGGGCGGCGGTGTCGACCCGCGCGACTTCGACCGCTCGGTCGGCTGGTCGGGGCCCGCTCCGGAGGACTGGGCCGACCAGCTGCTCACCTCCCCGGAGATGGCGAGCGCCCTGGTGTGCGCCGCGGTGCGGGAGACGTTCGAGGAGTCGGGCGTCCTGCTCGCGGGCCCGTCGGCGTCGGAGGTCGTCGCGGACACGACCGGCGACGACTGGGAGCGCGACCGGCGGGCGCTGGAGGCCAAGGATCTCTCGTTCACCGCGTTCCTCGACGCCCGCGGACTCGTGCTCCGCTCCGACCTCCTGGGCGCATGGTCGGCCTGGTGCACCCCCGAGTTCGAGCCGCGTCGCTTCCGCACATGGTTCTTCGTAGCCGCCCTCCCGCCGGGCCAGCTCACCCGCGACGTGTCCAGCGAGTCGTCGTCGGTGCTGTGGAAGCCCGCTCTCGACGCGTGCGACGCCGTCGACGCCGGTGAGATCGGGATGATGCCCCCGACGTACGTCACCTGTCTCGAGGTGGGGCAGCACGCCGATCCCGACGCGGTCCTCGGGGCAGCGGTCGGGCGCGACCTCACGATGTTCACCCCCGACGTCGAGGGCGGGGACGACGCCGCGACCATGTCCGTCCCGGACCGGGTGGTGCCCCTGCTGGAGGCCCGACTGGGCGGCCCGCGTGGCTGACGACGCCTGGTCGGGTGGGGCAGTCGGCACCGTCGGCCGATGCGTGCTCGCGCCGAACGCCTCGCCGATGACCCTCGACGGCACCAACACCTGGGTGCTGCGGGCGCCCGGCTCGAGGCGCTCGGTGGTGGTCGATCCCGGACCTCCCGACCCCGGTCACCTCGACGCGGTCGCCGAGGCGGCCGGGGAGGTCGCCGTCGTGCTGCTCACCCACCACCACCTCGACCACTCCGAGGCCGCCCGGGCCTTCGCCGAGCGGATGGGGTGTGGCGTGCGGGCGCTGGACCCGGCGTACCGGCTCGGCTCGGAGGGCCTCGGCGAAGGCGATGTCGTGGCGGTCGACGACCTGGAGATCCACGTCGTCGCGACGCCCGGGCACACCGCCGACTCGCTGTCGTTCGTGATCCCCTCGGAGCGGACGGTGCTCACCGGCGACACGGTCCTCGGGCGCGGCACCACCGTCGTGGCCCACCCGGACGGCCGACTCGGCGCCTACCTCGAGTCGCTGGACCGCTTGCACGCCTTGGCCGAGGCCCACGAGATCGCGACGATCTGGCCGGGTCACGGACCGGTGATCGACGCCGCACTGCCCGCCCTCGACCACTACCTCTCCCACCGCCAGGAGCGGCTGGCGCAGGTCCGCGAAGCCCTCCGCGGCCTGCACGCCGAGGCGCGCGACGGCGTACCGCTGGACCACGACGCTCTCCCGCGCCGCATCGTCGAGGTCGTGTACGCCGACGTCGACCCCGTCCTCTGGCCCGCCGCCGAGCTCTCCGTGCGGGCCCAGCTGGACTACCTCCGAAGTTGAGCGGCGCGAACTGACCCGTTGAACGGCGCGAACTGACCGTTGCCATGTCGGCTGTCCACAGCCCCGCATATCTCAGGTGTAGGCCGAGGCACTCGGGGAGAGCCTTCCAGACATGAAAGATCTCGACCTCCCAAGCGTTCCGGTCTCGTGGCGCTCTGCTGGCGACCAAGGCTTTGCCCCCCGCTCGCATGCGAAAGGCGGTCCCGCCAGGGCCACCTCAGGCAGATCCTCCACGGCGTGTATCTCCGGTCTGACGTCTGCCTGAGGTGAAGGTCAAGCTGGCTGCCGCGGCGTTGGTCGTCAACTCGAATGCGGTCGCGTGTGATCGGACAGCGGCCTGGATCTGGGCTGGAGGCTCAACCGACGTCAGGCCCTCGCCGCCATGGATGCCTTGATGCGTGCGCACGCCTTCACTCACCGCGACGTGGAGCTCGTGTTGGTGCGCTACCACCGGCGCCGGGGCGTCGTACAGGTGCGCGAGCGGGTCCCGCTGATCGACCCTCGGGCTGAGTCACAGCCCGAGTCGTGGACCCGGCTCGAGCTGCTCGACCACGGACTGCCGTCGCCGGAGGTGCAGTGGTGGATCGTGGTCGACGGAGTACCGACGTATCGCCTCGACCTTGCCTACCCCCACGCAAAGGTGGCCATCGAGTACGACGGCGAGGAGTTCCACAGTTCCGACGCGGACAAGGTGCACGATCGGGAACGCCGCGCGTGGCTACAGCAGTATGGGTGGACAGTCATCGTGGTGGATCGGATGGACTTCTCGTCGTCTCCGCGCAGGTTCTGGATTGGTGAGGTATCGCGGGCTTTGCGTGAAGCACAGCGACCCCCGCGGCGTTTCTACCGACGCGGCTGAATGGGGTTGGAACCCGCGGTCAACCGGTAGGAACCCGCGGGTCAACCGGTAGAAACCCGCGGGTCAACCTCAGCGGGCGCGGCGGCGCAGGCGGTCGATGTCCATGATCACGACCGAGCGGGGCTCCAGGCGCAGCCAGCCGCGGGAGGCGAAGTCGGCCAGGGCCTTGTTCACCGTCTCCCGGGAGGCGCCGACCAGCTGGGCGAGCTCCTCCTGGGTCAAGTCGTGGTGGACGTGGACGCCGTCGTCGGCGGTGCGGCCGAAGCGGTCGGCGAGGTCGAGCAGCGCCTTGGCCACCCGGCCGGGAACGTCGGAGAAGACCAGGTCGGCGTTGACGTCGTTGGCCTTGCGGAGGCGGCCGGCGATCTGGGCGAGGAGCCCCCGCGCGACCTCCGGACGACCGTCGAGCCACTTGAGGAGGTCCTCGTGGGAGAGCGAGGCGAACGACGCGTCCGTCACCGCCGTCACCGTGCCCGAGCGCGGGCCGGGGTCGAACAGAGACAGCTCACCGAACATCTGGCCGGGCCCGAGGATCGCGAGGAGGTTCTCGCGGCCGTCGCTGGAGGTGCGGCCCAGCTTCACCTTGCCGTCGAGCACGATGTAGAGACGGTCACCGGAGTCGCCCTCGTGGAAGAGCACGTCGCCACGGCGTAGCTTGGTCTCGCTCAGCGAGCCGCGGAGCGCGGTGGCGGCCTCGTCGTCCAGGGCGCTGAACAGCGGCGCCTGGCGCAGTACCTCGTTGTCCACGACGTCCTCTCCATCGCCCGCCGCTGCACGCCGTCGGTCGGTCGCCGCGCGTGGGTCGTGCTGATCCTATCCAGTGGCCTGCGTCACACCACTCCCGTGGCCCGGGAGCGGCGTCGTCGGTAGTCCGTGGGTGGGCCGTCGGTGGTCCGCCGTAGGCTGTCGGCGTGTCAGCCCAGCCAGGAGTCGCAGCCTCCGAGACCCACACCGGGCTGGTGCGGCGGGCCCGCAAGATCGACCGGGGCCTGGCCGACCGCTACCCCGACGCGCGGATCGAGCTCGACTTCGACGATCCGTTCCAGCTCCTCGTGGTGACCGTGCTGAGCGCCCAGACCACCGACCGGCGGGTCAACGCGGTGCGCCCGACCCTCTTCGCGGCGTACCCCGACGCGGCGTCGATGGCGGCTGCGCCTCGCGAGCGCCTCGAGCAGATCTTCGGCCCGTTGGGCTTCTTCCGGGCCAAGACCGACTCGGTGCTCAAGCTCAGCGCGGCCCTCGTCGAGCGGTACGACGGTGAGGTGCCGCCCCGGCTCGACGACCTGGTCACCCTGCCCGGGGTCGGCCGCAAGACGGCGAACGTCGTGCTGGGCAACGCCTTCGGCATCCCGGGCATCACCGTCGACACCCACTTCGGCCGGCTGGCACGTCGCTTCGGGTGGACCGACGAGACCGACCCGGTCAAGGTCGAGCACGCCGTCGGCGCCCTGTTCGAGAAGCGCGACTGGGTGATGCTGTGCCACCACCTGATCTGGCACGGCCGGCGCATCTGCCATGCCAAGAAGCCCGCGTGCGGTGCCTGCCCGGTCGCCCGCTGGTGCCCGTCGTACGGCGAGGGTCCGGTCGACCCGGTGGCCGCGGCGAAGCTGGTGAAGACGGAGGGTCCGGCATGAGGCGCCGCTCGAGGTGGGGCTCCGGGGTAGCCCTGCTGACCGGCGTGCTCGTGCTCCTGAGCGCCTGCGCCAGCTCCCATGAGGCCCACTACCCCGGCGGCACCAGCCTCAAGGTCCAGACGCCCGACCTGGTGGCGCTGAAGAAGCACACCGACGTGCCGAACTGTCCGAAGGTCGGCCCCCAGGGCTCTGGGCTGCCCGCGGTCACCCTGAGCTGCCTCGGAGGGGGCCGCTCGGTCGACGTGGCGGGCCTGCGCGGGCCGCTGATCCTGAACTTCTGGGCCTCCTGGTGCGGCGGCTGCAAGCAGGAGATGCCGGCCCTCGCGGCGTACGCGAAGAGCCAGTCGGGGGTGAAGGTCCTGGGTGTCGACTTCCTCGACCCCGCGCCCGACAAGGCGCTGGAGCTGGCCGCCAGCAGCAAGGTCGCCTACCCGCTGGTCGCCGACCCGAACGGCGCGCTCGACCGGAGGGCGCCGCTGCCGCACCCGCCGGGGCTGCCGTTCACGGTCTTCCTCGACGCCAAGGGCCACATCGCCCACGCCGAGGCGACGGTCTTCGGCAGCGAGCAGGAAGTCGCCGCCGCCGCCCGGAAGTATCTCGGGACGGGCGGGTGATCCCCGACTGGCTCCAGCCCGTCGCCCGGGCCGCGGGCGAGATGACGTCGGATGACCTGACCCGGTTCGTCGCCCCTGACGGCACCGTCTCGCGACGCGGGGCCGTGCTGCTGCTGTTCGGCGACCGCCGCGACCTGCTGCTCACCGAGCGCGCCCACGACATGCGCTCCCACCCCGGGCAGGTCTCGTTCCCCGGTGGCTCGATCGACCCCGGCGAGACGCCGCGCCAGGCCGCGCTGCGCGAGGCGGAGGAGGAGACCGGGCTGCGGGCCGACGGCGTCGAGGTGTTCGGCGAGCTCCCGGAGCTGTGGCTGCCGCCGAGCAACTTCGCGGTGACGCCCGTGCTGGGCTGGTGGGCCGAGGAGAGCCCGGTGGGTGTCGTCGACCCGGCCGAGGTGCACGCGGTCTACCGGGTCCCGCTCGAGGAGCTCCTCGACCCCGCCCACCGGGTCTCGGTGCGCCATCCGAGCGGCTGGACCGGCCCGGGCTTCCTGATCGGGCCCGGGCACGACGTGGTGCTGTGGGGGTTCACCGCCGGGATCATCTCGCGTCTTCTGGACCACACCGGGTGGACCCGCGAGTGGGACGACCGCGTGGTGCGTGACCTCCCGGCGTACATGCTGCAAGGTGGTCCCCGCCCGGCTACGCCGCCCCCCACCATGCCCACCACAGCACCCGCCGCTCGACCTCAGGAGCGCCCGTGAACCTGCTCGACTGGGTGCTGCTCGTCATCGTGGTGCTGTACGCCGTCTCCGGATACTGGCAGGGCTTCATCACCGGCGCCTTCGCCACCGTCGGGCTCCTCATCGGTGGGGTGGTCGGGGTGTGGCTCGCCCCCACCGCCCTGGGTGACGCCACACCGTCGATCCTGGTCTCCCTCGCGGCGGTGTTCATCGTGATCGTCTGCGCCTCGCTCGGTCAGGCGCTGCTCCAGGTGGGTGGCGCGCGGCTGCGCGACAAGATCACCTGGCAGCCCGCTCGGGCCGTCGACGCGGTCGGCGGCGCGGTTCTGAGCGGAGCGGCCGCTCTGCTCGTGGCGTGGGCCCTCGGCGTGGCGTTGTCCGGCTCGGGGCTGCACGGCATCACCCCGCTCGTACAGAAGTCGAAGGTGCTGGCGGAGGTCAACCGGATCCTGCCGGCGGAGGCGAGCTCGAAGCTCTCGGCGTTCAACGACGTGGTCGGCACGACGTTCTTCCCCCGCTACCTCGAGCCGTTCGCGCCGGAGCGGATCGTGCCGGTGCCGCCGGGCCCCCGGCGGATGCTCACCGACCCCGACGTCCAGCGCGCCGGCGCCGACGTCGTGCGCATCCGCAGCACCAACAGCTGTCATCAGGGCATCGAGGGCTCTGGCTTCGTCTACGCGCCCGACCGGGTGATGACCAACGCCCACGTCGTCGCCGGGGTCACGACGCCCGAGGTCGAGATTCACCAGACCGAGGTCCCGGCCCGGGTGGTCTACTACAACGCCGAGCTCGACGTGGCCGTGCTCTCGGTGCCGACCGGCACGGTCCGGCCGCTCCGGTTCAGCGCGGCCGCCGCCGGCGATGCGGTCGCGATCCTGGGCTTCCCGCAGAACGGTCCGTACGACGTACAGGCCGGCCGGGTGCGGGCCGACCAGCGTCTGCGCTCACCCGACATCTACGGACACGGCACGGTGATCCGCGACGTACTCTCGCTGCGCGGGCTGATCCGCCCGGGCAACTCCGGTGGACCCGTCGTCGACTCGGCCGGCCACGTGGTGGGGGTCGTGTTCGCGGCGTCGGTCACGAGCAGCGACACCGGCTACGCACTGTCGTCGGGTCAGGTCGCCCAGGCTGCTGCCACTGGCCGGCTCGCGTCCCAGGCGGTCTCCACCCAGGGCTGCGCGGCCTGACCGCGAGCTAGCCCCGCTTGAGGATCTGCTTGGCCTCGTTGGCCTGGGCGATGGCCTTCTCGGGGGCGCGCACCTTCTTCACCTTGCGGACACCGATGTAGCCCAACAGGGCCGCAAGGAGGAGGTAGAAGCCGAACACGATCAGGAACGCCCAGTGCAGGGAGAGCCCCTTGCCGTTCCAGTTGATGAAGTAGGCGATCGCGACCGACAGCATGATCAGCGACATCAGCGCGAAGAACCCGGCCGCGGCGAACAGCGCGATGCCGATCCCGCCGGCCTTGACGCTGACCTGGATCTCGGACTTCGCGAGCCGGATCTCGTTGCGGATCAGGCTGGAGACGTCACGGCTGGCGTCCGAGACGAGTCGACCGATGGTGGGATCGCTGTCCTGGACCGGTTCGGGCGCCATGTGACCTCGTGCTTCCTCGCGGCGGCTGCTCGCTGATGACGCCTCGACCCTACAACGGTGCGGACCGGCCATCGGCAGACCCATCGGGGTGGGGGTACTAGCCTCCGCACGTGTCCGTCGTACGCCGCATCCTGCCGCGGCCGGCCCCGGGCGAGACGGCGTTCCTGGCCGGGGTGCTGCGCTCGGAGGCGGTCGGTGGGCTGCTCGCGCTCGTCGCGGCCGTGGTCGCGGTGGTCTGGGCCAACTCGCCGGCGGATGCGGGCTACCACTCGTTCGTGTCGTTCGACGTCGGGCCGTTGGACCTCGAGCACTGGGGCGCCGACGGCGCCCTCACGCTCTTCTTCTTCGTGGCGGGGCTCGAGCTGAAGCGCGAGTTCGTCGTGGGCTCGCTGCGCCGCCCGGTCGATGCGCTGGTCCCGGTCACGGCGGCGCTGTGCGGGGTCGCCGTACCGGCTCTGCTGTTCGTGCTGGTGAACGCGACCACGTCGTCCGGCCGGCCCGGCGGCTGGGCGATCCCGGCGGCCACCGACATCGCGTTCGCGCTGGCAGTCCTGTCGGTGGTCGGCTCGCACCTTCCACACTCGCTGCGGGCGTTCCTGCTGACGCTGGCGGTTGTCGACGACCTGGTGGTGATCGTGATCATCGCCGTCGTGTTCACCGACACCGTGCACCCGGTCGACCTGGGGGTCGCTCTCTTGCTCGCGGCCTCGTGGGTGGTGCTGCAGCGGATGCGGGTGTCGTCCGGCTGGGTCTACCTGGTGATCGGCGTGGCGGCCTGGTGGTTCATGCACGAGAGCGGGGTGCACGCGACGATCGCCGGTGTCCTGCTCGGCCTGCTCACGCGCGCACGCCGCGACCCGGGCGAGGAGCACTCACCCGCCGAGACTCTCGAGCACCGGCTGGCCCCCCTCTCGGCCGGGGTGGCGGTGCCGTTCTTCGCGCTGGTGTCGGCCGGCGTACCGATCTCCGGTGGCGGCTCGCTCCTGCACGACCCTGTCGTCATCGGAGTCGTCGCCGGGCTCGTGCTCGGCAAGCCCGTCGGCGTCCTCGGGGGCACCTACCTGGTCACCAGGTTCACCCACGCCGAGCTCAACGAGGAGCTCGGCTGGAGCCAGATGCTGGGCGTGGCGTTGCTCGCCGGGATCGGGTTCACCGTCTCGCTGCTGGTCTCGGACCTGTCCTTCGCCAGTCATGAGGCCGACGCGGCCAAGGCCGGTGTCCTGGCCGCCTCGCTCGTCGCCGCACTCCTCGGCGCCGCCGTCCTCCGAAAACGCTGACCCCGAAGGGGCATCTCTCCGCGGCCGAGGTGGCACTTTTCCCGCTTCGAGGTGGCAGATCTCCCGAATGCCACAGCGGAGAAGTGCCCCCTCGCGGGCGGAGAAGTGCCCCTTCGCGGGCGGAGAAGTGCCCCTTCGGCTAGTCCTCGGCGCCCTTGGCCATGCCTTCCTTGATCTGGTCCATGACCGCGGAATCGGCGAGGGTGGTGACGTCACCGACGTCACGCTTCTCGGCCACGTCGCGCAGCAGGCGCCGCATGATCTTGCCCGACCTGGTCTTGGGCAGCTCGGAGACCACCAGGATCGACTTCGGCTTGGCGATCGGCCCGATCTCCTTCGACACGTGGTTGCGCAGCTCGGTGATCAGCGCCTCGTCGGCCTTCTGCCCGTCGACGAGCGCCGACTCGCGCAGGATCACGAAGGCGTTGATGGCCTGGCCCGTGTCCGGGTCGTTGGCGCCTACCACCGCCGCCTCGGCGACCTTCGGGTGCGAGACCAGCGCCGACTCGATCTCAGTGGTCGAGAGGCGGTGGCCCGAGATGTTCATGACGTCGTCGACCCGGCCGAGCAGCCAGATGTCGCCGTCCTCGTCGAGCTTGGCGCCGTCGCCGGCGAAGTACTGGCCCGGGAAGCGCGACCAGTAGGTCTCCTTGTACCGCTCGTCGTCCCCCCAGATCGTGCGGAGCATCGCCGGCCACGGCTGGGTCAGCACGAGATACCCGCCCGAGCCCGGCTGTACGGCGTTGCCCTCGTCGTCCACGACCAGCGCGGAGACTCCGGGCAGCGCCTTCATGGCCGACCCCGGCTTGCCCGCGGTCACGCCCGGGAGCGGGCTGATCATGTGCATGCCGGTCTCGGTCTGCCACCAGGTGTCGACGACCGGGGTGCGGCTGCCGCCGATGGTCTCGCGGTACCAGATGTAGGCCTCGGGGTTGATCGGCTCGCCGACCGACCCGATGATCCGCAGCGTGGAGAGGTCGAACTTCTCGGGGATGTCGGCGCCCCACTTCATGAAGGTCCGGATCACCGTCGGCGCGCAGTAGAGCAGCGTGACCTTGTACTTCTCGATGATCTCCCACCACCGCCCCTTGTGCGGGGTGTCGGGCGTCCCCTCGTACATGACCGAGGTGGTGCCGTTGGCCAACGGACCGTAGACGATGTAGGAGTGGCCGGTGACCCAGCCGATGTCGGCCGCGGTCCAGTAGACGTCGTCGTCCTTGAGGTCGAAGACGGCCCAGTGCGTCCACGAGCAGCCGACGAGGTAGCCCGCGGTCGTGTGCAGGATGCCCTTCGGCTTGCCGGTCGTGCCCGAGGTGTACATCACGTAGAGCGGATGCTCGCTGTCGAAGGCCTCGGGGGTGTGCTCCTTCGAGGCGCCGTCGACGGCGTCGTGCCACCACACGTCGCGGCCGTCGGTCCACCCCGCGTCACCGAGGTCCTGACCGGTACGACGTACGACGAGCACGCTGCGGACGTCCGGGCACTCCTCGAGAGCCTCGTCGACGGCCGGCTTCAGAGCCGCCGCCGCGCCTCGGCGGTAGCCGCCGTCGGCGGTGATCACGACCCGGGCGTCACAGTCCTGGACGCGGTCGCGCAGCGCGGTCGAGGAGAAGCCGCCGAAGACCACCGTGTGGGGTGCGCCGAGCCGCGCGCAGGCCAGCATCGCGACGACGGTCTCGGGGATCATCGGCATGTAGATGGCGACGCGGTCGCCCTTCTCCACCCCGAGTTCGGTCAGGGCGTTGGCCGCCTGGCAGACCATGTCCTTGAGCTCGGCGTAGGTGATGTCACGAGTGTCGCCCTCGGGCTCGCCGACCCAGTGGTAGGCGACGCGGTCACCGTGGCCGTTCTCGACGTGCCGGTCGACGCAGTTGTACGCCGCGTTGAGCTTGCCGCCGACGTACCACTTCGCGAAGGGGGGGTTGTCCCAGTCGAGCGCCCGATCCCACTTCGTGTCCCAGGTCAGCCGCTCGGCGGCCTTCTCCCAGAACGCGACGAAGTCCGCATCGGCCTCGTCGTAGGCGTCGGCCTTGACGTTGGCGTTCGCCGCGAGGTCGGCCGGCGGCTCGAAACGGCGCTCCTCGTGGAGCAGGTTGGACAGGGTTTCTTCGCTCACGACTCGTGTCTCCTCTCGGGCGGTCCTCGCACCGGCCTCACCTCCACCTTAGGAGCGGAGGGTCGGCCGGTGCGAGGTCGGTTGCTGGCAGCGGGCTCCGGCTACTCGCCGGGGGCGCCGACCGGGAGGACCTCCCGGCCCCAGGTGGACGCCACAACCCCGGCGAACGACGCGTACCAAGCCACGAGCGCGGTCGCGAGGCCGAGATACCCACCGAGCTTGATCCAGCCGGTCGACACGTCGTCGAACCAGCCGATGGACAGCGCCAGGAAGGTGATCGTCAGCAGGACGAACACCCCCAGCACCGCCATGTTGACCTTCACCGCGGCTACGGCCATGTAGGCGGTGAAGATCGTCCAGCCGAGCAGATAGACGCCGACCACCTTGTGGCCGTCGGGGCCGAGGTTCGCCAGGTCGTGCTCGGCCAGCCACCAGAAGGAGATCCAGAAGCCGCCGTAGGAGCAGAACGCCGTGGCGCCGAAGGTGTTGCCCTTGGCGAACTCCCACAGACCCGCCGCGAACTGGGCCAGGCCGCCGTAGCCCAGCGCGGCACCGAGGGCGCCCCCGACCAGCGCCTGCGGGATGATGTTGGAGTTGACCGTGCTCAGCACGAACGTGGTGAGCGCGAAGCCGGCCAGTCCCAGCGGTGCTGGGTTGGCGATGTGGGCGCCGGGCACGTGATGGCTGTGCGTCGGAGTTTCGGACATGAGGACTCCTGTTCTCTTGCGTGGACAACCCGGAACGCTGGCAAAGCGCCGACCGCCGTGACAGTGGTCACGTCGTGCCCTTCGCCTAGCGGTCACCGGCCCGCGCCGCATGCCATGACTGCCGCGACGAGCGGTAGCGCGACCACGACGAGCGGTATCACCCGATGGGGTGATAGGACCCCCGGTCGACCTCGACGGTCTCGGGGAGATGGAGCCGGACCATCGCCCGGCCGACGTGCACCGGCACCCGTGCGCGGTCGGCCACCGAGACCGCGACCATCGTCGCGAACGCGATCGGCACGGTCAGCAGAGCGGGCTGCGCGAGCAGCGCGCCGCCCCAACCCGGGGCGGTCACACCGACCATCACCGACAGGACGGCGGCCCCCGAGAGCGCGCCCCCGAGCAGCATGCCGGCGATGGCCCCCCGAGCGGTCAGGCCGCGCCACCAGATGCCGAGCACGAGCAGCGGGCAGAAGGTCGAGGCGGCCACCGCGAAGGCGAGCTCGACCGCGTGCGCGACCGGGAGGCCCTGCGAGCCGGCCGCCAGTAGCAGCGCGCCACCCGCCGCGAGGACACCGCCGATCCGGAAGCCGGTGACGGTGTCGAAGCGACGGCTCAGCACGTCCTGGCTCAGGACGCCGCTGATGGAGACGACCAGTCCCGACGACGTCGAGAGGAAGGCCGCGAACGCCCCCGCGCCCAGCAGCGCGGTGACGAGGGTCGAGCCGGTGCTGCCGAGGACCCGGGCGGGCAGCTCGAGCACGACCGAGTCGCTCCTCCCCGCGCCGACCAGGTCCGAGGCGTAGACCCGACCGAGGGCGCCGTACGCCGTGGGCAGCAGGTAGAAGACGCTGAGCATCGCCAGGACCCGGAGCGTCGTACGCCGGGCGGAGCTGCCGTCGTGGTTGGTGTAGAAGCGGACGACGACATGGGGCAGCCCCATCGTGCCCAGGAAGGTCGCCACGATCAGCGAGTAGGTGAGGTACGTCGCGTGCGGGCCCTGGAGCGGCTCGACCCACTGCGCGCTATGCAGGTGGCGGGTCGGTGACCCGTCGTGGTGCCACGCCAGCCACAGGACCAGCGCGGGGACCAGGAGGGCGCACAGCTTGACCCAGTACTGGAAGGCCTGGACCAGCGTGATGCTGCGCATCCCACCGGCGGCGACGTTGACGAGCACCACGGAGGCGACCACGACCGCGCCGACCCAGGTCGGCGCGCCGGTGACGGCGTTCAAGGTGAGCCCGGCTCCCTGGAACTGCGGCACGAGATACAGCCCGCCGATCAGGCAGACCAGCCAGCTCGCCACCTGCCGGGCGGCCCGCGACTCGACGCGGAACTCCGCGAAGTCCGGGAGGGTGTAGGCGCCCGAGCGCCGCAGCGGTGCCGCGACGAGGACCAGCAGCAGGAGGTAGCCGGCCGTCCAGCCGATGGGGTACCACAGCATGTCCACGCCACGGAGAAGGACGAGACCGGCCACGCCCAGGAACGACGCGGCCGAGAGGTATTCGCCCCCGATCGCCGAGGCGTTGAGGAACGGTCCGACGCGCCGGGAGGCCACGAAGAAGTCGCTCGTGGTGCGCGAGACGCGGAGGCCGAACACGCCGACCGCCAGCGTCGCCGCGGCGACGACGGTGACGGCGAGCAGTGCGGTGAGCTCCTTCACGAGAAGTCCTCGCGACGCTCGACCAGCTCGACGAACGCCGCCTCGTTGCGCTCGGCCCGCCCGACGTACCACCACGCCAGCACGAGCAGCCACGGGTAGACGAGGACGCCGAGCAGGAGCCACGGGAGGGGGATGCCGAGCAGGTGGACGCGGGAGACCGGCAGGATGCGGAACAGCAGGGGGAGCAGCCCGACGCTCGCCGCGAGGATCAGGACGACGTACCCGGCCAGGCGCAGCTGTGCGCGCACCAGGCTGCGCACGTAGACCTCTCCGAGCCGGGTCAGCGCGTCGATCTCGGCGGCGTTCGAACGACGTCGCCGCGACCGGGCCGCGAGGGTGCGTGGGCTGGTGATCCTGACCCGGGCGATCGGCTCGTCGCTCACCTCCTCATCCCTATCCCTCCCCGGCCCGGACGCGCCGCAGCAGTCCGCGGACGTCGGGCAGGTGGCGGCGGCTCACCGGGAGCTCGGTGCCGTCGACGACCACCGTCGGCCGCGCGCCGGACAGACGCAGCTCCTCGACGTGGGCCAGCGCGACGAGGATGCTGCGGTGCACCCGGACGAACCCCGCATCGGCCCAACGCTGCTCCAGCGCCGAGAGGGGCATCCGGACCAGCGGGCTGCCCGACGGCGTGTGCAGGCGGACGTAGTCGCCCTGCGCCGAGGCGTAGCGCACGTCGGAGCGGCGGACGAAGCGGGTGACGCCACCGAGCTCGACCGGCACCTGCTCGTCGGGGTCGCCGGTCACCGTCTCGTCACTCACCCTGCCGATCGCCTCGCGCAGGCGCTCCTCGGGCACGGGCTTGAGGAGGTAGTCGACCGCGCGCAGGTCGAAGGCCTCGACCGCGTGGAGGGCGTGCGCCGTCACGAACACCACGGCCGGTGGCTGCCGGAACTGCCGGAGCACCTGGGCGAGCTCGAGGCCGCTGAGACCGGGCATGGCGATGTCGAGCAGCACGACGTCGTACTCCGCTGCCTGCAGGAGCCGCAGGGCCTCGGCCGCCGACCCGCAGGTGTGCACCTCGCCCACACGCTCGTCGCGGCTGAGCAGGAACGCGAGCTCGTCGAGGGCCGGCGGCTCGTCGTCGACGGCCAGGACCCGCAGACCCTCCGACGACACCGGCACGCTCATGCCCGTACCCCTGCGGCGAACTTCGGAACGCGGACGGTGACCTTCGTCCCGGCGCCGGGTGCCGTCTCGACGACGAGGCCGTACTCGTCGCCGTACGCCGATCGCAGCCGCTCGTCGACGTTGCCGAGGCCGATCGAGTCCATCGACTCGTCGCCGGCCAGGGCCCGACGTACGCGGTCGGGGTCCTCGCCGACCCCGTCGTCCTCGACGGTGATCACGGCCTCGTAGTCGTTGTCCTCGGCCAGGATGGTGATGGTGCCGGGCGCGTCCTTGGCCGCCAGCCCGTGACGTACGCCGTTCTCCACCAGGGGCTGGAGCGACAGCACCGGGATGCTCACACCCAGCACCTCCGGCGCGATGCGCAGCGTCACCGTCAGCCGGTCTCCGAAGCGCGCCTGCTCCAGGGACAGGTACCGCTCGATCGAGCGCAGCTCGTCCTCGAGGGTGGTGTAGCTGCCGGCCCGCTGGAAGGAGTGGCGCGTGAAGTCCGCGAACTCCATGATCAGGCCGCGCGCTCGGTCCGGGTCGGTGCGCACGAACGACGCGATCGTGGTCAGCGCGTTGTAGACGAAGTGGGGAGAGATCTGCGCCCGGAGTGCGCGCACCTCGGCCTCCATCCGCGACGTCCGGGCCACGTCGAGCTCGGCCAGCTCGAGCTGACCGGAGACCCAGCGAGCGAGCTCGTCGGTGGCCCGGACCAGGCCGGCGGAGACGGTCGGGGTGAACGCCATCAGCGTGCCGACCACCGTGTCCTCGACGGTGAGCGGCGAGACGATCGCCTGCCGGAGAACGCAGCCAGGCTCGCCGCAGGGGAAGTCGCGGTGGTCGCGGACGGCGGTCGCACCCTCGGTCACGCAACGCTCCGCGAGCGCGCCGACCAGGGGCATGTGCACCTGGCCGCGACCCTGCCAGGCCAGGGTGTCGGTGGTGTCGGTGACCGCCACCGCCGGCGACCCGAGCAGTCGGCCGAGGTGCCGCACGCAGCGCTCGGCGGAGGCCTGGGTGAGCCCGGTGCGCAGCTCGCTGGTCATCTGGCTGGCGGTGTGGAGGGTTCGGAACGTCGCCCGGTCCGCCTCGGTGCCGAGGTAGCCCGGGCGCAGGAGGCGCCACCGCGGCATGGGGGCAGCGTAGTGGCGGGCCTGGTAACGGGTTGGAGACCGGCGCCGTACGCCGGTGGGTCAGCCCTGGCGGATCAGGCGAACGGCTTCCCGGACCCCGCCGTCCCAGGCCGGCCCGTGTCCGGGCAGCACCCACGTCGCGTCGACCGCCTCGATCCGGTCGAGGGAGTCGCGCGCCTGGGCGGGGTCGAGGGTGAACGGCGCCGGCTTCGGCCCTTCGACGCCGGTCAGGACGTTGCGCGTGGTCATGGCGTCTCCGAGGAACAGCGCGTCGGCTCCTGGCACGTGCACCGCCACGCTGCCGGGCGTGTGGCCGGGGACGTGGATGATGCGCGGCTTTCCCGGGACGTCGAGCACGTCGCCGTCGGTGAACGGCGCGACCTCCTCGACGGCGGGGATCCGCAGCCCGCCGTGACGGGCGGAGTACCACAGGAAGCCGCCCATGGCCCCGACCTTCATCGGTCCCCACCCCGTGCTCGGCTTGGACACCTCCTTGCGGGCTCGGTCGACGTCCTCGGAGTGCACGCGGGCCGGGATGCCCCGCTGGGCGAACAGCCAGGCGGCGTACCCGATGTGGTCGGTGTCGCCGTGGGTCAGCACCAGCGCCTGCACCGCGTCGAGCGTCAGCCCGATGCTGCGCAGCTCGTCGACCAGCAGGCGGCGTTGAGCCGGCAGCCCGGCGTCGATGATCGTGACCTCACCACCGTCGACGACGAGGTAGCTGTTGACGGTGCCGTGGGGGTCGGACCCGAGGACGTGGAGTCCGGTGGCGAGCTGCATGGTGGTCTCTCCCGTTGCTGAGAAGTAAAGGCTATGCTCTATAGCCATGAAGGCTACACCCCGTAGCCGTGAAGGGACAACCCGATGCCTGCTCCCGCGCGCACCAGCACCGTGGCCGTGGTCGCCGCCGGACGTGCCCTGCTCGAGCGCGACGGCCTCGATGCCCTGACCATGCAGGCGGTCGCGCGGGCGGTGGGAGTCCGGGCCCCCTCGCTCTACAAGCGCGTCGCGAGTCGCGACGCGCTGGTCGGCCTGATCGTCGAGGCTGCCGCGCTGGAGCTGGCCGAGGTGACCGAGACCGTCGTCGCAGGTGACGACCCGGCGCGCGACCTCAGGGCGCTGGCAGGGGAGTTCCGCGCCTTCGCCCACCGCAACCCGGCGACGTTCCCCCTGCTCTTCGACCCGCGGCAGGCCGGCGTCACCTCGGTGGCCGTGCGCGACCGCTCGGTCGCCGCCGTACGCCGGGTGGCCGGCCGGCTGGCCGGGCCGGAGCACGAGCTGCCCGCGGCGCGGATGGTGGTCGCCTGGGCCAACGGGTTCGTGACGATGGAGCTCGCCGGCGCCTTCCAGCTCGGCGGAGACGTCGACGAGGCCTGGGAGTTCGGCCTCGAGGGGCTGGTCCGGGCCTTGCGCCGGGGCTGAAAGCTCGGGTCAGCGAAAGTCGATCAGCAGGTCGTCGTCGGGGCCGTCGGTGGACTGACCGTCCTCGCCCTCCGCGTCGTCCTCCTGGCCGGTCTGTGGTCGGTCGAGCACGTCCGCGCGGAAACAGCGCGTGACGTAGGGCAGCTGCATGCCGTCCATGCCCCGGCCGAACTCGTCGTAGAACGCGAGCACCTCGGCCAGCTTGGCGGCCCGAGCATCGGCCCCCAGCACGGCGACGTTCGAACGGGACAGCACGAGGTCCTGGACGCTCTTGCGGTCGATGGTCTGCCAGTGGGTGAACTCGTGGTCCTCGACGAAGCCGAACAGCTCGCTGAAGATCAGGCTCTCCGCCGGGTCGCGCAGCTGCTCCTGGGTGCCGATGATGCCGCCCAGGCGGCGTACCCACGGGATCTTCTCGTTGCGGGTGTTCCACACCAGGCACAGCCGGCCACCGGGCCGGAGCACCCGGGCGATCTCGGGCAGCGCCTTGTCGAGGTCGAACCAGTGGAACGCCTGCGCCGCGATCACCGCGTCGACCGACCCGTTGCCCAGCGGGATCTCCTCGGCGCCGGCCCGTGCCGTGGGGACGCCGGGCACCTCCTGCTCGAGGATCTGGAGCATCGCGGCGTCGGGATCGGTGGCGTGTACGTCGTGACCCAGGTCGGCCATGACGCGGGTGAGCTTGCCGGTGCCGGCGCCGAGCTCGAGGACCGTGAGCGGCTCCTCGCCGAGCATCCAACTGACCGCCTCGGCGGGGTACGTCGGTCGCCCGCGCTCGTAGGCGTCGGCCACGCCGCCGAACGAGTGGGCCCAGTCGGGCTGCTCGGGTGGCTCGGACTGCTCCGTCGCCGGGGCCGGAGGCTGCTGCTCGCTCATCGGCTCCGAGGCTACCGGGCCGGAGGCCGCTCCTGGCGCCCCTCACCGTGGGGGGTCACTACTCTGCCGGGCATGCCGCAACGCGTGGACCTCGACGACCTCGAGGCGCTTGAAGGTGTCGGGTCCGCCTTCGCGGCGACACGCGACGGCATCGACTCGATGCTGCGCGACCGCGGGCTGCGGCGTACTGCACCGGAGCTCACCGCCGAGTCCCTGCTCAGAGGTGCTCATGCGAGCGGCGTGCTGGCCGGGTCGGCGTCCGGTCTCGACGAGATCCGCGACGGGCTGGCGGACAAGGTCGGCCAGGCCGCGCTGCGTGTCTCCGTGGAGCTGCTCGGCCTGGTGCCGGTGTTCTCGCGTACGCCCCTGCAGGCACTGGCTCGGCTGCACGCGCTCGCCGCGGCCGGCTCGGTGCCGGACGACGAGGTGGGACGCCCGCGCGACCCGGACGCCGCCCGGGTGCTCCGTGACGTCGCCGCCCTGCTCGACGACCGGCGCCCGGCCCTGGTCACCGCCGCACTCGTGCACGCGGCGCTCGCGACGACCGAGCCCTTCGGGTCGGCCGACGGATTGGTCGCGCGGGCTGCTGAGCGGATCGTCCTGGTCAGCAGCGGGGTCGACGCGAAGTCCCTGGTCGTTCCCGAGGCCGGGCACCTTGCGCTCCGGCCGGCGTACGAGTCGAACCTGCGGGCCTACGCCGAAGGCGGCCGGTCGGGACTCCAGGCATGGCTGCTCTACTGCGCCGAGGCGTACGCCGCCGGCGCCGAGGCAAGCCCCCTGCGCGACTCCTAGGGCGAGCCATGGCCCGACATGCGAGCGGCACCCGAGGGATCGGGTGCCGCCGCTGACACGCGGACCCGGCTACCAAGCGTGCATCTACCTAGTGGCAGCCCCGGAAGGTTTCCGATGACGTGCGCCCTGAAAGAAGGGTGGATCGCCGCGTGGGTACCCGGCTCGCGTGTTGCTTGTGGAGTTCTGCTTCCTGTGTACGCCGGTCGGCCCGGTCCGGCAACCCCTTGACTTCGAGCCACCCCCGTGGGCGCGCGTGTCGCCTCCGTTGCCGTCTCCGTTCATGGATCGAGACCGAACCACACGTGGATGATGAGCGTCGTACCCGACGTCCGTGTCTCCGGGGAAAAACCGTGCGCACATCCCGACGTGGCCCTCGGGCCCTCTTCGCCCTCGCCTGTGGGCTGTTCGTGGTCTCGGCTCCGGCCGTCGCGCCTCCGGCGGGCGCGGCACCGAAGGGCGAGAAGCAGCACTGGAGCGCTCCGACCCACATCCGCTCCGCGGGCAGAGGTGCACCGACGGGCATGTCGTGCGGCCCGAAGCGCACCTGCTGGCTGGTGGACGACGAGAACGGCAACGCGTTCGCTCGCCGTCCGTGAGTCGGGCTAAGCGCCGAGCTTGCGGCGGCGGTTGAGCCAGATCGCGCCGCCGACCGTGAGTGCGGTGCCGACGGCAAGGGTGGCGATGGTGCCCTTGACCGGGATCCGGCTGCGCAGCGTGACCGGCCGGCTGAACTGCAGCACCGGCCAGCCCTTGGCCGCCGCGAGCCTCCGCAGCTCCTTGTCGGGGTTGACCGCGTGGGGATGGCCCACAGCCTCCAGCATGGGGGCGTCGGTGATGGAGTCGCTGTAGGCGAAGCAGTCCTCGAGGTCGTAGCCGCGCTCGGCCGCCATCTCGGCGATCGCGCGGGCCTTCTCCGCGGCGTAGGCGTAGTAGTCGATCTCGCCGGTGTACTTGCCGTCGACGATCTCGAGCCGGCTCGCGATCACGTCGTCGGCGCCGAGCATCTCGCCGATCGGCTCGACGACCTCGGTGCCGCTGGCGGAGACCACCACGACGTCACGGCCGGCGTCATGGTGCTCCTCCATCAGCGAGACCGCCTCGTCGTAGACGATCGGGTCGACGACGTGGTGCAGCGTCTCGGCGACGATCTCCTTGACGGTCTCGACGTCCCAGCCCTCGACGAGCTGGGACATGAAGGCCCGGATCTTCTCCATCTGGTCGTGGTCAGCGCCGCCGACGAGATAGACGAACTGGGCGTACGCCGAGCGCAGCATGGCGCGGCGCGTGATCAGGCCACCGGCCTGGAAGGGCTTGGAGAAGGCCAGCGAGCTCGACGTCGCGATGATGGTCTTGTCGAGGTCGAAGAAGGCCGCGGACCGCCCGCCGGACGCATACGGCGCCCGGCTCGGAACGGCGGACAAGCGGCTCCCGGCCATGCCTCCATGGTAGGTCGCGGGGGTGTCCGCGGACCGCGGAACGTCCACAGTCGTCCCTGGCGCGTCCGTCGTCCACAGAAGGCTCTGGGTGACGCGCGGAGACTGCCCGGACGGCGTCAGGGTGACCGCATGAGCGCCCCGTTGTTCGTGACCGCCGACGATTCCCTTCTCGATGACCTGCTGCGCCTCGCCGCCGCCGCCGGCACCACACCCGAGGTGGCGCACGATGTTCCCGCTGCGCTCCGGGCCTGGGCCAGGGCGCCGCTCGTGCTGGTCGGTGCCGACGTGGCGAGGTCGCTGGCCCGAGCGGCGCCGACCCGGCGCGATGCGGTGTTCGTGGTGCTGACCGCCCCGGTGCCGGAGCAGATCTTCGAGGTCGCTCTGGCGCTGGGGGCCGAGAGCGTGGCCGAGCTCCCTCAGTCGGAAGGGTGGCTGGTGGAGCGGCTGACCGACGTCGTCGACTCCGGCCCGGCTCGTGGTCTGACGATCGGTGTGGTGGGCGGCAGCGGAGGCGCCGGAGCGACGACGTTCGCCTGCGCGCTCGGTCAGGTCGCGGCGCGTTCGGGTCCGTCGGTGGTGCTCGACGTGGACCCGCTCGGCCCCGGCACCGACCAGGTGCTGGGCCTCGATCACATCGACGGGGTGCGCTGGGAGGCGTTGGGACACACGACTGGCCGACTGAGCGCGCGTGCCCTGCGTGAGTCGCTGCCTCGTCGCGACGGCGTGGCCGCGCTGACGTGGTATCCCGGCACCCAGCCGCGCGCTCTCCCCGCCTTTGCCGCCCGCGAGGCCCTGTCGGCGGCCCGGCGCGGCCACG
>DATBBE010000083.1:0-14660 GCA_036271155.1 Nocardioides sp. | reverse complement strand
AGCGGGTGCGGGCATCCGCCAGCCGACCCTGGCCTGGGCCGCCGACCACCCGGGCCACCGTGTCCTCGAGCCGGCGTTCATGCAGATCCGGCAGGCGGTGGCGACGCCGCGAGACCGCGATGCCGGGTCGGTCGACTTCCTGCGCGAGGTGGTCGAGGAACTGAAGGCGAGCGGCTTCGTGGCGGACTCCCTCGCCCGGGCGGGACGCTCGGACGTGACGGTGGCTCCCCCGGCCTGAGGTCGTCTGCGGAGATCGCTACCGGTTCGTCAGCGCCCGGAACAGGTCCTCGGCGGTCTCGCAGCGGTCGATGAGGGCGGCCACGTGCGCCTTCGACCCGCGCAGCGGGTCGATCGTCGGCACCCGCTGCAGGGACTCGCGCCCCGGGAGGTCGAAGATCACCGAGTCCCACGACGCGGCCGCGACGGAGTCGGCGTACTTCTCCAGGCATCGGCCGCGGAAGTAGGCGCGCGTGTCGTCGGGCGGCTGATGCATCGCAGTCTCGACGACGTCGTCGGTGAGCAGCCGGTCGATGCGACCGAGCTGCACCAGACGGTGGTACAGGCCCTTCTCGGGCCGGATGTCGCTGTACTGGTAGTCGATCAGCTGAAGCTTTGCGTTGTCCCAGTCGATGCCGTCTCGCTCGCGGTAGGAGTTGAGCAGCTTCAGCTTGGCCACCCAGTCCAGCTCGCGCGCACACAGCATCGGGTCCTGGGCGAGCCGGCTGAGCACCGACTCCCAGCGGTCCAGCACGTCGACCGTCTGCGCGTCCGCGTCGGAGCCGAGCCTGTCGTCGACGTACTTGCGGGCGAGCTCGAGGTACTCGCCCTGCAGCTGCAGGGCCGTCAGGTGCCGGCCGTCGTTGAGGGTCACCTGCTCCCGCAGCGTCGGGTCGTGCGAGACCGCGCGCAGGGCGGCCACCGGGCCGTCGATGGTGAGGTCCGCGGTGATGAAGCGGTCCTCGATCATCGCGAGCACCAGCGCGGTGGTGCCGACCTTGAGGTACGTCGAGATCTCGGCGAGGTTGGCGTCGCCGATGATGACGTGGAGCCGGCGGTACTTCTCCGGATCGGCATGCGGCTCGTCGCGGGTGTTGATGATCGGCCTCTTGAGGGTCGTCTCCAACCCGACCTCGACCTCGAAGTAGTCGGCGCGCTGGCTGAGCTGGAACCCGTGCTCGCGGCCGTCCTGCCCGATCCCGACGCGTCCCGAGCCACAGACGACCTGACGACTGACGAAGAACGGGGTGAGGTGCCGCACGATGTCGCTGAAGGGCGTCGAGCGCGGCATCAGGTAGTTCTCGTGGGCGCCGTACGACGCGCCTTTGTTGTCGGTGTTGTTCTTGTAGAGGTTGATCGGTGTCGACCCCGGCGTCTGGGCGGCCATCCGGGTCGCGTCGAGCATCACCAGCTCGCCCGCCTTGTCCCACCGCACCACGTCGAGGGGCGTGGTCACCTCGGGCGTGGAGTACTCGGGGTGGGCGTGGTCGACGTAGAGGCGAGCGCCGTTGGTGAGGATCACGTTGGCCAGGCCCAGGTCCTCGTCGGTGAGCTGGCTCGGGTCGGCGAGCTGACGGCTCAGGTCGAAGCCCCGGGCGTCGCGCAGCGGCGACTCCTCCTCGAAGTCCCACCGGGCACGGCGCGCCTTGATGGTGGCGCTCGCGTAGGCGTTGACGACCTGGGAGCAGGCCACCATCGGGTTGGCATGCGGCTGCCCCTGCACCGAGATGCCGTACTCCACCTCGGCGCCCATCACCCGGCGAACGGTCACGGGGCCGAGCCTACGCGCCGCTCCGTGGACCGCTCGCCTGGGTGATCGCCCGTGGTCAGCCAGTGGTCAGCCAGTGGTCAGCGCAGCGCGTGCGCCAGCTGGTGCGCCTTCATCGCGGGCAGGGTGAACTTCTTGCCCTTCTGCTGGCTCGCCTTGACCGGGGTCAGGGCGAACTCCACGGGGCGCGCCACCGTGAAGGGGTCGGCGCCGTTGAACACGCACCCGTAGACGATGTTGGGGCGGTCCACCTGGGCGACCGGGTTGTGGTCATTGATGAGGCCGAAGCCGAAGCTGTTGTCCACTCCGCTCGCCTCGGCCACGGAGTACAGACGCTGGGTCCCGGTCAGCGAACCGGAGTGGCGGAGCAGGTGGAGCAGAGCCTTCTTGTCCGCCAGGAGGCAGGTGTAGCTGTTGTTGTCGGTGCCTGTCGGGGCAGACACGAACCCGCTGATGCTCGCGGAGTAGGTGCCCTTGGGCACCTTGGCGATGAACAGGTGGGGAGTGCCGTCGGCGAACACCTGGTCGTTCGCGCCGAGGCTGAAGACGATGGACTTCGGCTTCTTCTTCGTCGGCTTGGCGGAGGCCGACGCGCCGGAGCCGTGGCCGTGGTGGGTGGCGGCGTACGACGCAAGGTTCGCGCCGCCGACAAGCAGAGCAGCGGCCGCCGAGGTAGCCAGGACGGCGCCGAGGGAGGGACGTCGGATCATGGGGTGGTGCTCCTCTGTGTGATGAGTCCGGACGACCACCATGGTCGCGCCGCCGGGGCCGGATATCCGGCAAACGCTCCCTACCGGCGTGGCCGAACGCTCGGCGAGCAGCCCCCACCTGGGCAGGGGCTGCTCGGGTCCCACGAGGACGAGGGCTCAGCGCAGAGCGGTGTGCAGGCTCCCGACCTGCGACTTGGTGAGCTGGAGAGCATGTCCCTTCTTGTTGGACACCGAGACGGGCTTGAGGGTGAAGACGAGCGGGCGCACGACGTGGAAGGGCCCACCACTCAGGAGGCAGCCGTAGGCGATGTTCCGGCGGTCGATCTTCGCGACCGGGTTGGAGTTGTCCATCACCGCGAAGTCGTAGTTCTGGTCATCGCTGTCCCCGGTGACGGCGTAGAAGCGCTGGGCGCCGGTCAGGTCGCCGGGGTGGTTCAGGACGTGGAACAGCGCCTTCTTGTCGGCGAGAACGCACGTGACGCTGTCACCAGCGGTGCTGGTGTCGTCGGTCAGCCAGCCGCTGATGCCGACCTCGTAGGTGCCCTTGGGCACCTTCGCAGTGAACAGTCGCGAATTCCCCATGGCCTGTCCATTCGAGCCGAGATGGTAGGCGATGGTCTTCGGCTGGGCATGGGGCTTGGCCGAGGCACGGGTGCCGTGGCCGTGGTGAGTGGCGGCGTACGACGCGAGATTCGCGCCGCCGACCAGGAGTGCGGCAGCGGCGGTCGTGGCGAGGACGGCGCGCAGAGACGGTCGAGTGAACATGAGGGATCCCTTCGTGGAGGACGGTGAGCTCGTCGAGCGAGTGCAGCGGCCTCATTCTGTACCGCGGACCCGTGGCGTGGTGGAGCGAGCACGTCCGGCTACACGGGCAGAGCCACCCTCTGAGGAGTCCGAGCCCTCAGAGGTACTGACCGGTGTTGGGCACCGTGTCGATCGAGCGTCCGGGCTCGGTGCCCTGCTTGCCGGTGATCAGGGTGCGGATGAACACGATCCGCTCGCCCTTCTTGCCGGAGATGCGGGCCCAGTCGTCGGGGTTCGTGGTGTTCGGCAGGTCCTCGTTCTCCTTGAACTCGTCCACGCACGCCTGGAGCATGTGTTGCACCCGCAGGCCGCGCTGGTCGTGCTCGAGGAGGTCCTTGATCGCCATCTTCTTGGCCCGGTCGACGATGTTCTGGATCATCGCGCCGGAGTTGAAGTCCTTGAAGTAGAGGACCTCCTTGTCGCCGTTGGCGTAGGTGACCTCCAGGAAGCGGTTCTCCTCGGTCTCGGTGTACATCCGCTCGACCGTCGCCTGGATCATGCCCTCGACACACGCCTCGCGGTTGCCACCGAACTCGGCGACGTCGTCGGCATGCAGCGGCAGCTCCGGAAGGAGGTACTTGCTGAAGATGTCGCGGGCCGACTCGGCATCGGGGCGCTCGATCTTGATCTTCACGTCGAGACGTCCCGGTCGCAGGATGGCGGGGTCGATCATGTCCTCCCGGTTGGACGCGCCGATCACCAGGACGTTCTCCAGCAGCTCGACGCCGTCGATCTCGCTGAGCAGCTGCGGCACGATGGTGTTCTCCACGTCGGAGGACACCCCGGAGCCGCGGGTACGGAACAGGGAGTCCATCTCGTCGAAGAAGACGATCACGGGAGTGCCGTGGCTGGCCTTCTCACGGGCCCGCTGGAAGACGAGGCGGATGTGACGCTCGGTCTCCCCGACGTACTTGTTGAGCAGCTCGGGCCCCTTGATGTTGAGGAAGTACGACTTCCCCTCCTGACCCGTGCGCGCCGCGACCTTCTTCGCCAGGGAGTTCGCGACCGCCTTGGCGATCAGGGTCTTGCCACAGCCCGGCGGGCCGTACAGCAGCACGCCCTTGGGCGGCTTCAGCTGGTGCTCGGTGAACAGCTCGGGGTGGAGGTACGGCAGCTCGACCGCGTCGCGGATCTGGTCGATCTGGGAGACGAGCCCGCCGATCGACTCGTAGTCGATGTCCGGCACCTCTTCGAGGATCAGCTCCTCGACCTCGGACTTCGGGACCCGCTCGTAGGCGTAGGCCGCACGCGAGTCGAGCAGCAATGAGTCACCGGCGCGCAGGGTGTCGGCCTTCAGCGGGTCGGCCAGCCGCACGACACGCTCCTCGTCGGCGTTCGCGATGACCAGCGCCCGCTCACGGTCGGCCAGCAGCTCCTTGAACATGACGACCTCGCCGACCTGCTCGAACGCGAGCGCGGCCACGACGTTGAGCGCCTCGTTGAGCATGACCTCCTGGCCCTTGACCAGGCTCTCGAGGTCGACCCCCGGGCTGACGTTCACCCGTAGCTTGCGGCCGCCGGTGAACACGTCGACCGAGTCGTCCTCGTTGCGCTGCAGGAAGGTGCCGAACCCGGCCGGTGGCTGGGCGAGGCGGTCGACCTCCTCCTTGAGCTTCATGATCTGCTCGCGGGCCTCGCGGAGGGTCTGCGCGAGGCGCTCGTTCTGTGCCGTGACGGCGGACAGGGAGCGCTGCGTGTCGGCGAGACGGAGCTCGATGCCCCGCGTGTGACCGGGCGTGTCGGACAGACGCCGTCGCAGATCGGTGACCTCGGACTCGAGGAACCGCACCTGCTCCGCAAGCTCGCGGGCGGTTCGTTCCTGACCACTCGACGCGTCGTTCGAGGCGTCCTGACCACTGCTCATCTGTCCCACCTCCTGTTTCGACCCTACTCGTCCGCGAGGCGTGAGCACGCGTGAATGGGGTCGCGTTTCTCACGATTTGATCTCGGCGATCACCAGGCGAACTCGCCAGGTCACTGAGCGGGGGGCTCGTCGGGTACGCCGGGGGGACGGGGCCCGAGGTAGTCGGGTCCGTAGGCGCCAGGGGCGGGCCGACGCTTCTTGACTGGGGGCCGCTCCCCCTCGGCCATCCGGCGGGCCGTGACCAGGAAGGCGGTGTGCCCGATCATCGAGTGGCCCGGTCGCACGGCGAGCCCCTCGACGTGCCAGTCCCGCACCAGGGACTCCCACGCCTGCGGCTCGGTGAAGCCTCCGTGCACCCGCACGCTCTCCACGAAGCGGGAGAGCTGGGTGGTGGTGGCGACGTACGCACAGACGATCCCGCCGGCGCGCAGCGCGCCGCCAACGGCGTCCAGGCACTCCCAGGGGGCCAGCATGTCGAGGATCACCCGGTCGGCGCGGGCACCGGAGGCCGGCAGTCCTTCTGCCAGGTCGCCGAGGGTCAGTCGCCACGCGGGATGCCCCTGACCGTCGCCGACGCCGAAGAACTGGGTGACGTTGCGGCGGGCCACCTCGGCGAACTCCTCGCGGCGCTCGTAGGAGGTGACAGTGCCGTGGGGGCCGACCGCGCGCAGCAGCGAGCAGGTCAGCGCGCCGGACCCGACCCCCGCCTCGACGACGTCGGCGCCCGGGAAGATGTCGGCCATCGCCACTATCTGGGCCGCGTCCTTCGGGTAGACCACGGCCGCACCTCGTGGCATCGAGACCACGAACTCGCTCAGCAACGGGCGGAACACGAGGTACTCGCCCCCCGCCGAGGAGGCGACGGTGAACCCCTCTTCGCGTCCGATCAGCTCGTCGTGGTCGAGGTGGCCACGGTTGGAGAAGAAGCGCTTGCCCGCGACGAGCTCGAAGTTGTGGCGGCGACCCTTCTGGTCGGTCAGGCGCACCCACTCCCCCGCCCTCAGCGGCCCGCGGTGGACCCCGGCCCATGCTTGCAGAGGGACGTCCGGGGAGGCGGTCACGACGGGGTCAGGCGGTCGCACGGTACGCGCGGTCGACGTCGGCGGTGGCCAGGACGCCGAAGATCGTCCCGTCCGGGTCGAGCAGGAGGTACTCCCCCGCCGGTCTGGCGCTGATCGCCCGGATCAGGTCCTCGCCGCCGATGCCCGAGGGCAGCTGCAGCCCCGCCTCGAGGGTGCGGGCGACCGACGAGGTCGGCACCCACGCCCGGCGCTCGGCGGGCACGGACAGCAGTGCTGCTTCGTTGACCACCCCGATCGGGACCCCGCCCGAGGTCACCGTGACGATGCTGCCTGCCTCGGCCTCCTGGGCGCGGCGGACCGCCTCGGCCAAGGGCAGCTCGCCGGGGACGGTGAGGGTACGACGGGCGAGGTCGCGGGCGACCAGGTGCGGCAGCCGCGAGCGGACCCGCGCGGACTCCAGGGAGGCCGACGCCCCGCTCCACAGGAACATCGAGATGACGCCGGCGAACAGGAAGTCGACCACCGCCGGTCGCCCGCCGAAGATCTTGGCGGTCAGGAACGGGTAGCCGATCGCGAGGAGGGCGACCAGGCGGCCTCCCCAGGCCGCGATGATCGTGCCTCGGTGGGTGTCGCCAGTGGCTCCCCACACGAGGGCCTTGAGGACGCGGCCGCCGTCGAGCGGGAGCCCCGGGACGAGGTTGAGGATCCCGACGAAGAGGTTGGTCCAGGCGAGCCCGGAGAACGCCAGACCGATCAGTCCACCGGGGACCGCCAGATAGGCGAGATAGGCGACCAGGGCGACCCCGAGGGAGGTCAGCGGGCCCACGACCGAGATCCCGAACTCCTCCTTGGGACTCTCGGGCTCGCGGTCGATCGAGGTCATGCCGCCGAAGAACTGCAGCGTGATGTGGGAGACCGGGAGGCCGTAGTGGCGAGCCATCAGCGCGTGCGAGGCCTCGTGGGCCAGCACGGACAGGTAGAGCAGGACCGCGAGGGCAGCGCCGGCGACGTACTTCAGCCCGCCGAGACCGGGCTCGACCTTCTCGACGGCCGGCGCGGCGATGACGGCGATCAGGGCGGCGACCAGGAACCACGAGCTGCCCACGAGCACGTCGCTGCCCGCGATGGTCCCGACCTTGAACGTCCCGGGCGGACGTGGGGTGGGGCCGCCTGTCTCGCGGTCGTCGCTCATGCGTCGAGGCTATCCGAACAGCGCGTCCGACCAGGCGCTGTCGGCGGCCTGACCTAGATTCGACGCCATGAGCGCGACACACCCCGTGCCGGCGGGCGTCGACTCGTCGGGGTCGCCCGCCGAGCGGCGGTCCACGCCCGTCGACGGTGTCGACGTGCTCGGGGCGCTGTCACCGAGCCGGGCCTCCGACTTCATGACCTGCCCGCTGCTGTATCGCTACCGCACGATCGACCGGCTGCCGGAGGAGCCGTCGGCCGACGCTCTGCGCGGCACACTCGTGCACAAGGTGCTGGAAGACCTGTTCGACCTCCCGTCCCAGGCCCGCACGCCCGACCAGGCCCGCGACCTGCTGGTGCCGACGTGGGAGGCGCTCCTGGAGGCCGATCCGGGGCTCGCGGAGCTGTTCGCCGAGGAGGGTCGCGACGTCGCGGAGTGGCTCGGCTCCTGCCGATCGGTCCTCGACCGCTACTTCACTCTCGAGGACCCACGCCGCCTCGAGCCGGCCGAGCGCGAGCTCTACGTCGAGACGCTGCTCGACTCACGGCTGCTTCTCCGGGGCTTCGTCGACCGCATCGACATCGCACCCGACGGTGCCATCAGAGTGGTGGACTATAAGACTGGCCGGTCGATTCCCGAGATGTTCGAGGCCAAGGCGCTGTTCCAGATGAAGTTCTACGCGCTGGTGATCTGGCGCACGCGCGGGGTGGTGCCGGCGATGCTGCAGCTGATCTATCTCGGCAACGGCGAGATGCTGCGCTACGTCCCCGACGAGGCCGACCTGCTGGCGACCGAGCGCAAGGTCGAGGCGATCTGGCAGGCCATCGTGCGCGCGCAGGAGTCTCGCGACTGGAGGCCGAACCGCTCCCGGCTGTGCGACTGGTGCTCCTTCCAGGCACTGTGCCCCGAGTTCGGCGGCACTCCGCCGCCCCTCCCCGAGCCCGACTCAGCCGACCCCGTTGCGCTCGGCCCACAGGGCGGCCTGGGTCCGGTCGACGACACCGATGCGCTGGAAGGCCGAGGTCAGGTGGGCCTTCACGGTGCGCTCTGAGATGGCCAGCCGGCGGGCGATCTGCTTGTTGGCCAGCCCCTGACGGACCAACGCCAGCACCTCGGTCTCGCGCGGGGTGAGGTCAGCGTTGGCCGGCGAGCTCGTACGCCGTGCGCCGAGCAGCTCGCGAGCGGCACGCGGGTTGATCGGCGACTCCCCCCGCGCGACCGACCGGATGCCGCGCAGCACCTCCTCGGGCTCGGCGTCCTTCAACAGGTAGCCCAGCGCTCCGGCGTCCAACGCCCCCACGATCCGCTCGGCGTCCGAGTACGACGTCAGCACGAGCACGTCGGCCAGCTCCTCCCCGACGATCGTGCGGGTCGCCTCGACTCCGTCGACCCCGGGCATCTGCAAATCCATCAGCACGACGTCCGGCCGCAGGTCGCGGGCCAGCTCGATCGCCTCACGTCCGTCGGCGGCCTTGCCGACCACCTCGAGGTCGGGCTCGCCGACCAGGAGCTGCTCGAGCCCGGCCCGGAGCACCGCATGGTCGTCCACGATCAACACGCGGATCACGTCCGTCATGGTCGTTCTCCCGTCATCTGGACCGCCATCCGCACCGTCGTACCCCCACCGGGAGCCGAGTCGACCCGCACGCGACCTCCCCCGTCCTCGACCAGGCTCTGCAGACCGCGGAGGCCGTAGGAGCCCTTCGAGGCGGGGTCCGCCGGGTCGAAGCCGACACCGTCGTCGGCGACGAGCAGGCTCACCTGCCGGTCGTCGCCGCTCACCTCCACGGTCAGCGCGGAGGCCTGGGCGTGCCGCACGGCGTTGCGGATCGCCTCCTGGGCGACCCGCCACAACAGCGTGACGACGTGGTCCGGTGCCCCTTCGACCCCGTCGACCGTCACCGACGTGGTGATCCCGGCGCTGGTCGCCGGGGCGGTGAGATCCTCGAGCGCGGCTCCGAGCCCGGCGGCGTTCAGGCCCGGTGGATGGATCTCGACCAACAACGACCGCAGCTGTCGCAACGAGCGACGCAGCGCCTGGCTGGAGCCGGCCAGCTCGGCCCGGACCTCGGGCGGCAGCGACGCCTCTCGTGCAGTGCCCGAGAGCGCGAACGCCGTTCCGGCCAGCTCCTGGACGACGCCGTCGTGGAGGTCGCGCGCGATCCGACGGCGTTCGGCCTCGGACGACTCGACGGCCCGCTGCATCAGGCGCTCGCGTGCCCGCGACGCGCGGGTGAGCCGGATCGTGAGGACTCCGAGCAACGGGGCGCCGAGCACCAGCAGCGCCAGCAGCGCTCCGACTGTGACCCTGCGGAAGGGGGTCAGCACCTCCGCCGAACGCTGCTGCACCGCGTCGACGGAGTAGTAGGCCTCGAACAGCAGGGGTGTCTTCTCCGGGGAGACGATGCGGGTGTAGACCTCCAGGAGCCCGTCCTCCTCGTGCTCGAACCTGTTCTCCCGCCGGGTCAGGTTCGACAGGTCGCTCTCGGTGTCGCCACTGTGCAGCACCCTCGCCTCTTCGGCGTCCAGCGTGAACTTCTTGCCGATCAGCTGGGTCTCGTCGCTGTAGACGATGGTCCCGTCGGCCCGCCAGATCTTGATCCGGCGTACGTCGCCGACCAGCAGCCGGTCTCGCACCTCCCGGTCGAAGCGGTCGATCGATCCCGCGTCACCTGTCACCAGGCCTTTGGGCATGGCCGGCTCCGCCACCGAGTGGGCGAGCAGCAGGGTGGTGCCTCGTGCGTCCGCGAGCGCCTCGGAGCGCGCGGCGCGCTCGGAGAAGATACCGGTCGCCCACCAGGTGATGCCGAACAGCAGCAGGCTCGCCACGACGAACTGGACCAGCGGGCTCGCCCAAGGACGCCGCCGGGCGCGGTCACGACGAGATCGTGCCACGGCAGACCGTTCTGCCGTGGGTGGCCCGGAAGGCGAAGTGGTCCTTGCCCGAGAGATCGGTCATGCGTCGCTCGACCTCGAAGGACCCGCTGCTTCCGCCGGTCCTCTTGGTGCCCTTGGCCGAGGTGCTGCCGTTGTGCTTGAGCGTCCAGTGCCACTTCTGCGCCGAGCGGTTGCTGTCGATCTCGCCCTCGAGCTCGATCCGACCGTCGTCGTGCTTGGCCTTCAGCTCCCAGCGGGTGCTGCCGCAGTGACCACTCGTGCGTACTCCGCCATGGTCACCACCGTGGTCGTCCCCGCCGTGCGACGCCTGTGCGGGCGCCACGATGCCCGCAGGAACGAGGATCACCGCGAAGGCGATCGCGGCCAGGGCGGTGCGGCTGTGCATGTCGAGCTCCTCGGATGGTCCGGTGTCGGGACACCATGATCCGCCCCGAGAGGTCCGGGGTTCCATTGGTCGGTGGTACTACGACCCGGCCCGAGGTCTGGTTCAGTCCGCGGGAGTGCCGTCGTCCGGGTAGAGCACGCAGGCGACGTCGACGCCACCGGCCCGGCGCAGCGCGGGCGGCTCCGCCGGCTGGAAGTGGACGGTCACGCCCGAGGCTGAGTCCTCGATCGAGGTGACGCCCGACCACAGCGGCTCGGTGGTGTCCTCCGCCCGGATCCCGTCGAGGATCCCGCGCACCGCCTGGCTGCCTCCGCTACCGAGCGCGGCGGTCGTCGAGGGCTTGTCGAGCCGCCCCAGGTCGCCGAGCACCCGCTGCTCCTCGTCGTACGCCGTGTCGGTGCGGGTCCAGTGCTCCTCGACGAGGGTGCGCAGGTCACGCGACTCCCAGCCACAGCCGGCCACGGCCTCCGGACACCGCGGGTGGAAGGAGCACCCCAGGGGCGGGTCGGCGGCGTCGGGGATCTCGCCGCGCGGAAGGTTGCGCGGCACCATCTTCTCCGGGTCGGGCTCCGGGATCGCGGCGAGCAGGGCCTTGGTGTAGGGGTGGCGCGGCTGGGCGAAGATCTCCTCGGTCGGCCCGATCTCGACGATCCGGCCGAGGTACATGATCGCGATCCGGTCGCAGAAGTACTTCGCCGAGGCGAGGTCGTGGGTGATGTAGACGTAGGTGAGACCGAGGTCGTTCTTGAGGTCGAGCATGAGCTGCAGGATCTTGGCGCGCACGCTCATGTCGAGCATCGACACCGGCTCGTCCGCGACGAGCACCTCCGGGTCGAGGATGATCGCCCGCGCGATCACGGCGCGCTGCTTCTGCCCTCCGGAGAGGTCGGAGGGGAACTTGGTCATGAACCGCTCGGTCGGGCTCAGCCCGACCCTCTCCAGTGATGCCTCGACTCGACGTTTGAGGTCGGCACCCTTGGCGATCTTGTGGATGACGAGGGGATGACCCACCGCCTCCTCGATCGTCATCGACGGGTTGAGCGCGGCGTGCGGGTCCTGGAAGACCATCTGGAGGTCGGTGCGCAGCTCACGCAGCTCCGCGCCTCGCATCTCGGAGACGACCCGCCGACCGCGGTCAGCGCTGTGGTAGGTGATCGAGCCGCTGCTCGTCGGGGCCAGGCCCAGCAGGGCCCGGCCGAGCGTGGTCTTGCCCGAACCGGACTCGCCGACGACCCCGAGCACCTCGCCCCGCGCCAGGCTCAGGCTGACTCCGTCGACGGCCTTGACCACCCGGCCGCGCAGGCCGAGCACGCGCGAGAGGGCGTTGCCCTGGAGCTGGAAGTGCACCGCGAGGTCGTCGAGGTCGAGGACGGTCGCGGACCGCTCCTTGGCGGGTGTCGCATCGATGTCAGGCTTCGTCGGCAACGGCGATCTCCTCCCTCTCCAGGGGTGCGCGCTCGGATGCGTCGAGCTGCAGACCGTCGGCCACGTCGGTGGCCCAGCACGCTGCCCGGTGGCCCTCGCCGTGGTCGCGGTCGACGGGATGGCGCTGAGCGCACACCGCCATCGCGTCCGGGCAACGCGGGTGGAAGTGACACCCGGACGGCGGCTCGACCAGGTCCGGTGGAGCGCCGTCGATGTAGTTCAGGCCGGTGGTCGACAGCGAGATCGTCGAGCGGAGCAGCTCTCGGGTATAGGGGTGCTTCGGGTTGCTGAAGACCGCCTTGGCGTCGCCGATCTCGACGATCTCACCGGCGTACATCACCGCCACGCGGTCGCACGCCTCGGCGATGATGCCGAGGTTGTGGGTGATCAGCAGCAGCGCCGTGTCGAACTCGGACCTCAGGTCGTGCAGGATCCGGATGATCTGCGCCTCGACCAGCACGTCGAGCGCAGTGGTCGGCTCGTCCGCCACGACGAACGCCGGGCGCAGCACGAGTGCCAGCGCGATCATCAGGCGCTGTCGCATGCCGCCGGAGAACTCGTGAGGGTAGGCGCGGTACCTGGTCGGCGGGATGCCCATCACCCGGAGGATCGCGAGCGCGCGGGCCTCGGTCTCGGCCTTGCTGAGACCCGGCTCGTGGATCTTCAGGGTCTCCTCGAAGTGCTCGGAGATCCGCATCAGCGGGTTGAGCCGGGTCAGCGGCTCCTGGAAGATCATCCCCAGGTCGCTGCCCCGCAGCGCGCGCTGCTCGCGACCCGTCAGCGCGAGCATGTCGCGCCCCTGGAACCGCAGCTCGCCGTCGCGCCCACTCCCCTCCGGAAGGAGCCCGATCAGCCCGCGTCCGAGCGTCGACTTGCCACAGCCCGACTCCCCCACCAGACCCAGGATCTCGCCACGCCGGACCGAGAAGCTGACGCCGTCGACGGCCCGGACCGGACCGCGGTCGGTGGCATACCAGACCCGCAGGTCGACGGCCTCGAAGACCGGACCCTCGATCACCGGCGCACCGGCATCGCGCAGCTCGCTCATGGGATCACCCCCTCGGTCCCACCGCTGGGACCCGTGCCCGCGACGTCCGCCGGGACCCGCAGCGGGAAGACCACCGGCTTGAGCCGACGACGGCGCAGGGCCGGGTTCACGGTCTCGTTGAGACCCTCACCGACCAGGGTGAGGGCGGTGATCAGCAGCACGATCATCAGGCCGGGCCAGAACGCCGGCAGCCAGTTGCCGCCCTGGGCGTCGTCCAGCGCGCGGCTCAGGTCGTAGCCCCACTCGCTGGCCTGGGTCGGCTGGATCCCCAGCCCGAGGAAGCCCAGCGCCGCCAGGGTCCCGAGCGCGTCGGCGGCGTTCAGCGTCGCGAGCACCGGCACCGATTGCACGACGTTGCTGAAGAGGTACTTGCGCATGATCGTCAGCGGTGGTGCGCCGATCGCCCGCGCTGCCTCGACGTACGTCGACTCTCGTGCGCTGACAGTGGTGTTGCGGACCACCCGGTAGTACTGAGGGATGTAGATCGCCGTCAGCGACAGGGCGGCCGCCAGCACGCCGCCGCCCAGCTTGTCCTTCAGCAGGAACGACAGGACGATCGCGAGCAGCAGCGACGGGAAGGCGTACAGAGCGTCCATCAGGAAGACGAGCACCCGGTCGACCCATCCGCCGAGGAAGCCGGACACCAGGCCGAGCGGGACGCCGACGAGCCCCGCCAGGACCACCGAGAGGATCACGACCTCGAGCGCGGTCCGCGCTCCCCAGATCATCCGGCTCTCGATGTCGTAGAACTGGTCGTTGGTGCCGAGCAGGTGGTGGGAGTTGTAGGGACCGAGCTTCGGGAAGTCGACCCCGTGGGCCGCGGTCTGGTCGAACCCGTAGGGGGCGATCAGCGGCGCGAAGATCGCGCACACCAGGAACACCAGCGTGACCAGGACACCGGCCCAGAACATGTAACGGGCCAGGCCCTTGGTGTTCCAGATCGTCGAGAGGAACGAGCGAGTACTCGTCGCGATGCTCATCAGTACCTCACCCTCGGGTCGACCAGCGCGTTGAGGATGTCGACCAGGAGACTGACGATCACCACGACCACCGCGAAGAACGTCACCAGCCCCTGCACGGCCGGGTAGTCGCGCTCGTTGAGGTAGTTGACCAGGGCGAAGCCCACCCCCGGCCAGTTGAACGTCGACTCGGTCAGCACCGCGCCGGACAGCGTCAGCGCGACCTGGAGGCCGATCACGGTGATGACGGGGACCAGCGCGTTGCGGAAGGCGTGCTTGCGGACCACCCGTCCCTCCGGGACGCCGCGGGCCCGCGCCGCCTCGACGTAGTCGCCCTTGAGCGCCTGGATCACGTTGACCCGGACCAGCCGGACGATGACGCCGGTGATCAGCAGCCCGAGGGTGACGCAGGGCAGCACGCAGTGCTGGAGGATGTCGAAGACGCCTGTCCAGTAGTTCGCATAGATGGCGTCGACGATCAGGATGTGGGTGTGTGTGGGCACGACGAAGGTGGTCTGCGCCGACGCGATGCCATACGTCGGCCAGCTCGGGAAGTGGGCCGCCACGAAGGCGACCAGGAGGACACCCACC
>DATBBE010000082.1:0-4410 GCA_036271155.1 Nocardioides sp. | reverse complement strand
CGAGTTCTTGCCGAGCAGCTGGCGGGCGACGATCAGGAGCTGGATCTGCTGGGTGCCCTCGAAGATGTCGAGGATCTTCGAGTCGCGAGCCCACTTCTCGAGCAGCTCGCCCTCGCTGTAGCCCACCGAGCCGCACAGCTCGACGCACGAGAGAGTGACGTCCGAGGCCATCCGGCCGGCCTTCGCCTTGGCCATGGACGCCTCCATGGCGTTCGCCGTGCGGTTGTCGGCCATCCACGCCGCCTGCAGCATCAGCAGGCGGGCGGCCTCCCAGTCGGCCTCCAGCTGGAGGAGCCTCGCGGCCGCGGCGCTCTGGGTCACCGCCGGGCGGTCGTAGTCCACGACGACGCCGACGCCGGTGAGCAGGTCACGCGTCAGGTCCAGGGCGGCCTGGGCGCAACCGACCGCCATCGCCGCCACCAGGGGACGCGTGTTGTCGAACGTCGCCATCGCACCCGCGAAGCCTTGGCTCGCGTCGATCTCGGCCGAGCCCAGGAGGTTCTCCGCGGGCACCCGGCAGTCGTCGAAACGGATCGTCGCCGTGTCGGACGCCCTGATGCCGAGCTTGTGCTCCAGCCTCTCCACGGTCATCCCGGGGGTGCCCCGGAGGACGACGAACGACTTGATCGCCGCACGCCCCTGGTCCTTGTCGAGGGTGGCCCAGACCACCACCGCGTCGGAGCGCTCGCCGGAGGTGACGAAGATCTTCTCCCCGTTGAGGACATAGGCGTCACCGTCGAGGACAGCGGTGGTGCGGATGCTCGCGGAGTCCGAGCCGGTGTCCGGCTCGGTGATCGCCATCGACGCCCAGACCTGGCCGAAGCGAGCCTGCTGCTCGGGCGAGGCCACCGAGGCGATCGCGGAGTTGCCCAGCCCCTGGCGGGGCAGCGACAGGAGCAGGCCGACGTCGCCCCAGCACATCTCGGCGATGCCCAGCACCGAGGCGAGGTTGGCCCCGTCGGCACCCTCGCGCCGGACCCCGGCCGCACCGGCTCCGTTGCTCGCGCCGGACTCGGAGAGACCGTCGATCATCGCGGCCAGCAGGTCGAGCTCGCGCGGGTACTCGTGCTCGGCGCGGTCGTACTTGCGGCTGATCGGCCGCAGCATGTTCATGGCGACCTGATGAGCCTGGTCGCGAAGGGGGACGAGCTTCCTCGGGTCGTCGAGACTGATCATCAGACGAGCACCCCGCCTTCCATGATCGAGATGGCACGCAGGTCGCGGTACCACCGCTCCACCGGATGCTCCTTGACGAAGCCGTGGCCGCCCAGCAGCTGCACGCCGTCCAGACCGATCTGCATGCCCTTGTCCGAGCACAGCGTGCGGGCCAGGCCCACGTCGCGGGCGACGTCCTGGCCGGCGGCCGCCCGGGAGGCGGCCTTCCAGGTGAGCAGTCGCATCGCCTGGAGCTCGATGGCGATGTTCGCGACCATGAACGCGACCGACTGGCGGCGCGCGATCGGCTCGCCGAAGGCCTCGCGCTCCTTGACGTACGGGGTCACGTAGTCCAGCACTGCCTGGCCGACCCCGACGGACAGCGCGCACCAGGCGATCCGCGAGAGCCGCACGCACTCGACGTACGTCGTGCCGTCGAGGGCGCCCAGGACGTTGCTCGCCGGAACTCGCACCCCTTCGAGCGTCAGGGTGGTCAGCGACGCGGCGCGCACCCCCATCCCGGGGTCCGCCTCCACGGACAACCCGGAGACACCGGCCTCCACGATGACCAGGACCCCATGGCCGTCGAGCCGGGCGCCGACCACGTACAGCTCGGCGTCCGCTCCGCGCGGCACCATGGACTTCACGCCGTCCAGCACCAGGTCGTCGCCGTGCCGGGTGGCGACGGCCTGCGGCTCGAGCACGTCGAAGAGCGGCCGCGGCTCGGTGAGCGCCAGCGCCGCCGCCGGGACCTGAGCGCCACGAGTGCCGTCGGTGAAGGCGGGCAGATAGGTCTGCTGCTGCTCGTCGGTGCCCCAGGTCGCGAGGGCCGTGGCCACGGCTCCGGGGGCCAGGCACGCGACGGCGAGTCCGAGATCGCCCTTCGCCAGCGCCTCGGCGACGAGCGCACCGGCCATCACGGCCCGCTCCTCGGAGATCCCACCGAGGGACTCCGGCACCCCGAGCAAGGGCAGACCGATCTCGCTCGCGGCGGACAGGACCTCCTCGGGGGCCGCGCAGGCGACGTCCGCGTCGGCAGCCGCCGGCCGCACGATGTCTGCGGCGAGGTCGGTCACGACGTCCACGAGCAGCTGCTCGTCCTCGGTGGGCGTCAGGTCGAAGACGCCGCGCGCCGTCGCCGTGGTCGCCCGCCGACCCGCCCGGCCCCTCTTGCCTGCCCGCGCGAACGCGCGTCCCGCCGTCGTCGCCGTGCGGAAGCCGCCGCGGGTCACGGTGAAGACCGTCTGCTCGGCCTGCCGACGCAGGCCGACCCGGTCCAGGAGGTCGCTCTGCGCCAGCCTGCTCATCGCGGCGACGGCATACCCGATCGGGTCGCGTGACTCTCCGCTGGCGATGCCGTGTCGGCCACCCGGGCGGCCGACGCGAGGATGGGGGCGCTTGGGAAGCAGCATGCTGCCAAGGTAACTCGGAGTTACATTTTCGATCCAGGACTCGGGCAGGTGCTTCCGGTCACAGCCCGTTCCTTAGGATTCCGTGCATGCCGCTCGACCCCGCCGCGCCCGTCCACGCTCCGTACGGCGCTCTGCCCGCCGGCGGCAGCGTCCATCCGGTCGTGCGCTGGGGCACCCCGGTGATGCATCGGCGCCAGGCCGACGTCACGGCGTACGACGAGGACCTGCGGTCGCTGGTCGCCGACCTGGTGGCGACCATGTACGCCGCCGACGGCGTGGGGCTCGCGGCGTGCCAGATCGGGGTGGATCTGCGGGTCTTCGTCTTCGACTGCCACGACACCTCCGGCGACCGGACGGTCGGCGTGGTGTGCAACCCCGAGGTCACCCTGCCCGAGGGTCGCGACCGGGTGCTCGAGGAGGAGGACGAGGGCTGCCTGTCCCTGCCCGGGGGGTATGTGCCCCTGGCCCGGCCGGAGACTGCGACCGTGCACGGCTTCGGCGCGGACGGCGTACCCGTGACGTTCACCGGCGAGGGGATGCTCGCCCGCTGCCTGCAGCACGAGACCGACCACACCTTCGGCACCGTCTTCGGCGACCGGCTCTCGACCCGGTGGCGCAAGAAGCTCCAGAAGGCACACGAACGGGAGGCCGAGCACTACCCCGACGACTGGCCGGTCACTCGCCTGGCGGTGACGTAGCAGGCGACGGCCGCGGCGGCCGCCACGTTGAGCGAGTCGATCCCCGCACGCATCTCGATGACGGCGCGGCGGTCGGCGGCCTGCTCCCAGCGCGGCGAGAGACCGTGCCCCTCCGACCCGAGCACCAGCGCGACCCGCTCGAGACCGGAGACGGCCTGCTCGACGGGTGAGGCGTCCTCGGCGAGCGTGAGGGCGACCGTCGTGAAGCCGCGCTCGGCGAGGTCCGGCAGGGCGTCGTACCAGTCCGCGAGCCGCGTCCACGGCGTCGA
Source organism: Nocardioides sp. (assembly GCA_036271155.1). Taxonomy (GTDB): domain Bacteria; phylum Actinomycetota; class Actinomycetes; order Propionibacteriales; family Nocardioidaceae; genus Nocardioides. Next base: position 876 of record DATBBE010000082.1, on the reverse strand, counting down.
GAAGACCGCCCCCATCGCGACCTTGATCGCGCGCCGGTAGAGCGGGTCGGCACATCGAGGAGCCAGGAGCACCGCGTCGAAGCCGAACCCGGCCGCGCAGCGGAAGACCGCGCCGACATTGGTGTGGTCGACGACGTCCTCGAGGACCAGCACCTGACGAGCGCCTTCGAGCACCTCGTCGACGCTCGGCAGGGGCCGCCGCTCCAGCGAGGCCAGGGCGCCCCGGTGCACGTGGAAGCCGGTGACCTGCTCGGCCAGCGCCTCGGAGACGACGTAGCAAGGGGCGGTGCTCTGGGCGAGGACGTCCGAGAGCCCGTCCAGCCAGCGGCTCGCCATCAGCAACGACCTCGGCGTGAAGCCGGCCTCGACCGCGCGACGTACGACCTTCTCGCCCTCGGCCAGGAAGAGGCCGTGCTCGGCCTCGAGATGCGTGCGCAGCTGGACGTCGCGCAGGTCGCGGTAGTCGGCGAGACGGGGGTCGTCCGGGTCGGAGACCTCGATCAGCTCTGCCATGCCCCGAAGTGTTGCGGATGGGCCACGGCGACGACGTCGCCCACCACGACGATCGCCGGCGGGCGTACGCCGTGCCGGTCCAGGTCGGTGCCGAGCTCGCCCAGGGTCGAGAGGACGGTCCGCTCCTCCGGCATCGACCCGTCGCAGACCACGGCCACGGGCGTGCCGGGGTCGCGGCCGGAGGTGACCAGGGTCTCGGCGATGGCCGAGGCGTTCTCGACCGCCATCATCAGCAGCAGCGTGCCGCGCAGACCGGCGACCGAGGGCCAGTCGACCAGCGAGTCGGGGTGCCCGGGCGGCACGTGACCGGAGATCACGGTGAAGTCGTGGGCGACCTGCCGATGGGTGACCGGGATGCCGGCG